>JADLHC010000130.1 GCA_020849035.1 Planctomycetia bacterium
GAAGGCCGGCCGGTGATCGCGGGATCGCGCTCGGCGCGGTACACGTCGTTGCCGGCGCGGTCGGCGAGGACGCCGACGCCGCCGGCGGCGCCGTATCCCTGGACGTGGCACCAGACCGAGTACCGGTCGTCACCCCCGGCCTCCAGCAGTTCGCCGACGCCGAGGATCGCGGCGCCCTGGCCCTGGAAGCGGACCATGTACGAATCCCCGCCCCCGAGGTCCGCGAGAACGCCCATGCCGAGCTGACCGAAACCCTGTCCGCAGGCCGGTGTCGAGTAGTCGTCGTCGCCGGCGGCGTCCAGAAGCACGCCGATCCCGCAGAGTCCCGCGCCCTGGGCGGGTCCTTCCGCCGCATAGAGGTCGTCCCCGCCCATGTCGAGGGCGAGCGCGACGAGCCGGAGCGCGTCGTTCGCGCCCGCCCCGCCGCGCCATGTGTCGTTGCCGCCGAGGTCGACGAGCAGGAACGACTCCGACGCGTCGATCTCGTCCGTGCCCGTCCCGCGGACCCGCACCCACCCGTACGGCGTCTTCCAGTCGAACGCGAACGCCGGCGCCGCTTCCAGCTTCGCCAGCGCCAGCCGCGCCTCGTCCAGCGCCTGGACCGCCTTCAGTCCCGCGTACCACATGGACGGCTCGTCCCACGCCCTCGCCACGTCGTCCACCTCCGGCGCGTAGTCGAGCGCGTCCGTGTTCTCGACGCCCAGGTCCAGGCGCGCGCATGCCGCGACGCGCCTTTCCAGGGGCACGTTCCGGAGCGCCGTCGCGGCCCAGCGCCTCGCGTCGAGGGAGTTGAGGACGAGCCGGCCGAGGATCGGCCGCGCCGCCGCGGGAATCGCGGCCGCGGCCTTCTCCAGGTCCTTCCGGTAGTCGGGGTAGGGCGATTCCTGCCCGAACGTCACCATGCGGTCCGGCCGCCCCGCGTCGCGCTGGACGGCCAGCAGCGCTTCCACGATGTCCGTGTCCTTCGCCGTCAGGTTCGTCGAGTAGCCACGGAACGACCCGATCCTGCGCTCCACCCCCAGCGCGAACGCCGCCTTGTAGAGAGCTCCGTCCGACTTCTCCGCCGGCTTCGCCAGCGCCACGGGGTCCAGATTCGCCTTGAGCGAGTTTCCCAGCGTCCGCGACACGTTGACCACCGCCAGCGGCTCCGCCAGGCAGTCGTCGAAATGCCGGAGCTTGTGGGGGATGTCCATGGGGAAGCGGCTCCAGTAGCCGCGGGGGCGCCAGCCGAGGTCGGCGCGGCGGAGGCCGGCTTTCGCGAGGGTGTCGTCGAGCGCGTCGGCGCCCGCGACGGCGGCGAGCAGGAGGGCGAGGAGGAGCGGGCGCATGGGCGGATCTCCTTGGGGCGGGAGGCGCCACGATACTCCGCGGGTCTACTCGTCGACGAGGTTCCCGAGGACCTGGGTGATGCCGCCGGGGCGGGGGAGGAGGGCGCGCTCGGGATGCCCGAGGTACTGCCCGCCGAACGCCCCGCAGCGCGGGGCGACCATCGCGACGCGCTCGCCGGCCTGCCGGAGCCAGTCCTGCGCTTCCCCCGCGGCGCCGCGCCTGGAAGCGAGGCGGGCATGGACGGCGAAGCAGCGCCAGCGGACCTCCTCGGAGCCGCGTGCAAAGGCGGCGCGGAGGTGGCGGCGGGCGTGGTCGGGGGCGTGCTGGGCGAGGATGAGGTGGAACCACGCGCTTCGACCCCCGGCGCCGGCGTGGCGGCAGAGGGCGAGTCCTTCGCGGGCGGCGGCGGGGTCGCCCCCGGCGCGGGCCGCGAGGAGGTCGAGGCGGCCCCAGAAGTCTGTCGCTTCCTGGTCGATGAGGGCGCGGGTCTCCTGCGGGGGGAGCTGGACGGTGATCCAGCGGCCGAGGCGGACGAGGGCGGCGCGCGCGCTGGCGCGGGTGGTGGGCTGGTCGACCTTGGGGAGGTGGGCGGCGTCCTCGGCGGCGCGGGCGAAGGCCCCGAGGGTCTCGTAGATGGCGATGCGGGCGATGAGGGCGCGCGACTCGGCGAGCGGGATGCCGACCTGCCGCGCGAACACGAGCGCGCGCTCGGCGGCGGCGAGCGCGTCGGCGTGGCGGCCCTCGAAGGAGCTGAGCGACGCCTCCGCGAGCGCGAACTCCGCGAGCATCGCCGGGTCGTCCATCCCCTCGGCCGCCTCGCGCGCCCAGGCGAGGCACTCCAGCCCGAGCGACGGCCGGCCGCACTCGCACGCGGTGCGCGCCAGCCCCAGCGCGGCCGCGACGCGCGGCGGGGGCGCCGACGCCTCCTGGAACGCCCGCGACCACCGGTCGTGCGCACGGGCGATCCACCCCGCCGCGAAAAACGCCTCCCCCGCGAGCGCCCTCGCCGCGGCGCGGTCGTCCGGCGAAGCGTGCCCGCGCTCGAGCATGTCCACCAGCCCGTCCGCGGCCGCCTGCGCCTGCGCCGTCCGGCCCTCCGCGATCAGAAGCCGCACCCCCAGCGCGCACCTCTCCATGTCCGTGCGCGGCAGCAGCAGGTCCGACCGGTCCAGGAACTGCCGCGCCTCCCCGATCCTCCCGCGGAACAGCCCCAGCTCCGCGCGGCGCAGCAGCACCCGCCCGTCCGCCCCCGCCCCCTTCAGCCCCTCCGCCTGCCCCAGCAGCTCCTCCGCCCTCGAAGCATGCCCCAGCCGCAGGCACGCCGCCTCCAGCGCGAACAGCGCGCGCGCCTCGGCCCGCGGGTCGCCGGCGCGCTTCGAAGCGGCGACGGCCCTTTCCGCGGAGGCGAGCGCCAGCGAGGCCCGGCCGCACTGGAGGTGGATGTGCGCGATCTCGCAGTGGAGGTGCTCGAGGTCCCCCTGCTCCGCCATGCGCTGCCGGATCTCGATGGCGCGCTCGAACGCGGCCAGCGCATCGGCGTGGCGCCCGACGCGCCGCATGACCCTTCCCCGCGTGCGCTCGCAGTTCACCACGAGGTCGCGGTCCCCCGAGAGCGAGCAGTGGGCGATGGCGTCCTCGATGGCGTGAAGGGCCTCCTGGGTGCGCCCGCAGGCCTCGAGCGCGAAGGCCTGCCGCTCGAGGATTTCCCCGGTCGCGTCGTCGTCCTCGCCTCCCGCGGCCGCCGCGTCGGCCAGCCGCTGCGCGGCCTCCTCCGCCCGCCCGTCGGCGAGCGCGAGTTCCCCCGCGACGCGCGCCGCCAGGCCCCGCAGCCGCTGGTCCGGCGTCGCTCCCGCGACCGGCGCGGCCGCCTCGTACTCCGCGCGAGCCTCTCCCGCCCGCCCGAGCCGCATCAGCGTCAGCGCCAGGAGCAGCCGCCCGTGGGCCGCGCCCGCGTCCGAACCCGCGGCGTCGATCGCCCGCGTGAGGATCGCGCGCGCCGCCTCGGGACGCCCGCGCCGCACCTCCGCCATCGCCCACCTCCGTCGCGCGAACGACTCCTGCGACGTCGGCATCGGCCACGCCAGCACAGCCTCCGCAAGCCGCGACACCTCCGAGGGCGGGACGTTCGCAGAGTCGAGCATCCGGAGCGCCGCCGGAATCCCCAGCACGTCGCCGGCCTTCAGGAGGTGAAGCGCGTACGCGGGCGTCTCCGCCTGCCCCTCCGTTTCCAGCACGGCCGCCGCGCGCGCGTGGGCCGCCGCAAATCCCTTCCAGGCCGAGCCCTCCGCGATGCGCAGCCCGGCGTCGGGGAAGCGCGACCGGAGGTTGCTCCGGGAGGCGTCGGTGACGCCGACGCCGGAGGCGGTGAGGGCGAGGCCGACGGCGGCCGCGTCGGCTTCGGGGAGGCCGAACAGGGTGCCGAGCCGGCCGACGGAGATGGGGCGCCCGAGGACGGCGAGCGTGAGCGCGGCCTCCTTCTCCGCGGGCTGCATCTTGTCGAGGCGCGCGCTGAGCGCCTCGTGGAGCGACGCCGGCACGACGTCCTCGCGGGCGATGTCGCCGAGGATCCAGCCCCGGTTGGTGCGGCGGAACTTCCTCGTCGACACCCACCAGCGCACGGTCTCCTCGATGAACGCCGGGTTCCCGCCGGTCTCGCTCGCCAGCCGCTCCGCCACGACCGGCGGAATCGTCACGCCGAACATCGACTTCACCATCGCCGTCGCGCCCTTCGCGTCGATCGGGTCCAGGTGCACCGGGTCCCCGGGCACCTCCACCCCCGGCTTCGACGCCGTCACCACCAGCGCCGGCACCGGGTCGTCCGCCGGCGCCAGCTTCATCATGTTCACGAACTGCTTCAGCAGCTCCCTCGAGTCCTCGTCCGCCTCCTCGAAGTTGTCGAGCAGGATCGCGCAGGCCTTCTGCCGCGCGGAGTCGAGGAGGAAGGGAAGGGGATCTTCCGCGGGCGGCTGGCCGCCGCGCGCCGCGGCCATGCCGGCGATGACGCGCGACCAGGCGCCCAGGCGGGTGCCGTCGGGCTCGCCCTCGTAGCACGCGATCCCGCGCACCTGGCACTGGATGCGGAACTCGCGCAGCAGCCGCGTCTTGCCGCAGCCGCTCTCGCCGACCAGCGCGAACGCGCACGGGACCGGCGCGTTCCCCGAGCGCCGCCCGAACTCGCGCGTCACCTCCCCGTGCCGCAGCAGCATCCGCGCCCGCGCCGCCATCGAGTCCATCATCTTCTTCAAGGTGTGGTCGCGCGCCACCAGCGTGCCGCTTCCGAGGAAGCCGTCCACCGTCTTGCGCATCTCCAGCGACGGCGACTGCCCGGCGGCCATCGCGAGCTCGTTGGCGACCTCGTCGGCGCTCTGGAAGCGGTCGCCGGGGTCCTTCTGGAGGAGGCGCATGACGATCGCCTCGACGCGCGTCGGGATGGACGGGTTGATCTCGCGCAGCGGGCGGGGCTGTTCGGAGAGGTGGCAGCCGATGATCTCGGTCGTGGTGACGCCCTCGAACGGCGGCATGCGGCCGAGGATGACGTAGAGCGTGACGCCCAGCGCGTAGAGGTCCACGCGGTGGTCGAACGGCTGCCCGCGCAGGGCCTCGGGGGCGAGGTAACCGAGCGTCCCCGCGACCTCGCCCAGGTCGTCCAGCGGCTTCGCGATCCCGAAGTCGATGACGCGCGTCGGCCCCGTCGCCGGCACCAGCACGTTCGCCGGCTTCACGTCCCGGTGCACCAGCCCGCGCTCGTGCATGAACGACAGCGCACGCGCGATCTGCGCCCCGAGGTCGAGGCAGCGCGAGAGGTCCGCCGTCTCCGTCGCCTCGAACAGGTTCTTTCCGTCCACGCGCTCGGCCGTGAAGAAGTAGTCGTTCTCGGGTTCGAGTTTCCCGAAGTCGTACACGCGCTCGATGTTGGGGTGGCGGAAGCGCGACAGGAGGAGGAACTCGTGGCGGAACAGCTCGACGTTGGGCAGGCGGTCGGCGCGGACCGTCTTCAGCGCCAGGACTTCCTTGCGCACGAGGTCGTACACCTCGTGGACGACGCCCATTCCTCCGCGGCCGAGCGTGCGGATGACCTGGTACCGGCCGTTCAGGAGGGCTGCGTTGGTGGCCATGGCGGGGGAAACAAAATGGTAACCCGCCGGGACGGGGCGAGAAAGCCCTTCACCCTTGCGAAAACCCGCTCCCCGGCGTACGACTTCGCCTCCATGTCTCCCCGGCCCTCCGCCGCGAAGGTCGCCGTAGCGCTCGCCGCCGTGTACGTGATCTGGGGTTCCACCTACCTGGCGATCCGTTTTGCCATCGACACGCTGCCGCCGTTCACGATGGCCGGCGCCCGGTTCCTTGCGGCGGGGCTGGCGATGTACGCCGTCGTGCGGGCGCGAGGCACCCCGCGGCCCGAGCCGGGGCACTGGCCGGGCGCGGCGCTCATCGGGGGGCTCATGCTGCTCGGCGGGAACGGGGCGGTGTGCTGGGCGGAGAGAAGCGTCGCGACGGGGATGGCGTCCCTGCTGATCGCGACCGTGCCGCTGTGGGCGGTGCTGCTGGGGGCGATGCTGCCCGGCGGGCGCCTTCCCGGGCCGCGCGTCGCCGCGGGGATCCTCGTCGGCCTGGCGGGAGTGGCCCTGCTCGTCCGCCCCTGGCAGGGCGGCGCGGTCGATCCCGCCGGGGCCGCGGCGCTCCTGTTCGGCGCGGCGTCGTGGGCTGCGGGCTCCGTCCTCTCGCGGCGCGTTCGCCTCCCGGAGTCGCCGCTCGTCGCCACCGCCATGGAGATGATCGCGGGCGGCGCCCTCCTGCTGGTCGCCGGCGCCGCCGCGGGGGAGTGGCCGCGCCTCGATCCGCACGCCGTCACGCTCAAGTCCGCCCTCGCCGTCGCCTACCTGGCGGTGTTCGGCTCGATCGTCGGCTTCACCGCCTTCGTCTGGCTCCTCCGCCACACCAGCGCGGTCGTCGCCACGTCCTATGCCTACGTCAATCCCCTCGTCGCCGTCCTCCTGGGCTGGGCCTTCGCCGGAGAACAGCCCACTCCCCTCACCGCCCTCGCAGGCGCCCTCGTCGTCGGCGCCGTCGCCCTCATCTCCACCGACCGGCCGCCCCCCGCCCCTACTTCTTCCCGCCCTTCTTGACGTCCGAGGTCGGGATCAGCAGCCGGAACGCCGCCGACAGCGACCCGGAGGGCTTCAGCTCGATCCGGTGCCTCCCCGCCGGAACCGGCAGGTCGAAGGACTCCATCTGCCCGGGCACCAGCGTCTTCTCGTCCGGGTAGCTCCGCGTGTGGCTCCGGCTGCTCTTCCACGTCTTCTCCGCGGCGACGCTGCCGTCGAGAAGCGCCTCCAGCTTCCAGTCCGTGGCGGTGCGCATGGACGCGTCGAAATTCAGCGCGGCGTAGACGCGCAGCGTCGTCGGTCCCGTGACCTCGAGCACGACCGGCTTCTCCTGCGTCCCGAAGTACCACGTGCGTTCGCGCTCCTGGCTGACCTCTTCCACCGCCCGCTCGAACGAGTCCGGCGCCATGTCCGTCCGCAGGATCTTCTTCTTCCTGGACGGCACCGCGAACGACCCCCAGGCCTTCACGTCCGTCTTCGCCCGGACCGTGTGTTCCCCCTCGGTCAGGTCGAGGATCATCTCTTCGCGCCCACCGGGCGCCTCGCCGGCCGCGCCTTCCGCGTACGTCGTCTCCTTCGAGCGCCGGCACTCGAACCGCGTCGTCTTCGGCTCGGCCCCGTCCACGCTCACGTCCAGGGCCAGCGCGCGCTTGCCTGTTTCCCCGGCAGAAAAGTGCGCGCGCACCGAGATCCGCAGCCGCACGGGCCCCTTCACGCGCACCGACGCGCCCTCCCCGTCGAATGCGTAGTAGGTGAAGGTCTTGCCCGCGGAGACGAGCTTCACGGAGGCGGGCGACCCGGTGGGTTTGACGGAGGACCAGACCGTGCGGTCCGGAGGCAGGGCCCAGGCGGCCAGCGAAGCGGCGACGAGCAGGACCGGGAAGGTTCTCATGGAAGCGAGGCTTGGATCCCCTTGGGGATCGGGGCATCTTAGCGAAACGGGGGGCGCGCTGGAAGGAGGCTGACGCCGCAAACTCATTTGACTTCAGCGAGTTGGCTCGCGCCCAGGATAGGTGTTGATCAAACCGCGAAGGCAGCAAGAGCGGCGTGAATCATTCGCTTGAAGTCCTCGCATCGCAGAGGCAGTTCAGGCTCGATGGTCCGGGCCGCGCTCAAATTGCACACAACACAGGACATCCGCTCCCGAAGGCAGTGTCTCAGGGGGACCTTTGCTGTTGCATCTATCGCCTCGCCCGCCTGGTGTCCTTGAGCATCCATTCGCAGGCCGCCAGGAATGAGCGGTCCAACTCCGCTGGCCGAATGTTGTGGCAAATCTCATTCCACAGCAACTCTGCTGTCTGGCGGTCGCGACATTCGATGACGGCCGTTCGAAGCGTGGCCATCGCCTGCGGGGTTCCAAGCCGCGCGAGACCCTTGACCGCGGCCCTCTGCTCATCCGGCCAGCGATCGGGTCCCAGCGACTCGGCGAACACGGGCAGATCATACGGCAGTGGAGCGGTGGAGACTGCTTTCAGGGAGGCAGTGCGGACTCCACGATCGTTGGAACGGTAGGCGTTCTCGAAGGTGCTTCTGCAGACTTCCAGCCCACCGACGCGGGCGAAGGCTAGAATCGCCACGGACCGTACCCAGGGGCTGTCGTCAAATTCGGCGGCGTCGAGCAGGGCTCGTCGGACCCTCTCCGGCGGAAGCAACTCGCAGAGCGAAACCCAGCAATATCGCTCTCCTTCGTGAGTAGATTGGATGCGATCCGCGAAGATCGCGAGCAGTTCCTCCTGCTGCGAGCAGGAAAGCGCCCCATGTCTGGACAGTTCGCACACAAGCTCGTATGCCCGAGTCGCGTCCCACCGGGAGTCCCAGGACTTGATTGCAGCGAGTACATCCGCCAATGAGTCCCAGGACTTGCCGGATGCTTCGGTACGCGCTGGCCGGTTGCGAACCGAGGGAGGTGACAGCGAAGTCAACGATTCGCCCGCGGAGGCACCTGCGTCGGGAGTCACGGGCACTTCGCGAAAATCCCCCTGCGACTCAGGCGTTCGCTCAGGACGCGATCGATCGCTCGATCGTGGACCTCCGAGTATGAAGACCCCCTCAACGATGCAAGCCGCGACGAATGCCAGTGCAAGCCAATTATCGCGGAGTCGAGTCACGCGAGTACTCCTTCAGCTCAGAGTCCGAGAGGAGTGAGAGGCTTCCGGCCTTCTCCAGCCCCCGAAAACACGCCGCCCTCAGCGAGGGTTCGCTGAGGGTCCTGAACTGCTTCACCAGGGCGATGCAAGCCGAATCACTTCCGTCCTTCGCCAGCGACGCTGTCGCACTGATGAGTTCGGACTTCTTCTCTCGCGTGGACTGACCCTCCAGCAATCGCAGAACGAATTCGTGATCCGATTCAGATGATCGCCGAGACGTCAGGATCCAGAGAGCATGCGTGGAGTCTGGTCCAGGCGGGCCTTCGGCGATGTCCCTCACATGCGAATGCACCTGCTTCACATCGAGGTGGTACGAAAGCGCCATGAAGAGGTGCCAGCGCAGTTCGGAGCTTCTCTCGGATCCAAGGCGATCAAGGAGCGCAACCGCGGCAGATGCAGTGTCGAGCTTTCCGAGGTTCTCGATAGCGATCCGACACACCTTGGGATTCTCGTGCAGGAGAGCCGCTGTGTACAGGCTCTCTAGGGAAGGATCGGCAACTCCAGAGACCGTCGACCGAAGTCCTTCGAGGCCCTCCGGATCCCGCCGCGCTGCGTCAACGAAGCGCTTCCAGTTTGCTTCGGCCGCTGCGGCTTCAGGCGGCAAGTCCGGGGCCGGCGGGGAAGGAATCGGGTACCGGTCCTTGGGTCTCCCAAGTGGCTGGACGGGGCGTTCCCTGTCGTCGCCGATCGTCGCGGGAGCTCGGAATTCACGGAGCGCAAGGAACAGTGCGCCCGAAAGCGCCATGATGCCAAGGGTGCCGACGAGCAGATATCTTGTGCCTGCGGGGGTCATTTCACGAGTTTCTTGAGCTGCCTGATCGTTTCCAGGTCGGCCTTGACCCGCTCGGACGCCGCAGCCAGCTTTTCGGCGTCGTCGATCGCAATGTCCTGAATGTCGCTCACGGCGTTCAGGTCATCTTGGATGATAGGCTGGAGATCTTTGAGATCGGCGATTTTCTTCGTGAATGCTGGATCGTCCGTCGGCAGTAGGCTCAGTTCGGTGGCAATTGAGGTCTTCAGGTCAGTCAAGTTCACGATCAACGCGCTCAGCTCATCCTTGACCTGACCGTCAATCGCGAATTTCTTGGAGTCGATCGCCCCGGCGATGCTGCCAAGCAGGACCTCGTTCTCTTTCATGCGATCTTCGGGATCTGAAGAGGAGGGCGTTGGTGTCTCCACTGGTTTGGGCGGCTTGTCGCCCGCGTCGACTTCATCGCCGAGCGGTTTGTGACCCAGAATCTCCAGCATGTCGTTTTGAAACTTGTGAAATGCGTTCTGCTTTGCCAGCAAGTCTCCGACCTCCTCGTCGATGTCCGCAATCAACTCGGCGTCCGCAAGTGCTGCTTCCCCCAAAGCCAAGAGGGAAGGCCCTGCACGACCTGGAGCTTCACCTGTAGCGCCGTACGGGTCGAAGGATCTTGACTTTGGTTGATCAGCGCGGGAAGTGATGCGGCATCACCCAGCAAGGCCAAGCCTCCGCCGACCAGTACGTCCTGGTTGCGCTTAAGGTCGTTCCGGAGTTTCTTGAGGCCGTCGCGTCGTTTCCCCAGATCATGGATCGCCTTTCCTGCGAGTTGGACATTGCCCTCAATGATCTGCTTGGGCGTCTTGTCATGCCTGGGATCCGGTGGTCGCTTTGCATCCAAGTTCCTGATCAGCATGGGAATCGAGACGACGAACATGGCGAGTCTGAGCCTCTTCATGCCAGCATGCCTCCAACAGAGTACCGCGCTGTGCTCGTTCAAAACCAAGTGAGGAATGACGACTATAGCACAAATTCGCCTGGGTCAGGCGCGCGCGGCGGCGGCGGCAGCTCGACCTTGGGCTGTGCGGGCGAGGGGGGAGGCCGGCCGAACAGGGTGTGTCGGACGTCGAGAAGCCCGACGGCGACGATGACGGCGACGAGGCCGAAGAGGGCTCCGAGAACGAGGACGAGGTTGTAGCGGCGGGAGAGGAACAGGGGGCCCTCGCCGGGCTCGTCCGGTTCGGCGGGGTTGGTGGAGAGGCCGTGGGTTCCGGCGATGCGGCGGAAGTCGTTGAGATGGATGACGGGCTTGCCTGCCTTGAGGAACTGGAGCAGGACGCCGCGGACGGGGTAGTTTCGCTCGACCCACTTGTCGCTGTAGCCCGTCGGTATCAGTTTCCCGCCGGTGTAGTTCGAGCCGACGGACGCGAGGCCGCCTCCGACGTTCACGTAGCAGCGGATATTCCCCAGATCGCCCGCCGCTTTCGCGTACAGGTCCATGCGCTTCGAGATGGACGCGACGAGGGTTTTCTCCTCGATCTTCTCGATGCCGTTGCGGGCGATGGCGGCGCGGATGGCCTCGATGGAGGCCTTGTTGAGGCCGACGCCCTTGTCCTTGTCGCCGCCGATGGAAGCGGCGAGCGACCGGGTGCGGATCGCGCCGGCATCGAAGGCGGCTTTCTCCATGTCGAGCCAGGTGAACTCGGCCTGGTTGGCGCCAAAGGTCGAGGAGCCGAGGGACGTGACGACCAGCGGGCGGGCCTCGAGAGACTCGATGGCGGCGATGACGGCCAGGTTGGCGCCGGGGAATGATCCGGTCATGCCGACGGCCACGAAGTCGCCCTTCTGCACCTTCGCCTCCCGCAGCCACGCGACGACGACGGCGGCGAGGTTGGGCTGCGTGGCGATCTGCTTGGCGCGGAGGTAGCCCTTGTCGGTCGTGAGCGGGCCGGACTGGTCGTCGGTGCCGATGAGGCCGGTGTGCTGCGGGTCCCGCTCGTAGTCGATCGCCAGCCCCGCACGCTTCCGGGCCACCCGGATCGCGTCCTGCCCGCGCTTCACGGACGCCACCGCCGCCTTCTTCTCGCGGTAGGCGTCCTCGCGCTTGTCGACCTGGAAGCGTTCGACGGCGGCCCAGGCGGTGAGGGCGAGGAGTGCGAGCCCTGCGAGGGTGGCTGGGGGGACTTTGCCTTCGCGGAATTTCACAGGACGGCGGCTCCGGTGAGGAGGATGAGGAGGAGGCGGACGAGGACGGAGGCCATGATGAGGGAGGAGATGGTCTGGACGAGGCCCTGGCGTTCCATCCAGTCGGCGATGAGGCCGGGGATGATGTAGCCGATGGGGGCGAGGACGATGGAGGTGCGGTCGTCGAGGCGGATGGGGAGGGCGCGGGCGAGGGCGCCGAGGGAGAAGGCGATGAGGATGATGATGACGGTGCGGCGGCGGCCGTAGATGAGCATGTAGCGGGAGAGGACGCGGACGACGCCGTAGGTGGCGAGGGCGACGGCGAGGGTGACGGCGAGGGTGCGGCCGGCGGCGAGGGGGGGCTGGGCGAGGGCGAGGGCGACGTAGCCGGGGACGATCATGCCCCCGGTGGCGAGCCCTAGGGTTTCGGAGAAGGCGAGGGAGACGACGAGCCCGAGGGCGATGGCCTCGATGAGCAGTTCGACGGTCGGCCCGCCGGGCGCGGCGGAGCCGGCGGCCCAGGCCGTCGAGGCGAAGAGGACCGTCGCGGCGGCAGCGCGCAGGAGCAGCCCGCGGGAGCCCCGAGCGCGGTCAGCTGGCGGCGGCGCCATGCCGGTCCTCCCCGCGGTTCTGGAAGTAGTGCACGATCGAGTGCCCCAGCCCCCCGATGTTCCCGACGCCGACCACCAGCGACCGCTCCGGCGTCGCGTCGAGCACCGCCTCGAACACGACGTTCACCTGCTCCCCGGCCAGGTCCCCCAGGTCCACGATCTTCTCTTCCGGCGCCCCGTGCCGGATCGCGCGGTTCACGACCGCCCCCGTCAGGTCGCCGGTCAGGATCACCGTGTCCACCGCCCCCATGTCCGATGCGATCATGTCCGCGAACTGCTCCGCCCGCTGGATCCGGTCGCCGCGGGAATTGAAGATCACGATGGTCCGCCGCCCCGGCCGGGCGCCCACGCCGAGCCGACGGAAGATCCGCAGCGTCGAGTCCCGGTCGTTCGCGGCGAAGGCGTTCGCGAACTCGATCTCCTTCTGGAAGAAGCGGATGCGGTGGAGGCGCAGGACGCCCGGATCGGGCGTGCAGCGCCGCATCCCCTCGAGCGCCGCGGCGCGCGCGACGCCGCAGTGCATCGCCACCCGCAGGGCCAGCGCGACGTTCTCCCGGTGCTCGATGTAGTCGAACGTCCGGATCTCCTCCTCTGTCACCTCATCCTCGCCGCACGCGACGACCTTCGCCCCCGCCCCCGCCGCGCGCTCCTCCACGATCCGAAGGTGCTCCCGCTCGGCGGTGAAGACAAGCCCGCCGGGCGGAATGGTGGCGCAGAGGAACCGCGCGACGTCCTGCACGGTCGGCCCCATGACGTCGAGATGGTCGGCGCGGACGTTCGTGATGACGCCGAGCGTGGATTTCACGATCCGGTGCTCCGCCAGCCACTGGATGTGCGGCTGAAGCGCCATGCACTCGATCACGATCGCCTGGCACTGCTCCTGCGCGGCGCGCCGGAAGACCTTGAGCTGCTCGATGATGTTCGCACGCCCGGGGCGAGGGATGTGCTCCTCGCGGCCGTCCGGGAAGATCATCCGCGGCTCCGTCCCCGTCGTCTTGGCGAACGTGCGGATCCCGCCGGCCCGCAGCCCCGCCGCGATCAGCCGCGTCACGCTCGACTTCCCGCGCGTCCCGTTCACGTGGATCCGCGCCGGGATGGCGCGCACGCTGGCGAGGTGCCGCCGGTACTCCCAGATCCCCCCGGCCGCCAGGGCCCCGGCCAGCGACGCCGCGAGCACGCTCATGCCCGACAGCCTACACGCCCCCGGAACCTCACGGCCACAGGAACAGAAGCGAAAGCTCGAGGGTGTTCGAACTGCGGCGAAGGCGCCCCTCCGCGGCGGAACCCGTGCGCCCCGGAAGGTCCACCGTCCGGCGCTCCCGTTCCCAGGCCAGCTTCACCTCCGTGTCCGTCCCGATGACGTACCCCAGGTAGAGCCGGAACGCGTGACGCTGGTCCGTCCGGTCCGCGTAGGAGACGTCCTCCGACCGCGAATGGTCCGTCGTGTACCGACGCCAGGCGTACCGGTAGGAGCCCCCGAACATCACCCGCTTCACCCGCACGTCGGCCGCAATCCTCGGCGAATACTCGCGCCAGGACCGGTCCGTCTCCCCCCCGGACGCCATGCACCGCAGCCACTTCGCATCGAAGTCCAGCTCCAGCGACAGCCACTTCGCCGGCCGCACCGTGACGTCGAGCGCCGCACGGTGCGCGGAAGAGTCGCGCTCGTTGAACTTCGTGTTCCAGTCCCTCAGCTCCCAGGCGTAGGTGAGGCCCGTCGTCAGCGGCTTCCCCCACCGCACCCAGGCTTTCCCGCCGATCTCGTAGGCGTCGTAGTGCGCGTGCCCATGCTGCTGCCCCGGCGTCTCCGGCGGGTCGACGTTCCGGAGAACATGGTCGACCTCCCAGGTCCCGAACAGCCTGTAGTTCACGCCGGGAAGGACCTGGTGCCGGACGTAGGCTCCGAACGTGTCGGTGCTCAGGCGGTGATTCCGGAGGAACCACCGCTCGTCGAGCGTCCCGCCCACGAAAAACCGCCCGACCGGCGTCTCAGGCGTGATGATCTCCGCATCGAGGCTCGAGTCGATGTAGAAATCGTCCACCGACGCGATCCGGTCGTACTTGTCACGCGGGTGATTGTCGTTCCGCTCCTCCCAGTCGTGCGTTTCCACGTCGTTCAGCTCGGCCGCGTTGTCCGTGTAGCCGAACTTCAGCAGCGACCGCGTCGCCATCCAGAACGTGTCCCGGTGCGAATCCGCCCCCGTCGTCGAGCCGTAGCTCTTCCCGGACGGCTTCGGCTCCTCGTACCGGAAACGCAGCACGAGGCCCGCCTTCGCATCCGCGGGCACCCGCAGGACCACCGCGTGCGAGCCGTCCTGCGGCAGCTCGATCACCAGCGAGTCCGCGACCCCCGGCACCCCGTCGATCCCCCCCTCGAACAGCGCGGTCCTGTGGGCCGTGGTCTTGAAGCGCTTCTTCTGCTCCGCCCCGCCGTCCACGGTCCAGTGGAGGGAGTAGCGGACCTCGGGCGCGGTGCGGTCCGCCATCTGGGGGCGGATCTGGACGAGGAGCCGGTTCTGGCCGCCGATCTTGAGCGTGCACTCGCCGCCCGGGGGCACGAACCAGCCGCGGAGCTCGCGGCCGCCCTCGTGGACGCGCACCTCGCGGACGCCGATCTCGGGACGCGCGTCGGCCCAGCGCTGGCCGGGACGGGGGTCGGTGGCGCGAAGCCTGTCCTCCAGCCCCCCGGCCTGGGCCGAGGCGGCCGATGCGGTGACGAGGGAGATCAGGGCGGCGAGCGGGAGTAGGCGGATCATCGGGGCTCCTTGGGGATCACCGGGGCGCCCAGAGTAGAAGCTGGCGTCGCCACGTCAATGGTCGTCAGTCCCGGCCGACCCGTTCGAGCTCCAGCGTCGCGGCGGCCGTTCCCGCGCACCCCGGCGCCCGCAGCCAGTCCCACTCGTTCGGCGCCTCGAGGCGTCCGCGGACCCGCTCCCACTCGATCACCGCAACGTCGTCGAAGGCCACGTCGGCGACCGTGCCCTTCGGCGCCGCAGCCCGGAGGCGGATGCGGACGAAGCGCGACTTCGGCGGCCGGACCACGTCGAACGAGAACGGCTTCCAGGCCGGCCCCTCCGACCCCAGGCGCCCCGCCACCACGGTGGCGACCGGGGCGAGGGAAGGAAGCTCGCAGAAATCGCACTCGACTTCGGCCGTGGCGCCGCGGGGGGCGTTCCACCAGCCCGCGACCGTGAACCGATCGGGGACGGGGATCCGGAAGCGCATCGTCGCGTTCGACTCCGTTGCGCAGGCGAGGCGCAGGCAGGCGGCGCCGCTCCGGGGGTCATCCACCGAGATCCGCGCGCCTGCCCCGGGCGCCCAGGTCCCGGGCTCGAGCGCGTCCGCGTCGGCGTCCCCGTCCTCAAAGCCGCCGACCCGCAGCAGGTCCCGCCCCGACTCGAGCGGCGCCTGGCATCGCGCGTCGACGACATAGGTCGACGGGTCCCCGGGAGCGACGCGCACGGGCCGGTCCCCGGACAGGACGACCGTCCGTTACGAGGACGCCCGTTCCCCGGGCTCCAGGGCCACCTCGACACCGCCGGCGCGCCATGCGACGTCCACGCCTTCGGAGAGCGCCCCGACGCGCCGCGCCACCCACCGCGCGACGGGCCCGGCCGCCGCCCGCACCCGGTAGTCGTCGTTGAGAATGGGGAAGAGCCTCGCGGCGGAGACGCGCCCGTCCTCGAAGTCGGCGACGAGGAGGAGCCCGGGAAGGGCCTCGTAGCGCGACTGGTCGAACGCGAAGTTCCCGAGGCAGCGCGCGACGAGGACGCCCTCGACGAGGGCGAGCCCCTGCGGCGTGTGAGCGTGGTGTCCGACGACCAGGGCGGCGCCCCCCCCGGCGGCCACGTACGCGGCGTCGCGGGCGCGCCGGGTCGGCCGGCTTGCGTACTCCGTGCCGGTGTGGAGCGCGACGATGACCGGCGCCCTCCCGGCCGCCGCCAGCACGTCCGCGAGGATCGCCTCCGTTTCCATCGGCGCGGCGCCGCCGCGCCCGCCCTCCGCGAGCAGCGGGACGTCGCTTCCCCGGACGCCGCTGTAGGAGAGGAGGAGGAACTTCGCCGTGCCGGCCCTCAGCTCCGCGGGGCGCCGCGCGGCCGCCTCGTTCGCGCCCGCCCCGCACGAGAGGATCCCCCGCTTCCCCAGTTCCTCAAGCGTGCGCTTCAGCCCCGCCTCGCCGAAGTCCCAGCAGTGGTTGTTGCCGAGGGTGAACGCGTCCACGCCGGCGTCCGCGAAGGCGTCGAGCGCACCGGGGGGCGTGAGGAAATTGTGCTCCTTGCGGGACACGGGGTCGCCCGGCGCGTCGCCGACGACGGTCTCGAGGTTCAGCACGGCGAGGTCGGCTTCCCGCAGGACCGGAGCGACGTCCGCCAGCACGGCCGCGGCGTCGGCGTGAAGCGAGTCGGGCCTCAGGACCGGCGCGGGAGGGGACTCGATGGTGTCGGGTTTGAAGAAGCGCCGGGTCATCATGGCGTCCCCGCCGAAAACCAGGCGGACGCGGCCGGGGGCGCGGGCCCGGAGGCGGACCGTGCCGAGGTCCGCCGCGTCCTGCCCCGCGGGCAGGGCGAGGTCCGCGACGCGGAACTCGACGAAGAACCCCTCGGCGCCGACGCGGACGAGCGCGTTCCGGCGCGCCAGCGCGTCGATCCGGAACCAGCCGCGCTTGTCCGCGGCCGCCTTCCGGTCCTGGACCGCGACTTCGGCCGCCACCCCGAACCCGTCCTCGTCCACCACCCGCCCGGTCAGCGTCACCGGCGCGGCCTTCCACGCCGCCAGCGCCTTCGCGTCGCGCGCAAGGATCTCCCCGCCGGTTTCGGCGGACGCGCACAGCGCGGCGAGCAGGACGGCGGCGATCGCCCTCATGCGGCGCATCCTACCCGCATGTCACAGCGGCCGGTCGTAGATCCGGTAGACCTTCGTCCGCTTCCCCCCGAACGCCTCGATCGTGTTGTTCATGACCGTGTTGTCCTCGAGGATCCAGGACATCTCGCACTCCTGCCAGCCGCCCTTGAGCCCCGCCTGCATCGTCTCGATGTAGAAGATCGAGTCGAGCCCCCGGCGCTGGTACTCGGGGAGGATCCCCATCGTGATGTAGCGCAGGCGGCGGATCTTCCGCGCGTTCAGCAGCCAGGTAAGCCAGCCGAGCGGGAAGAGCGAGCCGTTCATCTTCCTGAGGACGAAGTTATAGTCGGGAAGAGAGAGGGAGAATCCGGCGGGCTTGCCCTGGACTTCCGCGAACAGCAGGAATTCCGGGCGGACGATCCTGCGGAAGTCGTTCGCGACGACCTCGAACTCCGCCTCGGTCATCGGGACGGCGCCCCAGTTGTTCGCCCAGGCCCTGTTGTAGACCTCGCGGAGGAGTGCGAGCTCCTGCTCCACCCGCGACATGTCCACGGGGCGCACGACGATCCCCTCGCGCTCCTTGAGCCGTTGCGCGACGCGGAACATCTTCTCCGGCGGCGTGAAGGACGGCCGGTCCACGAGCCACGCCCAGAGGTCCTTCGCCTTGGCGAAGCCGCAGCCTTCCACGAGCGGCACGTATCGTTTCGGGTTGTACGCCATCATGAACGTCGGCGGCTCGTGGAACCCCTCGACGAGCAGCCCGCACTCTTCGTTCGTCGAGAACGAGCACGGCCCGCGCTGGATCGTCATCCCGCGCTCCTTGAGCCAGGCGCCCGAAGCGCCGAACAGCGCCGCCGCGGTCTCCACGGAGTCCTCGCACTCGAAGAACCCCCAGAATCCCGCGCCGTCCTTCCACGCGTCGAGGTGCGCCCGGTTGACGCACGCCCCGATCCTCCCCACGACGCGCCCGTCGCGCCGCGCGAGGAACAGCTTCGTCTCCGCGTGGCGGTGGAAGGGGTGCCCGTCCGAAAGCAGCTTCCTGACCTCGCCCAGCAGGGGAGGGACCCAGTTCGCGTCGCCGCGGTAGATGGCCCACGGGAGGCGGAGGAAGGCCTTGAGGTCCGCGGAGGTCGTGACGGGGGAGACTGAGAGGGTCACCGCTGCCACGAAGGAAAACGAAATGGGAAAGACGAAAAGGAAAAAAGGAAAAGCTCCGGCATGCCGTGCTTTTCGTTTTTCGTGTTTCCCTTTTCGTTTTTCGTTTGGTCTTCCTTTCGCCCTCTAGATAACCCCGGTCGCCTTCCCCACCGCCTGGATCGTCCCGAGCGCCTGTTCGAGGATCTCGTTCGTGTGGCTCGCCATGTAGCTCGTCCGGATCATCGTCCGGTTCGGCTCCACCGCCGGCGGGATCACAGGGTTCACGAACACGCCCTGCTGCAGCAGCCCGAGGTAGAAGTCGAACGTCTTGCGCATGTCGCCCACCAGGATCGGGATGATCGGCGACTGAGTGTGCCCCGTGTCGAACCCCGCGCCCTTCAGCCCCGCCTGCATCTTCTTCGTGTTCGCCCAGAGCCGGTCGCGCAGCTGGGGGTACTCCGTCTCGATGATGTCGCACACCGCCAGCACCGTCGCCGCGTTCGACGCCGGGATCGCCGCGCTGAATATCATCGCCCGCGAGTGGTGCTTGATCCAGTGGATCACCTGGTCCGGCCCCGCGATGAATCCGCCCAGCGAGGCGAACGACTTCGAGAACGTCCCCATCACGAGGTCCACCTCGTCCTCCAGGCCGAAGTGCTCCGCCGTGCCGCGGCCGTGCTCGCCCATCACGCCGACCCCGTGCGCGTCGTCCACCATCAGCCGGAAGCCGAACTTCTTTTTCAGCTTCACGATCTCGGGCAGGTTCGCGAGATCCCCCTCCATCGAGAACACCCCGTCCACGATCAGGAGGCACCTCTCAGGGTCCTTCACGTCCTTCAGGACCCGCTCGAGGTCCTCCATGTCGTTGTGCCGGTACCGCTTCGTCTCCCCGAACGCGAGGTAGCACCCGTCCACGATCGACGCATGGTCCGTCTTGTCGATGACCACCGTGTCCCCTCGCCCCACCAGCGCCGTGATCGTCCCCAGGTTCGTCTGGAACCCCGTCGAGAACACCAGCGCCGACTCGCGCTTCATGAATTTCGCCAGCCGCCGCTCGACGTCCTCGTGGAGAGTGAGGGTGCCGTTGAGGAAGCGCGACCCTGAGCAGCTCGTGCCGAACTCCTGCACGGCCTTGAGCGCCGCTTCCTTGACCTTGGGGTGGTGCGTCAGCCCGAGGTAGTTGTTCGAGCCGCACATGATGATCTCGCGGCCCTTGTAGATCGCCTTGGGGCCCATGGACTTGTCGAGCGCGCGGAAATAGGGGTACCAGCCCTCGCGCTGGGCGACCCGGGCTTCCTGCCAGTCGAACGCCTTCTTGAAGATATCGACCACGGGGCGGATTTCTAACCGATCCGGGAAGGGGGCGCAAGGATCGGCTCCTTCGACGCTGGCGCGTCGGCGCGCCTCTCCCTACCATTCCGCCCGTGCGGTACCTCGTCACCGGCGGCACCGGGTTCGTCGGCTCCCACCTGGTCGACGCCCTGCTCGCGCGGGGCGACGCGGTGACGGCGCTCGTGCGCGACCCGAACCGGCTGCGGTGGCTGGAAGGCCGGGACGTCCGGATCGCGCCCGGCGACACGGCGCGCGGAGTCGGGCTCGACGCCGCGCTCGACGAGGCGGACGCCGTCATCCACGTCGCGGGCGTGATCAAGGCGCGGACGGAGTCGGAGTTCCTCGAGGGGAACGCGGAGGCGACGCGGAAGCTCCTGGTGGCGTGCGCGAAGTCGAAGCGTCCGCCGGGCGCGGTGGTGGTGGTGACGTCGCTGGCGGCCTGCGGGCCGGTGGCGGAGCGCGTGCTGCGCGAGTCGGACCCGTGCCGGCCCGTGTCGGCGTACGGGCGCAGCAAGGCCGCGGCCGAAACGGTCTGTGCGGAGTTCGCGGGGCGGCTGCCCGTCGTCGTCGCCCGCCCTCCGGTCGTCTACGGCCCGCGCGACGAGGCCGTGCTCGAGATCTTCCGGATCGTCTCCTGGAGACTCAAGCCTCTTCCCAACCCCGCCCAGCGCCTCTCGATCGTGCACGTCCGGGACCTGGCTGCAGGGCTGATCGCGGCGGCCGGGCGGGGGAAGGCGGGGGAGACGTACTTCCTGTCGCATCCGGAGGAGATCACGGCGCGGGGGCTGGCCGAGCGCGTGGAGGAGGCGGTCGGCACCCCGGCGCTGGCCGTCGGCATCCCGGGAGGGATCCTCAGGGCCGCGGCCGCCGTCTCCGAGACCGTGTCCGGCGGCCGGTCCATCTTCAATCGCGACAAGGCCGCGGAAATGCTGGCCGCCGGGTGGGCCTGCGACCCTTCCGCCGCGCGGGAGAAGCTCGGGTGGGAAGCGCGGATCGGGCACGTGGACGGGCTGCTGGAGACGGGGCGGTGGTACCGGGAGCGGGGGTGGCTGTAGCGCGCCCCGCCCTGCGTTTCCGTTCCTCCCCTTTCTTGACCCTCCTTTGGCCCATTGCTAGCCTCTTTCCCCTTCCACCTTTCCACTCCAGGATCAGGAGCCTGACATGTCGCAGCAGCCGAAGACCGCCGACCTGTCGAAGTCGGACGCGGAGTTCAGCATCGTGATCGAGGCGTCCAAGGACTCGAAGATCGCGGAAGCGACCGCGGGGTTTGCGAAGACGTTTACGCTGGAGTCGAAGGTGGCGGAGCAGATCCTGAAGTCGGCGCCGATCATCTTCCTGTCGCGGCTGACGAAGCAGGACATCCGGGTGCTGAAGCCGAAGCTGATGGAGCTTTCGAATGCGGGGATCGAGTTCCGGATCACGGAGAGGCCGCAGGAGAGGATTCCGAAGGTGAACTGGCCGATCAAGCCGTCGTTCGGGACGGCGGACGGCGGGCAGCTGGTGACGGCGGTTTCGTTCATCTGGGACAACAACGCGTTCGTGTGCCCGGCGTGCGGCGAGACGTTCGTGTTCCGGAGGGTGGGGAAGCCGAAGCCGACCCCTGCGCCGATGGAGGCTGCGGCCGCGCCCGCGGTCGCGCCTGCGGCTGCGCCTCCGGCGAAGCCCGCGGCGGCGCCTGCGCCCGCGGCAAAGCCGGCGCCGGCGCCCGCGAAGCCCGCGGCGGCCCCGGCGAAACCCGCGCCGGCGCCCGCCAAGCCCGCGGCAAAGAAGCCCGTCGAGGAGGAAGATCTCGGCACGGTGGACCTGCTGGACGAGGTTCCGACGCTGGACCTCGACGACGTCAAGCCCCTCGACGACATCGCGCCGCTGGACGACGTCAGGCCCCGCGACGAGATCGAGGAGGTGGAGGAGGTCCCGGCGAAGCCCGCCGCCAAGGGTCCTGCGCCAAAGGGGCCGGCGCCGAAGGGACCGCCGCCCAAGGGGCCGGTCAAGCCCGGCGGCATGATCAAGCCCTCCGTCGACCTGGACGAGGTGGAGGTCGCAGGCGGCGAGGACGAGCTCGCAAGCGTCTTCCTCAACCGCATTCCCAGCCCGAAGGACCAGGACACCGCTGCGAAGATCATCGCGGAGGTCCGCAGCTGCCCGATGAAGGAAGCCAAGGAGCTTGCGGCCCGAATGGTGATCCCCGTCGTGAAGGACATCCCGATGAAGGAGGCGGAGGAGATCCTCGCCAAGTTCCAGAAGGCGAAGATCGCGGGCCGTATCACGAAGAAGAAGTAGAGGTTCCTGCGATCCCGGAAGGGCCGGCCACCGCGGCCGTCAGGAGACTCCCATGCGAATCCTCCGCCCGACGATCCTCCTCCTGGTCTCCGCTTCCGCCGCCCTCGCCCAGGAGCCGAAGACGGGTCTGGTGGACGGGGAGTTGAAGGGCTGCCGGTACCAGCTGTCCGTGCCGGACACGTGGAAGAAGACCGATGCGGGGGCGTACTGGCTGTACGTGACGTTTCCGCCGGGGCCGCACTCGGCGAAGGACTACGGGCACCTGTGGCGGGGTGTGAAGGGGCCGAAGCCGCACATCGGGCTGTGCCTGGACGGATCGGCGTCGGCCTCCGAGGTTCCGGCGGTGATCGAGAAGGTGCGCAGCGAGTACGGGTTCGACCCGGACCACGTCTTCTGCGTGAGCTACAGCGAGGGGACTGTCAAGGCGATCGACTTCGTCGTGGCGAACGCCGACATGCTGGCGGGGTGGGTGATCCTGCAGCCTTCGCTGGCGAACCGGGAGCCGAAGGCGGGGGGGAAGAGCGTTCCCGTCCTGATCATGAACGACAAGGCGTGCACCTATTCGCCGCCGTTCCAGGCGGAGGGGCTGAAGGACAAGCTGATCGGGCTGGGGTACGAGGCGACGCTGGTCATGACGGAGGATCCGGCCAACAAGGACGGATGGCCGGTGAAGGACATGTCGAAGATGTTCGAGTGGACGACGGGCCTGGTCCCGGCGCGGGCGGACGCCGTCTTCGACGAGGCCGCGGCCTGGCTGGCCGACGCGGGCAAGGACACGGAGCATCGTCCGAAGCTGCGCGCGGCGCTGAAGAAGGCGCTCGCGCTCTACGGGGGCGACATCTCCCCCGGCGGCGCGAAGGCGGGCGACGACGCGGTCTCCGCCTCGCTCAAGGACGGGCTGGCGTCCGGCAAGGAGATCAAGGGCGGGCTCAAGGGGCAGATCGCCCTCGTCGCCGCGGCCAGGGGGAAGAAGGTCGAGGCCGGGTCGCTGGTGATCTGCGACAGCGCCGACTTCGACACGATCGAGGACAGCCTCGTCATCTGCTCGGGGGACGTGAAGGCGAACAAGGTCAAGGGCTCGGTGATCATCGCGAAAGGCGCGGTCACGATCGCCAAGGACGGCATGTCCTCGCTCGTCCACGCCGGGGGGCACGTCAAGTTCGGCACGACCCTCGAGGACTGCACGATCCTCGCGCAGGGCGGCGCCGAAGCCGCCGGCAAGGCGAAGAACAACTGGTTCGTGAACACGGCGGACGTGAAGATCAAGTCGAACGAGGCCGCCCGGACGGTGAAGAAGCTGAAGCTGCCGGGCGGGAAGTAGCGCCTCAGCGCGACTTCGCCTTCACGACCACGACGACCAGCACGTCGCCCGACGGTCGCTCCACGGCCGAGAAGCCGGCCTTCAGGTGCAGCCAGCGCTTCCCCTGGTCCTGTTCCTCGGCGGCCACGACGGGGAGCGCCTTGAGCGCCGTCTTCCCCCACGTCGCGCTCTCGACCTCCACGGACGCCGGGTCGCCGAACGCCCGAGGCAGCTCGATCCGGTCGCACACTTTCATCGCCATGCCGTCGCCGTCCTTGCGGAACGGGTCGCAGCACCAGACCCAGGCCGAGTCCGCCGACACGCGGAAGGTGACGCGGAGGTTCTTCCCGTCCGGCTTCACCTCCACGGACTGCGGGAGCGTGCCCGGGGATGCGGCGAACGGCCGCAGGGCGGGGTCGCCGTAGAGAATGCCGCCGGTGGCCCCGTCGAGCATCAGGTCGCGCACGGCGTCCAGCCCGTTGCGGGGAGTGCGGGCGCCGTCCACGACCGCGGGTGGGACGATCTCCTTTTCCCCGAAACCGAGGTATCCGAGCGTGACCTTCGCCCAGTCGGCGCGGCGCGACTCGCCGAGGGAGGCGCCTGCGAGGACGCGCTCGAAGTCGATGCTGAGCTCCGGCCCGGCGGGGCGCGGGTTCACGTAGGCCACGTAACCCGTCGCGCCGGCCTTGATCACGGACAGGGCGAAGCTGCGCTCGGGCGCGATCGCCTCGATCGTGTGGCGGATGGTGTCCGGTTCGTAGGTCTCGTTGTGCCAGCGCAAGGCCACCCCGGTGTGGCAGGCGTAATTGAAGACGACGGCGGGGAAGAGGCTGACTCTCGCGACGTCCTCGGCGCGCGGACCGGTCCCGATCTCCCAGGGCATGCCGTGCCCGCCGAACATCACGGCGCCGCGCCCCCCCAGCGACGGGAGGTTGGCGTCGATGAAGGCCTGGTCGCGGCCGTGCTTGCCGTCCGGCGCGCGGAACGCAAGGCGGCGCGACGCGAACTTCAGCGTCCCCGCGGCATACGGCTGCTCGTCCGCGACGCAGCCGCCGTCTCCGCCCCAGACCACGGCCTCGCCGACGGTCCGGGGGCGCTCCATCGAGGAAACCCGGACGATGTTCGCGACGAACGCCTTCGCGTCCTCCGGCGTGGCTCCCGTGATAAAGCCGTACCCGAAGTCCACGAACGGGTCGGCGTCCACCTGCGAGGCGACGCGCAGGAACCGCCGCGCGAGATTAATGTCGAGCTCCTCCGGGCGCAGCACGATCGCCACGTGAACCGGCTTCAGTTCCTTCAGCTTCGGCAGGATCGTGTCCGGCTGCGCCGGGTCGAACGCAACGGGCGTGCCCGCCTTTCGGAACTCGGCCATCGCCGCGGCCGCCGCGTACCAGGGGTCCCTGGAGTCCACCGACGTCAGCACGACGTAGTCCCCGGCGAAGCAGGGAAGGGCGCAGGCGAGGAGGGAAGCGGCGAGGCGCATGGGAGGCTCCGGATGGTTGGTCCACACCCTCTATGCCGCCGGCGTCCCGGGTCCGTTCCGGGAAACGGGAATCCCCGTGAACGGGCTACTTCTTCGCGGCGGGCTCGAGCTTGGGCGCCTTCTCCCCCTGCTGGATCGTCACGAAATGGTCCGCCGGCACGTCCTTGAACTCCTGGACGGTCAGGGAGGCGTCCGGCCAGCGCACCGTCACCCTGTCAGCCTTCTTAGCCGTCCCGAGCCCGAAGTGCGCCTCCAGCGCGTCCTGGTGGTTCCCCAGGCCGCTTCCGCAGCGGATCTCCCGCGTCATCGTCAGGCCGCCCGCGACGACCGTGATTCGCGCGCCGACCCCCGCGCGGTTCGCGCCGCGGCCGGTGAGCCTCACGTTGAGCCAGTGGTTCTGCGTCCGGGCCGCGTGCTCGTTGAGAAAGAGCCCGATGTCGTTGGTCTTGATCCCGCCCATGTACTTGTCCCGGTGCTCCTGGCCGAGCCGCATGAACGACCGTCCCGCGGCGATGTCGAGGTCCCCGTCCCGGTCGACGTCGCCCAGCGAGAGATCGCCGCACCCCTCCCAGTTGAACCCTGCCGCGTCGGTCACTTCCTCAAACGTCCCGTCCCCCTTGTTGCGGTAGAGGCGCAGGAACTGCCCGTCCGGGTAGTCACCCGCGCCCAGCAGCAGGTCCAGCCAGCCGTCGTTGTCGAAGTCCCCCCACGCCACGTGCAGGTCAGCGTACTGGAAGTTCCGCGCGTCGCGGAACTCACGCTTCGGCAAGGCGTCCCACACCGGCACCCGCTTGAAGGCCCACCCCTCCTTCTCGCCCTGGTTGATCAGAAGGCTCGGCGGGTCGCTCGCCTCGCCCGCCCAGGCGTGCGCGATCTCGCCGAGGAAACAGTCGAGGTCGCCGTCGTTGTCGAAGTCGCCCACAGCGCAGTCGAACGTATTGCCGTTCGACCGGAACGGCTGCTCCGGTGGCCGCCTCATTTCCGGCGGGTACTTTCCGTGCGTGATGTCGTCCCCGGCAAACCGGGTCGCCATCCCCACCTCCTCGAAAGTCCCGTCCCCACGGTTCTTCCACAGCAGGTTCCACTGCCGTCCGTAAGCCATCTCCATCAGGTCCATCCGGCCGTCGTTGTTCCAGTCCGCGTGCGTCACGCCATAACTCGGCCGCGCACTCTTCGGCGTCCCCGGCTCCGCTTCAAGCCACATTCCCGCGGCCTTCGTCACGTCCGAGAAGCCGCCCCGGCCGTCGCCCCTCCACAGCCGGTCCGGCCCGCAGCCGTACAGCACGCCGTACTGGCGGTACTCGCGGCCCTCGAAGAGGTCGAGCTTCCCGTCGTTGTCGAAGTCGCAGATCGCCAGCGACGACGCCGGCCCCGCCGACTCCGGCTTCGTGAACTCTGAGGCGGGGGCCGCCCTGAAGCGCCCCTTTCCGTCGCCGAGGTACACGCGGCTGCGCAGGCCGTGGTCGCACTCGGGGACGGTGACCCACTCGCCCTTTTCCTGGTCGAGCGTCTCCCAGTTCGAGTGGACTCCCCAGAGCGCGTCGGTCGCGCCGTCGTTGTTCACGTCGGCGAAATACAGGTACGCCGGCACGAACTTCTGCTTCTTCGCGTTCGCGGTGTCGGCCTTCCCGTCCTTGAGCGGCGTGATCGTCACCTCGGGGAACTCGATCCCGCTGTCCTTCAGTTCCTCGAACCTCCCCTTGCGGTTCAGGAAGATCCGCTCGCGCTCGATGCAGAGGTCGAGACGCCCGTCGCCGTCCACGTCGGCGAGGACGCAGTCCTTTGCGCTCACGCCCTCGAGCCCGGACGTCTTCGCGGCGTTCGTGAACCAGGGGTCGCCGGCGCGCACGGAGGCGGCGGCGAGGAGCAGCGCGGGCAGGACGAGTCTCGTGTTCATCGCCCCAGAATAGCACCGGCGAGGCGGCTTGCGCCGGAAAGGGCGGACCGCGAAGATGCGCACATGCCGGGACTGCCGAATTCCGCGGAGGAGGTGCTGGCCGAAGCGCGCGCGCTGGCCGCGGGCGAAGCGCCGGGCGTGGAGGCGAGGCTGGCGGACCTGCGCGGGCTGTACCGCGAGGCGCCCCTGCTGTTCACGGGGGAGGCGCTGAAGCTGCTGAAGGAGGCGGGAGAGCGGGCGAGGAGCGCGCCGGCCGACGCGAGGGCGCTCGCGGCGCTGAAGGAGGTGTTCGGGTACCCGACGTTCCGGCCGGGGCAGCTCGAGATCATCCGCGCGGTGATGGCGGGAGGGGACTGCGTGGGCGTGATGCCGACGGGCGCCGGGAAGTCCGTGACGTACCAGGTGCCGGCGCGGCTGCTGGGCGGAGTGACCCTCGTGGTGTCGCCGCTTATCTCGCTCATGAAGGACCAGGTGGACGCGATGGGCGAAGTCGGGATCCGCGCCACGTTCCTGAACTCGACGCTCGAGCCCGCGGAAAAGGCGCGGCGCGCCGCGAAGCTGCGCGCGGGCGAGTTCGAGATGCTCTACGCCGCGCCGGAGGGGATCGACGCCTCCGTCGGCCGCCTCCTCGATCAGCTCGACCTGAAGCTCGTCGCGGTGGACGAGGCGCACTGCATCAGCGAATGGGGCCACGACTTCCGTCCGTCCTACCGGAACCTGGCGGGCCTGAAAGGGCGCTTCGGCGGCCTCCCCATCCTCGCGCTCACCGCGACCGCGACGCCGCGCGTGAAGACCGACATCATCGAACAGCTCGCGCTGCACGACCCGCTGGAGGTCCACGGCTCGTTCTTCCGCCCCAACCTCCGCCTGTTTGCCGTGAGAAAAGGCCAGGGCGACGGGGTGCGCGACATGATCCTCCGGCTGGTGCGCGCGCGGCGCGGCGATTCCGGGATCGTCTACTGCCTCTCGCGCAAGGCGGCGGAAGGGACGGCGGAGTTCCTCGAATCGAGGGGCGTCCGGGCCGAGGCCTACCACGCCGGCATGACGCCGGAGCAGCGCGCCCGGACCCAGGAGGCGTTCAGCCGCGACGACCTCGACGTCGTCTGCGCGACCATCGCGTTCGGCATGGGGATCGACAAGTCCAACGTCCGGTACGTCCTCCACCGCGACATGCCGCGCTCGATCGAGGGCTACTACCAGGAAATCGGCCGCGCCGGTCGCGACGGCGCGGAGTCGGACTGCGTCCTCTTCTACTCATGGGCCGACGTGATGTCCCTCGACAGGCTGCTCGAGAACTCCGGGGTCCAGGATCCCGAGGTCGCCGGGCAGCAGCGTCGCGCCGTCCGCCGCATGTTCGACCTCGCGGACGGACCCGCCTGCCTCTGGCGCCGCCTCGCGGGACATTTCGCCGAGATCATCCCGCCGTGCGGGACCTCATGCGGAAGCTGCCTCCGCAGCGACATCGTCGGCGAGGCGAAGGCCGCGTCGCTCAAGGCGCACGAGCCGGCGAAGAAGCCGCGCCGGAAGGCGCGCGCGGAGGAGCCGGCGTTCGAGCCGGCCGCGCCGGAGCCGACGGAGGCGGTCCCGGACCCCGGGCTGTTCGGGCGCCTGCGCGCCCTTCGCAGGCGCCTCGCCGACGAGCGGAAGGTCCCCGCGTTCGTCGTCTTCAGCGACCGGGCGCTTCAGGACATGGCCGCGCGCCGCCCCCGGACGCGGGAGGAGTTCCTCGACGTGCACGGCGTCGGCCAGAGGAAACTCGAGGAGTACGGCGACCTGTTTCTCGCGGAGATCGCGAAGGACGCCTAGCGCGAGTCGCCCTGGATCACGTTGCACTTCGACGGCTTCGCCGGCCTGAACTCCACCACCACCGCCTTGCGCGCGTCCGGCACCTCGAACGCGAGCGGGACGAGGGTCTTCTCGCCCGGCCTCAGCGTGACCGGCGCGTACTCGACCGCCGCGGCCGTGTCCCGCCCGTAGCGCGCCCCGTCGGCGCTCAGCGTGAAGTACACCGGCGCGACCGAGACTTCCTCGTAACCGTGGTTCGACACCTCGACGCGCATCCCGAGGTACTGCGTGCTTCCCTCCAGGACGTTCCGCTTGTCGGGCGGCAGCACCTCCTCGTCGAACGTCACCCGCAGCACCACCCAGCGCTTGTCCTCCTGCTCCTTCCTCGCCTCCTCCGCCTTCCTCGCCGCCGCCTGCTCGTCCGCCTTCTTCGCCCGCTCCAGGGCCTGGCCGCGCTTGAAGAACACCAGCCCCCCGATTCCGCCCAGGACGAGCAGGATTGCGAGCACAGTGGGGGCGCCGCCGGCTCCTCCGCCCGGCTGCCGGGCCGGCGCCGGAGCGGCCCGGGGCCGGGGCGCCGCGGCCCGCGCCGCGGGAGCCGCCACGGGCGGCGCGGACGGCGGCAGCACCATCTGCTGCCCGCACGTGCACGATCCCACGCGTCCCCCCGCGCTGTCGGGGAACTGCAGCAGCCGCCGGCACTTCGGACAGGCCACGCTGATCGTCACGGCGTCATGCTACGAAATGCAGGGGGGCGCTCAATGACTCTCCTTGCCGCCGCATCCGCCGAGCTCCCTTCCCGCGTCGTACGGGCTCGGACCGCATCCGCCGCCGGCGTCGTGCCCCTCCTTCACGGTCTTGAGCGAGCCCTGCAGCCACGCGTGCAGCGCAGCCTTGGCGTCCCCCGTCGCGCCCAGCAGGATCTTGATGCCGACCACGTCGAACATCTCCCGCGCCGGGGGAGGGCAGCCCCACGCAAGGATCTGGTTCACGCCGCGCCGCGCCAGGAACGCCGGCGGCGGCCCACCCGGGCCGTGCCCGGGATTGGGCAGCAGTTCCTCCTTCACGACCATCCCGTCCGTAAGATCGGCGAACAGGAACGACTGGCAGTGGCCGAGGTGATTCGGGATCTGTCCGTCCGTCACAGGGATCGCGACGCGCATGGAGCCTCTCCTTTGGATAAGTGACTTACCTATACACGGACTCGACCGCCCCGCCAGTCACCGCGTCGATTTCGCGGGCACCTGCATCCGGTGGCCGCAGAACCGGCACGTCCCGAACGTCCCGGCGAACTCCGGCGGCGTCGCCATCTTCTTGCCGCACCCGGCGCACAGGTACCGGATCCGGTTGTCCGCCGTCGCCGGCGCGTCGCTCTTCTTCGCCTCCGGAGCCGTCATGATGGCCGGCGTCGGCAGCCCCGTGTCCGCATGCGCCGCACGGCCCGGAGCGGGCGCCGCCTCCTTCAACGGCGCGCTTCCCCCCTCCGCCGCCTTCTTCACCTGCGCGACCTTCTCCGCCGCAAGCGCCGCCAGCTCGTGCTTCACCCTCTCCAACTCCGCCTCCGCCTGCTCCCGCTTCCGCCGCTCCTCCACCGCCGCCGCCGCCTTCTTCTGCAGGTCCGCCTTCTCGGCCGCCAGCGTCGCCTTCTCGATCTTCAGCTTCTCGATTTCGGCGTGCGCCTTTTCGTGGAACTTCCGAAGCGTCTGCAGGTCGGCGGCCTGGCGCTCGGCGGTGGAGCGGGTGGTGGCGTGGTCCTTCGCGTCGCGGGTGAGGCGGTCGATCTCCGCGAGGGCGCGTTCCAGCTCCTCGCGGCGGACGACGTCCGTCGGCGTCACCGGCGGCGAGGCCGGCGCGCCCGGGACCGGAGCGGGAAGGGGGTTCGGATCGGTGTCGGCCATGCGGGCTGCCAGTGTACCGGCCGTCCGCGCGGGGTCCACGAGCCGAGGGGGCCTACCGGCGCTTCTCCGGCTTCTCCTTCGATGTCGAGGCCTTGCGGCGGGGCGTCTCCTGTTTCGGCGAGGGTTCCCGTCTCGGCGCGGATTCGACGCGGGCTGAGGGGGTCTCGGGGCGGCGTGCGGGCGCCTCGACGCCCGGCCGGGGCGTGCCGGTGCGACGGACCGGCGTCTCCACGCGTGGCGCGGGGGACGGCGTCCGGGGCGCCGTCGCCCGCGGCGCCTGCGGGGTGCGTCCGCGCGGCTGCGGCGTGACCCGCTGGGGCGATTCCGCCGCGCCCCGCGGCTCAGGTCGCGAGGCACCCCCGCCCTGCGGCTCCCGGACCCTCGCCGGGGGAGCCTCCACCCGCTCCACCCTCGATCCGCCGGAACCGCCGCGGGACGCCGACATCGGCTCCCGGACCGTCGTCGACCCGCCTTCCGCCCGTGTGGGGGCCGTCGTCGAGCGGAGAACCTTCGGTTTCTTCGAGGCGGCCTTCATCGGCTCGGAGTGGTGCCCCTTCGGAGGGGAGTGCGAGAAGTGATGGCGCCTGTGACCGATGTAGACGTAGTCGTGGGCGTGGGTGTTCCAGCACCCGTGGTGGTAGAAATGGCCGCACCCGTGCCCGTGGACGTGGTGCTCCAGCATCAGGAAGCGGCACCCGTCCCAGACGCGGGCCCAGGGGTTCCCGCCGTAGATGAAGCCGTCGGTGATACCGAAATGCGCGTACCCGATCTCGACGTAGGTCCAGTCGAACGGGCGAAGGTGCCAGCAGCCATGATGGAACCAGTGGCCGCAGCCGGGGCCGTGCACGTGCGCGTCTACGTAGACCCAGGTGTGCCCGTCCCAGACGGGATCGACCTCCTCGACGATGATCACGTCCCCTTCCGGCTCGACCAGGACGACCTCGTCCGGCGGAGGCGCGCTTTCCGCCACCGTCACGTGCCGGTGGACGCATCCCGCCAACAGCAGTCCTCCCACGAGGACAGCGGTGACCCGCTTCATGGACACTTCCTCCGACTTCCGGCCTGAAATCCCCTTTTCCGGCGCCGGCGGCCGTGCAACTCCGGCCGCCGCCGCACAGGGAACGATTTTCGCAAAAGCCATGCCTCCGTTGACGGGCTCTTCCTAAAATCGCACTCTGTCCCCGGTCCCTCAGCCCGGAGGTTTCCCATGCTGCGCCTGATCCCCGCTGCCGCCGCGGTCTTGCTTCTCGCGACCGTCCTGCGCGCCGAAGACTGCCCCAACTGCGCCGACGGCAAGCTCTGCCTGTCGCACGAGGCCATCGACGACATCGCCGTCAAGGATGCCGACATCAAGCTGAAGACGAAGGACATGATGGGGAAGCGGGAGGCGGTGAACGGGCTGGCGGACGCGCAGCTCAAGCACATGAACGTGCGGTCGAAGAAGATCACGATGGCGCTGGTGAAGGCGCTGGCGGATCCCGAGGAGAACGTGAAGCTCCTGGCGGCCGAGAAGATCGCCACGCTGGGGGAGCCGTCGGTGGCGGCGCAGGGGCTGGCGTCGCAGGTGGCCTGGTACAAGAAGCAGATCGGCAACAATCGGCCGAAGAAGGCGGTGGACCAGCCGGTCTGGGACGGGCACGTGAAGATGTTGAAGCTGATGTACGAGTCGCTGGCGACGGTGAAGGATCCGTCGGTGGTGAAGACGTTCGTGGAGGACATCGGCAGTTCGTCGCCGTGGGTTGCGAAGTCCGCGGCGGAGTGCACGGCGCCGTTCAAGGAGAACAAGGAGATCGTGAAGGCGCTGATGGACGGCATGAAGAAGTGGATTGGACCGTCGCAGCAGCCGGCGCGCCCGGAGGGGACGCTGGAGGCGTTTTTCGCGTGCTCGCAGGGCCTTGAGAAGATCGTTCCCGATCCGCCGAAGGACCTGAACGGGAAGACGCAGCCGGAGTGTCTCTCGCGGTGGGACTCCTGGTGGAAGGCGAACGAGGCGAAGTACAAGTAGGCGGGCGGGTGCGCGGGTGCGCGGGTACGCGAGTGCGCGGGAGAGAAGAAAAACGGCAACCGAGCGATCTCGGTTGCCGTCGTTGTTGACCCGCCTACCCGCGTACTCGCGCACCCGCGTACCCGCGCACCCGCGTACTCGCGTACCCGCGTACTCGCGTACCCTACCGCGTCAGCACCACCCCCACCGGCATCGTCGCCTTCTTCAGGAACAACAGCGCGAAGCACGAGTCCAGCACGTCCGCCGGCTCCAGCTCCGTCCCGCTGTTCCAGTGACCGTCCGCCTTCTGCGCGCCCACGAGGTGCTGCGCACCCTGCACGTACCACGCGTTCGCGCCGATCATGTCGATCCCCCCCAGCACGCCCACACGCTCCAGGCCGTACAGGTAGTAATAGTGGCTCCGGTGCCCGCCCGGATTGCTCGTCACCGTCCAGTTGGCGTCGATCCACGCCAGCCCGTCGAAAATTCCCTTCTCCACCCGCGCCTGCAGCTCCTTGTTGAAGAGCGGGTTCCCCTTCAGCTGGCTCTTGATGATGATCAGGCTGCAGACGCCCGAGGCCGTCATGCCGCCGGAAACCTGCTGGTCCTTCGTGTCCCCCGCGTTCGGCGTGTACGCCCAGCCGCGGCACTTGTCCGTCTCCATCACCATCGTGCCGCTCCCGTCGGCCGGCTTCTTCGGCTTCGCGGGAGGGCCGTCCTTCGACTGGTTCTCCAGCGTCGTGATCACCGCGTTGTAGAAGACCTTGTCGTCCACCGGCAGCCCCATGCGCACCGCCGAGACGAGGCCGAGAAGCGCGATCTGCGTCGAGCTCGTGTCCTGGTCCACGCCGAGCGGCGAGGGGAACGCCGGAGGCCCGTAGCGCCAGCCCCCCGTCCTCGACTGCGTCGCCGCCAGGAACGAGACCGCCCCCTTGCACCACGTCTCGTGCTCCGGGTCGAGCTTCGGCGTCGGCCGCTTCTCCTTCCGCGGGTCCTTCTTCGCCGCGCGCACCTGCTTCTCCCACTTTGCGTCGTAGTACGACTCGATCATCATGATGAGGACGGCGCTCTCGTAGCACATGCACTGCATCTTGCCCCCGCCGCCGCCGACGCCCGCGGCGTTGAAGTTCGTGTCGAGGTTGCGCTTGATGTAGTCCATGCCGCTGACGATCGTCGGGTCCTCGGGGTCCACGTCGCACTCGAGGAGCGTGTAGAGGGCGAACGCGGTGATCCCGATGTAGAGGGGGTGCGCGGGGCCGGCGCCGCCCGGGTAGAGCGGGTTGTTCCCCGTGCCCCAGGAGTCCTTTTCCGCGCCGTCCTTGATCTGGCGCGCCTTGAGCCATTTGACGCCGTTGTCGATCGCCTGGTTGATCCTGGGCGGCAGGTCGGCGGGCATCGCCTGCGCGTGCGCGGCCGAGCGGGCGAGGAGGAGGGAAGCGACGAGGGCTGCGGTGGAGAGGAGGCGCATCGGTAATCCCCTATGTGAGGGAGGCTCGGGCGAATGTAGCAGGTCGGGGCGGCGCGTGGAAGAACGCGGCGGTCACGAGCGCAGAAGGTCCGGCGCCCAGATCCACCCCTCCTGGGCGATGGCGGCCCGGTCCTCCTCGCTCGCCTCCGGCTCGTACTCCCGCAGCAGGTCGGGGGTCATGTTTTTCGCCACGATCTCCGGCGCCGGGGTCGCGCCCGGGTCGACCGGGGGGAGGAGCGGGAAGCGCCCGCGGGCGATCCCGGTCGCGGCCACGTCGTACCAGACCGCGTTGAGCGCGCACACCGTCGCGTCCAGCGCGTTCGCGTCGTCGCCGCGCTGCGACTCCGGTATGCACGCGCTGGTGAAGTTGATCCACTTCTCCGACCACCACACGGCCGGGTGCACCTCGATCGCCGCCATGCGCGTCTGACCCGGGACGTCCGGCCGGAACGGGGGCACCGCCATCTGCGGGTTCTCCCGGATGACCTCCGCGAGCGCCGCCCGCGCCTTGGTCCCGTTGTTGGTCAGCCGGTCGAGGCTCGGCGAAAGGGGCTTCACGTCGAAGCGCTTCGCGACGAGGCGGTCCGTGACGCGGTAGGCGAGGCGCCAGTCGGCGAAGCGTTCGAGAGCGTACTCGGGTTCGGGGACGCGGGCGATGTCGGCCTGGATGGCCTGGGTGAAGCGTGCGGGGACGCCGAGGGGGGCATTGACGGCGAGGACGACGCGGTCGAAGCGGTCGAGGGTGGCCATGGGGTCGAGGAGGCGGAGGAGGCGCTCGAGGGACCAGCGCTGGCCCTCGAGCTCCTTCCAGAGGGAGACGGTGCGGCCGGGGATCTGGCGGAGGAGTGTGCCGCTGTGGCCGAAGGTGTAGGCGGCGAGGCCGTCGGTCTTGCCGAGCCAGCCGCCGACGTCCCAGCCGATGTAGAGCCGTCGTCCGACGCGGGTGCCGGTGTCGCGGTCGATCATGGTCCCTCCGTTGTCCCCCGCGGGGATCTTACTGCTTCGGGGTCGGGTGCTACCATTTCGCGAGTGGAGACGACGCGCGACCCGGGGAGGCTGCTCGCCCGCATCGAGAGGGAGGCGGGCGTGCCCGGTCTCGCCTCGATCCTCGTGGACCGGCTTTCGCCGACGGACCTGCAGTCGCTGATGCTGCTCCCGGAGTCCGGCGCACCCGTGGAGGTCGGTGACGGCGGCTTCAACGACTGGACGGCCAGGCTCCTCGGCAACGCGAAGGAGCGCCTGCTGTGCGGTTGTATTGCCGGAGAGCGTGTGCTGCAGGCCGCGAGGCAGTAGGATTCCCTCGATGACGCGCGACGAGACTGACATCCGGGAGGTCATCGCTTCGTGGGCCCGGGCGGCCGAGGCGGGGGACTACGAGGCGGTCTTCTCGCTGATCGCGGCGGACGGCGTGATGCTCGTCGCCGGCCTGCCCGCCTTCCGCAGCCGCGCCGAGTACCGCGCGTTCGTGCTCGGCGCTGTCAAACCCGGGCGGCAATTCAAGGCTACCTTCGACATCCGCGAGATCGCCGTCTTCGGCGACTGGGCCCACGTCTGGACCCGCGAACGCTCCGAAATCGTCCGCGAGCCCGGTACGCCCGTCGTCCGCGCTTCCGGCGACTCGCTCAACGTGCTGCGGCGGCTGCCCGGCGGCGGCTGGTGCATCGCCCTCGCGGCGAACATGATGGCGCTGGAGGTCTGATGGGAGCGGAGCAGGATCTGCGGGACATGATCGCCGCGTGGATCCGCGCGGTCGCGGAGGACGACGTGGAGACGCTGGCGGCGCTGGCGGCGCCGGACGTCGTTTTCCTCGCGCCGGGCCGGGCGCCCGTCGAGGGCCGGGACGCGTGGCTCACGGTGCGCGACCGGCCGATCCACGGCGTCGAGACCCGCTGCGAACCGCAGCAGGTCCGGGCCTACGGGGACGCCGGCCACGCCTGGTTCGACCTGCGGCTCCGGATCCCGGCCGCGCAGGGCGCTTCCGAAGTCCGGATCGAGGGGCATCTCCTGGCGCTCTACCGGCGGGACGCGGCGGGACAGTGGCGCCTCGCGCGCGAGGCGAGGATGCTGGCGCCTGGAAAGTGACGCGGCGGGAAACCCGCGGGGACCGGCCGGTGTAGAAGCGGGGATGAAACTCGTTCGGACGGCCCTGCTCCTGGCGCTCGCCGTGAACGCCCACGCCGGGAACCTGCTGAAGAACGGCGGCTTCGAGTCCGGACCGGCGCGCCCGCCCGAAGGCTGGACGCTCGAGGACCGCGCGCGCCCCCTCGGGGCCCTCGAGTGGGACGAGTCGGCGCCCGGCGGGAAGCGCGCGCTCCGCCTCGTCCCCACCCCGAAGAACACCCGCCTGGATGCGCCGTTCGGCGTCGGACAGAGCATCCCCGTCGAGACCCTCGCCGGAAAGACGCTCCGCGTGGCCGCGCGCCTGCGCTGCGACGGCGCCGCCGTCGGCCAGGTCGTGACGCTCGTCGTCCGCCGGGGCGGCGCGTTCGAGCTCGGGCCGACCCTCAAGGACGAAATCCTCAAGGGCCAGTGGCGGCTCTACCGCAACAGCCTTCGACTGCCCCGGGACGCGACGTCGGTCGTCCTCGTCCTCGCCGTCCTCGGGACTTCCGGCACCGCTTCCTTCGACGACGTCGAGCTGGCCGAGGGGCCCTCGCGCGTCGAAGAGGACCGGGCGCTGGATCTCGAGGCCGCAAAGACAACCGTCCGGGTGAGCGTGGACGCCGGGAAGGACCTTCGCAGGGTCAACACGGACGTCTTCGGCACGAACATTCCGTGGGTCTGGAACGGGAACTGGCTCTGGGACGACAGGGCGAACCGGCTCGATCCCGCCCTCGTCGCCCTGTCCCGCGATCTCGGGCCGAGCGTCCTCCGTTTTCCCGCCGGGTTCTTCGCCGACTACTACCACTGGCGCGACGGCGTCGGGGACCGCTCGAAGCGGCCGGAGCGCCCGCACGACGTGGGGAAGGAGACGTCGCCGAACAACTTCGGCACGGACGAACTCGTGGAGTTCTCGCGCCTGACCGGCGGGCGGCTGATGCTGCAGGCCAACATCGTGACGGGCACCCCCGAGGAGGCGGCCGCGTGGGCGGGCTACCTGAAGTCGAAGGGCGCGCTGGATCGCGTCGCGTACTGGGAGCTGGGGAACGAGAGCTACCTGAACGACGGCGGTCCCCAGTCGGCGACGAGCGCGCGCACGCCCCGGGAGTACGCGGCGCTTGTGAAGCCGTTCGCGAAGGCCATCCGGGCGGTGGACCCGGACGCGAAGATCATCGCGATCGGCGCCGAGCGCTGGGAGGCGCGCGACGGCGCGGGCGCCGACCACGACTGGAACGGCCCGGTCCTCGAGGCGGCGGGCGACGACATCGACGCGCTCGCCGTCCACGTCGGCTACTACCCGATCTGCTACCCCGACCGCGACGAGCCCGTGGAAACCGTCTACCGCTTCATGCTCGCGGGCCCCGAGGCCGTCGCCGCGAAATTCGCGCGGTTCGAAGGCGACATCCGCCGGCACGCTCCGGGACGGGCCGGGAAGATCGGCCTCGCGCTCACGGAATGGGCGCCGTTCTTCCACTTCAAACCGGACGAGCGCTTCGTGGATCACATCCGCACCCTGGGCTCGGCCGTCTACACCGCGGCGCTGGCGCGCCTGCTCCTCGACACGCCGGGCGTCCGCGTCGCCAACTACTTCCAGCTCTGCGACCCGATCTTCAACGGGACCATCGGCGCGAACGGCAAGGCCCCCAGGGCCACCTACTACGCGCTCCAGCTCTTCACACGGCATTTCGGAACCACGCTGGTTCCGTCCTCGGCCGCCGGCCCGGCGTTCGACGCGCCCTCCCTCGGCTACGGCGGGGACATCCAGGAAGCCCCGTACGTCCTGGTTCTCGCGTCGAGGAGCGAGGACGGGAGGCGGCTGTTCGTGATGGCGATCAACCGGAACCTGTCCGCGGGCATGCCTGTGGAGGTGGAGGTGAAGGGGTTTGCGCCGAAGGCGGCGGGGATTGCGTGGCGCCTGTCGGGGAAGGCGATGGACGCGCACAACGGATGCGACAACTTCACGCCCCCGGGGATGACGTGGGCGAAGCAGGCGCACGCGGAGGGGTCGCCGGCGTTCGAGGAGTGGAAGGCGGGGAGCGTGACCCTGGAGGGAAGACCGTTCGCGGGGTTCGGCGGGACGTTCCGGGACGTGCTGCCGGAACATTCGGTGACGGTTTATGAGATGGAGGCGGAATAGCGGGCGGTTCGGACGTGGACTCCCGTGGGCCCCGCGCTACCATGGCGTGCCACATCAGGGAGTGAGTTTCCATGGGCGATAGTCCGGATCACTCGTCCGGGGTCGGCTTTCCGACGACGCTGTGGTCCCAGGTCCTTTCCGCGGGGCGCGGGTCCGCCCGCGCCTTCGAGGCGCTGGCGCGGCGCTATCGCCCCGTCGTGCTCACGCTCGTGCGCTGGTCCCTGCGGCTCCACGGTCCCGCGCGGGTGGACCCGGAGGACGTCGTCCAGGACTTCTTCCTGCACCTGACCGAGCGGCGCGGCGCGATCCTCGGCCGCGCCGATCGCACCCGCGGGCGCTTCCGGGCCTGGCTGCGCGCCTGCCTCCGTAACTGGCTGCTCGACTGGAGCGAGCAGGCGAGGCGGCGCGAACGTGGCGCGGCAGCGGCGGGCGGCGCGGGCGAGATCGCGGGCGACGAGATGGAGCGGGAGTTCGACCGCCAGTGGGCGCGCGACGTCATGGACTCCGCGATGCGGCGGCTCCAGGAGGACGCCGGCACCCGGGCCCTCGAGGCCCATGACCTCCGCGTCTGGCAGCTGAAACACGGCGGTGACGACCCGTCGGCCCGCGAAATCGCCATGGCGCTCGGCCTCCCCGAGAACGCCGTCGTCGTGTCGCTCCGCCGCACGCGGCGTCGCTTCCGCATCCACCTCGAAGCGGAAGTCGAGGCGACCGTGACGTCGCGAGAGGAACTGGAGGAGGAGATCCGGGACCTGCGGCGGGCGGCCGGGGCATAGGGGAGGAGGCATGGGCGGGGGGCGGGCGTGCGCGAAGTGCGGCGGCGACCTGGAGCTCCGGGCGGGCGGGTCGTTCTGCCCGCGGTGCGCCCTCCGCTCGGCCTTCGAGGACGATGCCCGCGTGATCCCGCCGGCGTCGTCGCTCCCGTCCCGGGGCGCCGTGCCCGCGGAGGTCCTGGCCGCGCCCGCCGATCACCGGATCGGGCGCTACGTCCGCACGGCGCGTCTCGGCGACGGCGGCATGGGCGAGGTGTGGCAGGCATGGGACACGGAGCTCGAGCGCTGGGTCGCGCTGAAATTCGTGAAGGGCGGGAGCGGCGAGGATGTGGAGCGCCTGCGCCGCGAGGCGCGCACGACCGCGACCCTGTCTCACCCGAACATCGCCCCCGTGTTCGAGGTCGGGGAAGAGGGCGGACGGCACTTCATCGCGATGCGCCTCATCGAGGGGCGGACGATGAGGGGATGGCCGCGAGGGGACCGGGCGGAGGTTGTGGCCCTGGTCCGGGACGCGGCGCGGGCCGTGGCGCACGCGAATGATCGCGGGATCGTCCACCGGGACCTGAAGCCCGACAACCTGATGGTGGAGCGTGGTCCCGCCGGGGCGCATGTGTGGGTCATGGACTTCGGGCTGGCCCGCGTCGTCTCCACCCCCTCGGGGTTCTCGGTGACCGGGATCATTCTCGGCACGCCCGCCTACATGAGCCCCGAGCAGGCCGCAGGGGACCCCGCCGACGCGCGCTCGGACGTGTACTCGCTCGGCGCGACGCTCTTCGACCTCCTCACCGGGCGGCCGCCGTTCGAGGGGAAGAGCAGCCTGGACGTGCTGCTGAAGGTCCGCCAGGACGATCCGCCGCGGCTGAGGGAACTGGACGCGACGCTGGAGCCGGACCTGGAGACGATCGTTGCGAAGTGCCTCGAGAAGGAAGCGGGGAGACGGTATTCGACGGTGGGGGAGGTGGCGGACGAACTCGACCGGTGGCTGCGGCACGATCCGATCCGGGCGCGGCCGGCGAGCATCGCGTACCGGGCGCGCAAGGCGATCCGGCGACACCGCGCGCCTGTCGCCGTCGGCGCGGTGGCGCTCGTCCTCGTGGTGACGGCCGCCTCGTTCCGTCCGGCCTCGGAGGCGCTGGCGCGGTCGCGGGAGGCGGCGGCCCGGTCGGCGCGGGAGTCCGATGCGCGCCGGAGGCTGGCCGGGGCGCGCGAGCGGCTCGCGCGCGGCGAGGCGGCCGCCGCGCGCGACGAGGCGCTCGCGGTCGCCTCCATGACCGCGGACGGCGCCGCGATCCCCGTGGCGCAGGCGCATGCGGTTGCCGCGCAGGCGCTGGAACTGCTGGGGAAGGCGGACGAGGTTCACGCCGAGACCACGAGGGCCTGGATCTCAGGCGCCGCGTCCGCGGATCCGGGGGAACGCGCCGCTGCCGCGGAGGCGCTGTTCCTGGCCGGCCGGATCTGGGAGGCGCGAGGGGAGCTGTCGCACGCGCGCGGCGCCTGGCGCTCGGTCGTGTCCCGGTTCCCGGACGTCCAGTGCGCTCCGGACGCGGCCTTCTTCGCGGCGCGCGCAAGCATGCAGCTCGGCGAGCTCTCGACGGCCTTTCGCGAGTTCTCCGCGCTCGTCGCGCGGCCGGGACTCGATCCCTCCCGGAGGCAAGAGGCGGAGCAACGGGTCGACCTCCTGCGGCATCTCGCCTCCGTCCGCGAGTTCGCGCTGCCCCCCGGGCACGTCGTCGCGGCCCGGCTCCACGGCGGCTCGCCTCCACGCCTCGTCGCGCTCGGCCGCGACGGAGCCCTGCAGGTGCTGCAGTTTGGCTCCGCGGGCCTCGACGTCGCATTCGAGTCACGGCTCGCGGCGCCGCAACCGTCGGCCGTTTGGGTGCGCGCCTTCGCGGCCGACCTCGACGGCGACGGCTCCGACGAGATCCTCGCCACCTGGGACGCCCCGCGGCCCGAACTCTCCTTCGGAGGACTCCGCGTCCTCCGCCGGCGCGACCATGCCCTCGAGGCCGTCGCTGACATCCCCCTGAAGTCGAGCGTCGTCGCCGCCCTTCCCGTCGACCTCGACGGCGACGGCAGACGCGAGCTCGTTTTCGGCACCCAGTACGAGGACCGCACCCTCCAGGTCTGGTCCCTCTCCGGCCCGTCTCCGCAGAAGCTCTTCGAGCATTCCTTCGGCGGCGGCTCCGACGTCTTCGATATCCGCGAGACCGGCGTTGCCCCGGGCGATTTGCTCGTCTCCTTCGGGGGCTGGAAGGGGTGGAGGCTGTGGCGTGCTCGCTGGCAGCCGGAGGCGAAACTCCTCGCCGCGTCGGCGACGTCGCCGGATCTCGTCCACGCGAGGTCGCTCGTTCTCCTGGCCCCCGGCCGCTTCGCCATCGCCAACTGGTGGCCGGAGGACCATGCCCGCGCGGCCGGGCGGCTTTCGCCGGCTCACCGGCTGGAGCCCGGGCTTTACGAGGTGACGTGCAGCCGGGAGGGCGGGCTCGAAGCGCCGCGCCTGTGGATGTCGATCGACGGGGAGGCCGAGGTCGAGCGGGCGGCCCCGGCGCGGGTGGCGGGACGCGACATGGTCGTGCTCCAGTCGCGGAGGGTCGTGGAGGGCGGCTACAGGCCCCGGATCGACCTGGTCCCGGTGGACGCTCCCGGCGCGCCGGTCGCCACGCTCACCCTGGAGCCCGAGGTCTTCCTCGGCACCGCCGATTTCGACGGCGACGGCGACCTCGAGCTCGCGACCACGAGGTCAGCGGGGGGCGGCGGGCTGATCCGCGTCCATGGCTGGGGGGGAGCCGTCGCGGACGGCGATCCGGCCCGAGTCGAAGGGGACGCCGCCTCGGCCCTCGCGCCGGGCCGCGACCTTCTCGCCGCCGGGCTCTTCGACGGCGCCGCCGACGCCTGCGCCCGTATCGGCGACTGGGTTGGCGCCGGCCTTGCCCGCATGGAACAGGGCCGCTTCGCCGACGCCGCCGACCTCCTCGGCCGCGCGGCCGGCTCCTCCCGCACCGAAGCCCTCCGGCACCTTGCGGCCTGCCTCCGCCGCCTCCGGGACTGGCCGCGTCTCTGCTCCACGCTCCAGGAACTCTGCGAGCGGCCCGACCTCGATCCGCTCGAACGGCGGCAGGGCGAGCTCGAACTCCAGGCCGCGCACCTGTCCGCCCGCCTCGTGCCGCGCGCCGAAGTCCGGAGCCTGGCCTTCGCCCCGGGCCTCCGCGCCGAGAACCCCTGCCTCGTCCGCGCGGCGGGCGAAGACCTGGAGTTCCTCGTGGGCAAGGGCTACCGGACCTGCAGCGGGCTCCCGTTCGTGCTCACGGGCGGGCCGTTCCGCGCGCGGTGGTCCATGAAGATCGAGCCGCACGTCCTCGAGGCGAGCCCGATCGTCGGCTTCCGCGGCGCGCGCGACCGCCTCGGAGTCGCCTGCTTCCTCTCGGCGACGGCGAGCGCGCCGAGCGAGAAGCAGGCTCTGCTCTGGGACTGCGAGCCGTCGTGGTCGGAGAGCACGCCCGAACGGGACAACCGGTTCGAGACAGGAAGCGACTGGTTCGACGTCGAGATCGAGTACGCGCCTTCGGTGCCCATTCTGCACGCGACCTTCTCGCGCGGCGGGTCGCGCTACGACCTGGACCTGCACCCGCGCGGCCCGCTCACCCCCGGCGCCTACGTGTTCGGCCCGTTCGGACGCCGCGGCGAATCGGCGCCGACCGAGCAGCCCACGGTCGTGGTGATCCGGAACCTCGCGTTCGAGTCATCGGACCTCCTCTCCGGCCTCCGCCCGGCGTCGCCGGGCGACGACGACCCCCTCGGCGACGCCAACGGCCTGCTGGCGAAGGGGCGGGCCGAGGAAGCGCTGGCGCTCTACGGCCGCGCCGGGTCGGCCTCGCCCCGAGAGCACCCCGAGGCCGCGTTCTTCGCCGCGGTCGCGCTCCACAGGCTCGGCCGCGCCCCGGACGCCCGCGAGGCGCTTCGCACCCTGCGCGCCGCGGCCCCCGCCGATGCCGGCCGGCTCCTCTCCGAGTCCTGGGCAGGCCTTTCCGGCCCCGAGCGCGACTTTTTCCGGGAGTAGTCCGGAATTTTCGTCACCGGATCCGCTTCCCGCCGTAAAGGCCGATGCTGAGGGAATCTTTGGAGGGAGGACCGGCGGGCGGCGCAGGCTCCGTCGTCACGGCGCGAGCCCCGCCCGCCGGCATGCATCGAGATGCCCCACCGTGGAGCCGGCCGGACGCCGGGCCAATCGCCGCGCGACCCGAACAAGACCGACGTTCTCAATCCCGGTCTCGCGGCTGCCTTCTATAACTGCGGCCTCGATCGGCAGGACCAGGGCGACTTCGCAGGCGCCATCTCCGACTTCAGCCAGACGCTCAGATTCGAGCCCGAGCACTTCGGCGCCCTCATGGGCCGCGCCTTCGCCTGTGTCGCCCTCCTGAACTGGCGCGTGGCACTCGCCGACCTCCGTGCGATGAGCCGCATCGGGCTCGAGGCCCACCGCGAGGATTCCCTGCGGCTCCAGGTCTGCGCCCTGCGGATGCGCCTGGGCGAAAGACAGCCCGCGGTGCTGGAACTGCGCGACTACTTCGCCCGCCGCGGCATCCGGAGCGTCTCGGGCTGGTCCTGGCGCCTCGCGGGGTTCCTGTGCGGCACCGTGACCGAGCGGGACCTGCTGACGGGCCTGGATCCGGCGGACGGAAACGCCTCGCGGTCCACGGCGTGCGAGGGGTACTGGCACGCGGCGACCGTGAAAGCCGTGGCCGGCGACACGGCCGCCGCGCGCGAACGCCTGTCCCGCTGCGCAGCCTTCCACCAGCCGACACTCGCCGTCTGGTGGGCCGCCCGCTCCGAACTTGCCCGACTGCCGTGCTGAATCGCCACCGCCACCGGCCCCGCGCCGTCCTCACTCCCCGGGAGGGAACACCATGACCGACCTCGACCAGATCGTCGTCTCCTCGTTGCGCAGCTTCCTCATGGAAGTCGTTTCCAACGGCTGGCAGGGGCGTGAAAGGGAAGCGGTCAGCCTCTACGCCTTCGGGGCGTTGCTCGCGGCCACGAAGCCGATGGTCGTCGACCCGCGCCAGATCGGCGTGGAGGTCGCCGTGCCCCAGATCCCCGCAAGAGGCGACGCCGCGAAGCTCTACGTCTGCAAGGACCTCGTGATCTGGCCGCGCCCGTTCGACAGCGCCTGGTCGAACGCGGCCCCGCTCGCCGTCATGGAGTGGAAGGTCGATGCGGAGGTCAAGGCGCGGCGCGTCTCGGCCCCGGAGTTCCTAGAAACCGAACGGTGGCTCGAGGAGTTCACGCTCCTCCCGAAGCACGAGCAGACCTCCGGATATGCTGTCCACGTCAGCTTCTTCCCTCCGGCACGCGTCGTGTCCCTGCTCGCCTTCCGCTGCGGCAGGCGCTTCGAACTCACCCCGCACCTCTCCTGATCTCCCGCCTTGGGCGCGCCCCACCCCCGGCGTTACCATCCCCACTTCACCCACGCCGAGGAGTCCCCATGCCGCCCTTCCTTCGCCGGTTCGCCGCCCTGCTGCTCCTTCCCGCGCTCGCCGCGCGCGCGGAGGAGGTCGACCTGTCCGACACCTGCCTGAAGCTCGCGGCCGTGCAGGAGCCGGACGTGGACGTTGCGAAGATGAAAGAAGCGCTGGCGGCGCTCGAGGCGAAGGCGAAGAAGCGGCTGGAGGGTGTGAAGGAGCCGCGGGAGGTCGTTGCGGGGCTGAACGAGGTCCTGCTGCTCGACCGGAAGGTCAGCTACATCTCGAACAAGTACTGGCGCGACTCGACGCTCGCGGCTTCCGTCCTGCGCGGGCAGGGGAACTGCCTGTCGACGTCGACGCTCTTCGCCGTCATCGGCCAGCGCCTGGGGCTGCCGATCCACGCGGTCACGGTCCCGGGGCACGCGTTCGCGCGGTTCGACGACGGGAAGACGCGGATCAACATCGAGACGACGAATCGCGGCGTCGAGATGACCGACGCGTACTACCGCTCGATGGGGAGCTGGAGCGACGAGGACGCCGCCGCGATCGGCCACGGCCTGACCCTGTCCTCCGCGCAGTTCGCTTCGCTGCTCCACTCCTACGCCGGCCGCCACCTCGTCTCGCTCGAGAAGCACACGGAGGCGCTGGCCCAGATCGACGCTGCGCTCAAGCTCTGGCCCGCCAACGAGGAGTACGCGCTGGAGCGCCTCGGGATGCTCTACGACGGGCTGGGGAAGCGCGCGGAGGCGCTGAAGGGGTACCAGCGGCTGGCGAAGGAGGCGAAGAGCCCGGAAATCCGCGCCCGGTCGCTGGTCGGGATCGCGAACGACCTGCAGGCGACGGACAGGAACGAGGAGGCGCTCGACGTGCTGCGGCGGGCGTTCCACGACGCGCCGAAGTCGGCGCTTCCGGCGGTGCTGACGGAGATGGCGGCGTCGTACCGCACGCTGCGGCGGTTCAACGAGGCGCTGACGACGCAGGACCTCGCGCTCGCGGCGACGTTCCAGCCGGAGGCGGACGACTACACGCTGCTGGCGATCTACTACAAGAACGCGAACCTGCTGGACGACGCGATCCGCTGCCTCAAGCACAGCGTGGAGCGCAACCCCGAGGACTGGAACACCCGCCTGATCCTCGCCGGCTACCTGATCCGCGGGAAGCGCGACGACGAGGGCTGGGAGTTGTTCAAGACGGTGCAGAAGCCGCCGGTGGACGAGCAGTTCTACGAGACGAACATGGCGTGGTTCTTCGGGTCGGTCGGGAAGAAGAAGGAGTTCCTCGAGCACCTCGGGAATGCGCTCGACCTCGCGACGGAGCCCTCGATCCTGAACTACATCAAGACCGAGGTGGACTTCGACAAGTTCCGGGACGACGCGGAGTTCAAGGCGCTGGTGGAGAAGCACCGGAAGCGGCTGATGGAAAAGCGTTGAAGGGTTGATAGGTTGAGAGGTTGAGGGGGCCGCCATGCGGTCCGGAGGGCTCCCATGCGTAACCCTGATCCCCTCAACCCTTCAACCCATCAACCTATCAACCCTCGATCTCCGCCACGCCGGCACGCGCGCAGGCCTCGCGCATGTTCCCGCGCTTGAACTCAAGGTCCTTCGGCGTGCCGGACTCGCGGAGGACCGACTCGCCGGCCCGCCACGCCTCCCGCGCCTCTCCCCGCCGCCCCTGGGCCGCCAGCACGCAGGCAAGGTCGCACTGCGCGCCTCCCTCGAACCGCCGGTTCCGCATGTCGCGGTGAATCCCCAGCGCCTCGCGCAGCGCCGCCTCCGCGGCCGCCGGGCGCCCCGTTTCGAGAAGCAGCAACCCGAGATTGCCGAGCTCGATCCCCTCGGACCGCCGGTTCCCGACCTCCCGGTGCACCGCGAGCGCCTCCGCGAACGCCCGTTCCGCCTCCGCAAGCCGGCCCAGGTCCTGCAGCACGTTCGCGAGATGCCCGAGCGAGATCCCCTCCGACCGGCGGTTCCCGATCTCACGGTGGATCGCGAGCGCTTCCCGGTGCGCCGCCTCCGCCTCAGCAAGCCTCCCCGCCATGCGCCGGACGAGCGCCAGCGCGCCGATGGCCACGCCTTCGTGAAGGCGGTTCCCCGTCGCGCGGTGAAGGGCGAGGGCCTGTTCGGCGGCGGCTTCCGCCTCCGCGTGCTTTCCGCCCTCGCGAAGGAGGGCGCCGAGATGACCCAGCGCGATCCCTTCGCCCTCCGCGTCGCCCGCCTGCCTCAGCAGCGCCAGCGCCTCTTCGAGCAGGCGCGCGGCGCTCGCCGCCCTTCCCGTCTCTCGGTGCAGGTTGCCCAGGACGGTCATCGCGCGCCCGAGCAGGCGCGAGTCCCCGGCGGCCTCGAGAGCAGCGACGACCTCCTTCTGCAAACGTTCCGCCTCGGAGGGGCGTCCCGTTTCGAAGAGCAGGCTGGCGAGATTCCCCCTCGTGGCCGTCGCCTCCCTCGCGTGTCCCCCCGAGGCCAGGAGCGGGATCGCCTCGAGGAGCAGCCGCTCCGCTTCCCGGACCTGGCCGCTGCGCCAGAGAGCCTGCGCGGCGCCCCGGAGCGCCTCGCCCTTCCGGGCCCCTTCGCTTCCCGCCGCCAGCCTCTTCCACAGCCGGATCGCCGCGCCGAGCCGCCACGACCGCTCTTCGAACGCCGCCGCCCGGCGGAGCGCCCCACGCTCGGCCTCTCCCCATCGCGCCACGTCGCCCCCGCCCGCCGCCCCCCGCGCGTGGTCCGCCAGCTCCTCCGCGAACGCGTCGATCTCGTGAGGTCCGATCCCCGGGGGAAGCCCGCCGTGCAGCGCTTCGATCGCCGCGAACGCCGCGCCGTGCAGCCGCGCCCGGTCGCCCGGCAACTGAAGCTGGTACGCGGCGTCCCGCAGGACCGCGTGGCGAAAGAGGCAGGACTGCTCCGCGTGCACCACGCGAGTCTAACCGGCCCCGTCGAAGGGCTCGACGCCGGCGTCCGCGCACGCCTTCGCCATCGTCTCCCGCTTCCGGACCAGACTCCCGCTGTCCCCCACCTCCCGCAACAGATCCGTCCCCCGCCGCCAGTCGGCCCGCGCTTCGTCGAGGCGGCCCTCGCGCACGTGGAACACGGCGCGTTCGCACAGGACGATCCCCTCGGACCGGCGATTCTGGAAGCGCCGGTGAGTGGCGAGGGCTTCCTCCACCGCTGCGAGGCCGCGCGCCCTTTCGCCGCGCTCCAGGAGGAGACTCCCCAGGTTCCCCAACGCCGCGCCCAGCATGCGGCCGTTGTCCACCTCGCGATGAAGCGCGATGGCCGCGACGAGCAGGCGTTCCGACTCGGCCGGGCGATCCGTGTTCATGAGGTGCGCGCCGAAGTTCATGAGCGTCGTGGCCTCCGAGCGGCGGTTGCCGGTCTCGCGGTGGATCGCGAGGGCCGCCTCGAAGGCGCGCTCGGCGTCGGTCCGGCGATCCGCGGTGCTGTGCATGACGGCGAGATTCCCCCACGCGATCCCCGCCGACCGGCGGTCTCCGCGCTCGACGAACGCGTCGAGCGCCTTCGTCGCCGCCTCCACCGCCTGGTCCGTCCGGCCGCTCTCCTGCAGCAGCCCGGAGAGATTCGCCAGCGCCTTCGCCTCGTTTTCGCGGTCCCCCAGCTCCCCGTGCGTCGCCAGCACTTCCCGCAGAATCGCCTCCGCTTCCCGGACCCGCCCCGTCATGCGCAGGAGGACGGCCTGTCCGTTCTGCGAGGCGGTCGCCGCGAGCCGGTCGCCGTCGGCGCGCTGGAGGGCGAGGGCCTCGTCGAACCGCCGCCGCGCGCCCTCGACGTCGCCGAGTTCCAGCAGCACGAAGCCGAGCTGCGTGACGGCGCCGGCCTCGCGGTGCCGGACTCCGCCGGCGCGGAAGAGGGCGATAGCGTCTTCCCACAGTTCGACCGCGGCGCGAGGGCGCCCGGCGTGTGCCGCGGCAGTCGCGGCCTCCGCGGTCGAGTCCGCCCTCTGCACGCCCTCGCACAGCTCCGCATGCGCCCGCCAGAGCCGCTCCGCAGCTTCGTCCCGGTACATCGCCGCCGCATGCCGGGCCGCCCGCGCCAGGTAGAGCCTCCGCACCCCGTCCTGTCCCGCCCCCGCGGCGTGGGCCGCCAGCTCCTCCGCCACCGCATCCGACGCATGTCCGCCCTCCGCCGCCGGCCGGCCCCCGAATCCCCGCTCGATCGCCTCCAGCGCCAGCCCGTGCAGCCTCTCGCGGTCGCCCGGAAGCTGGAGCTGGTAGACGGCTTCGCGTGCCATCGCATGCCGGAAGGCGTACGCGACCTCCGCGAAGGGCGGTCCTGGCGTCTCCGGTTCGTCGGCCACCGCCCGAGTCTACCCGGGCGATCAGCCGTCCCCCTCCCGTTCGGGAAGCGCCGCCTTCAGCCGCTCGGGCATGGTCTCGAGAAGCCGGGCTGTCCAGTCCGCGACGGCGATCGGCTTGACGATGTCCCGCAGGGCGCACTCGACGACGGCGCCGTTGCGGCCCCGGGCCAAGAGGAGGCCCAACGTCGGGCCGTCCCCCGGCCTGCGGAACCGGTCGTCCACCGCGGAGAGGTAGAAGTTGAGCTTGCCCGCGAACTCGGGACGGAACGCGCGCGCCTTCAAATCCACGACGACGAAGCAGCGCAGGTCGAGGTGGTAGAAGAGGAGGTCCAGCCAGAACTCGTCGCCTCCGACGTCGAGCCGGACCTGGCGGCCGACGAGGGCGAACCCCGTCCCCAGCTCCAGCAGCGTCTGCTGGACGTGGTCCACCAGTCCCTGCTCCAGGTCGCGCTCGGCCGCGTCGCCGGAAAGGGTGAGGAAATCGAAGTTGTAGGGATCCTTGAGGATCGAGGCCGCGAGGTCGGACTTCTCGGGCGGAAGTATGCGGGAGAAGTTGTTCGAGGTGCGGCCTTCGCGCTCGTGCAGTCCGGACTCGATTTGAAGGTCCAGTACGGCACGGGACCAGCCGTGGGCCACCGCCTTTCGCGCATACCAGGCGCGGAGGTCGGATTGCTTCAAGGCGCGCAGCAGCAAGAGGTTAGGGCCCCAGGGCAATTGTCCAACACCCTGTTGGACATTTTCCTCCGCGGGCCAGGCCGCGGCGAAAGCGCGCATGTGCATGAGATTCGCGCGAGAGAAGCCGCGCATCGCGGGGAACTCGCCGGTGAGGTCCTGGGCAAGGCGGTCGACAACTCCTGCCCCCCAACCTTGTTCTTTCTGGGCGCGGAGGATGGAGCGACCGATTTGCCAGTAAAGCAAGACCAGCTCGCGATTGACTGCGGTCGCAGCGCGCGTTTGGGCGGAATAGACCTTGCTCTTCAACTCGGCGAGCAGGGGCAGGTAGCCATCCAATGGCGGCCTGTACTCCGGTGGAGAAGGCATCCATCCTCCAGGCGCGGTGAGGGACAGGGGGGCGCGGGCTCGCCGTGCGAGACCCGGATCGCCCGCCGCGCGGGACCGAAGCGGCGCAGGGCCGCCTCGGGAGGCGGATCGAATGTTCGTATTCAGTATCGCTTATGTTAGTGGAAAGTCAAGCTAAATTTGGGAACTTGTCTCGAAAATGAAACACCATCTTCCGCGCTCGCACCGCCGGCGTGATTGCTCGTGTGGAAGTTCCGAGCCCGTGACCGCCAGCCGCGAAGGGCAGGACCACTCGAGTTCCCAGCGACCCGCTCTCCGGATCCCCCTAGATCGCCACCTTCCGTCATTTCCTTGCCACAGACACGGCCCGGGGAGAGGATGCTCCACCCCGGCTCGAGGGATCCGGGTTTCCATTTTCAGGGTAGTGGCCCGTGAAGAACTTGTGTGCGGTCCTCCGTCCTTGCTTCGTCGCGATCGCCGCTCTCGGCGCGTGTGCCGAAGACGCGTCGTCCCCGGTGACCGTCGCCCTCGTTGACTCCGGCGTGGACCCTTCCCATCCGGCCCTTCAAGGCGCCCTCGTTGCCGGCGTCGATGTGCTCAACCCCGGGAAAGCCATGGCCGACGCGTCCGGGCACGGGACTGTGATGGCCGGCCTCATCGTGGGGCGGTCGGACCGGCCCGAAGTGCGGGGCTGGGCGGCGGACGAGGCTGTGAGCCTCCTGCCGATCAAGGTGACGGACGGCGAAGTCGTCGCGCCGGCCGCGCTGGCCGCCGGCATCGACGCCGCCGTCGAGCGCAAGGTCGCCGTGATCTGCATCCCGCTCGCATCCCCAGAGTCAACCGCCGAGATCGACGCCGCACTCGATCGCGCCCGCGAGGCCGGGATCCTCGTCGTCTCCGCGGCGGGGCCGGTCTCCCCCGAGTTCGGAGGGTTCGACCTTCAGCCCGCGGCTCACCCGTGGGTCGTGTCCTGCACCGACTCGGAAGTGGGCCCGCTGCTCCTTCCCCGCGGTCGTGGCGTCGCAGCCCGCGGCGCGCGCGCCGAACGTGTCCCGGCCGGAAGCGCCGCGACGGGCAAGACCGAACTCATGGTCGACGGCCGCGCGATCCCGATCGCCGTCAAGGGTGCACCGGAGACGATTCGCGGCACCTCTGTCGCCTGCGCCCGCGCCGCGGCGCTCGCCGCGCTCCTTCGCGCGGCCCGCCCGGACCTCGACGCCGCCCGAGCCCGAGAAATCCTCGTGACCGCCGGCCCGCTTCCCGAGGGGATCCGCGAGCAGGCCACCGAGCGGCTGCGAAGGGCCAGCCGCGAGGGCGTGACGGCCTGGTCGCGCAGGCGAGACGGTCCCGCCGGGGACCTGTACATCGCCACCGTCCGCCGCGCGCACGGTCCGCAGAAGTGCCTGCAGGTCCTGGTCGAGGTCGCCAATCTCGGCGGCGCGCCCCTCGCCGGGCGGGTCGAGTTCCAGCCGCCGGGCGACCGCGACCTGCTCTCCGAGGATCTCGAACCGATTCAGCCAGGCGGCCGCCGGGCCGTCGTCTTCCGTCTGCTGGACGTGCCGTTCAACGAGGTCGCGCTCGTCCGGCTCGTCGCCCCGGAGGACATCAACCCCGGGAACAACGTGACTCGCGTGATCTGCCACCCGCCGGAACAGGGCGGCGTCGAGGTCCACGGTCTGCGCCTCCTCGGTCGCCGCGCCGGATCGCCGCGGGTCGTCGCTTCCGCCCGCCTCTGGAACGCCCTCGAGGAGCCGCTCGAGGTCGACGTATCCGCGGGCGTCGGCGAGGCCGGCGGGACCGCGCGCGCCACGGTCCCGGGGGCGGGGTTCGCGGACGTGGAGATTCCCTTCGACGTGCCTGGCGGCGCCGATCCCATGGAGTCGCCCTTCGTGCTGTCCGTCACCTCCGGCCGCCGGCAAGTCGCGCGCGCCGCAGCCCTTCTCGATTTCGGCCCCGCCGAGTTCGTCCCCAGGCTCACCCCGCCGTTCCCCGGGAGGAAAGTACGCTGATGAAGAGCTCGACCGTGATCGCGTGCCTGCTCGCGCTGTTCTTCACGGCCTGCGGCAAGCCGCCCGTGCCGCCGCGGCCAGCTGTGCCGCAACAGCCGCCCCAGGGCGACCCGCCGCCGCGCGATCCCCCGCCCGCGACTCCCGCTGCATGGGCGCCCCGCGCAACTCCGATCGAAGGCGACATCGTCGTCGCCGTGATCGACACCGGCGTGGACGCGACGCACCCGGCGCTGAAGGGCAAGGTCCTCGAGGGCGTCTCGCTCGCCCCCGTCCCCGGCACGACGGAGGACGCGATCGGCCACGGCACGGCCGTCGCGGGTCTCGTCTGCGCCGACGCCGAAGACGACCAGTTCGACGGCGTCTGTGCGAAGCAGCCGGTGAAGATCCTCCCGATCAAGGTGACCGGCGACCTGGGCGCGGAGGCGCTGCCGACCGCCGTCGGCCTGGCCGTGACCGAAGCCGTGAAACGCGGCGCCCACGTCGTCTGCATCCCGATGGGCGGCTCGTTCACGACCGACGCCCTGGAGTCCGGGATGGCGCTGGCGAAGGAGAAGGGCGTGCTGGTGCTCGCCGCGGCGGGGATCGGGACGCCTGCGACGCACGACTTCTACCCGGCCGCCCACCCCTGGGCCATTTCCTGCACCGGCGAGCGGGAAGCGCGGACGGAGACGTTCGCCGGGCGCGAGATGCAGTGGTACTACCGCGCCGACTACGCGAACTGGTCCGGCAAGACGGAGCTCATGGGCCCGATCTTCGCGAAGGTCCTCGCCCCCGGAGACGGCTACGCGTCGCTGCAGGGCACGAGCGTCGCCTGCGCGCGTGCCGCCGGCCTCGCCGCGAAGCTCATCGCCGCGAACCGGAGCTGGAGCGCCCAGCGCGTGCGGGACGTGCTGACGCTGTCGGGGTCGCCGGACTATGCCGGTAACGCCTATGCGCACTGCCCCGCGCGCCATGTCGATGCGGAGATACTCGATGATGCGACGAAGTCGCCGCCGAAGGAGAAGTCGGATCTCGCCGTGCTCTGGATAGAGCCGGAACCCTGGCCGAAGCCCGATCAGGCCTTTCGTGCACGAGTGGAGGTTCGGAACGTGGGGGCTGCCCCCGGCGCGGGAAGCGTCACCTTCCGGATTGCCTCGGAGAATGTCGAGGTGAAGGTCCCCATCAGTGAGTTGCTACCGGGCGAAGGTTGCACGGTCCGGATCCCTGTTCCAGGACTAAAGCAAGGCAAGTTCTTGAGTGAAGTCGAGGTCTTCGAGGACAAAGCGGCCAGCCTCGCGAACAACCGGTTGATCGCGAAGCTCGCGGTGGATCCTCGCGACAACGCGGCAGGATGTGGGCTTGTCTGGCTTGAGGGGATGCGTGCCGATTCGGACGAGTTGGTCCTGCACGGGCTCGCCTCGAATCCGAACGATCGCGCTCTCGAGACGGCAATCTCCGTCGCCGTTGCGGAACCGGATGCCAGGCTGCAACTCCGTTTGAATCCGTTCGAGTCGCGGTGGGTTCGGTTGCCCATGGTCATAGGCAAGCCGGGTGGCGGCAAGAAGGGCGTCGCCGTCGTCGTGAAGACCGTTGAAGAAGGCGAGTCCTTCGGGAACGTAACTGTCCTGCTCGATGTCTCCCGAACTACTTACTCACCGCAGTACGCCGACGTATGGGGATTGAAGGAGATCATCGTGGATGCGCCGGCTAGCATCTCTACGGCGCGCTCCACCCTTCCCATCATGCTGTTCACTCCCGAGATTCACACTGCGCAGCTCCCAGAGCGGTTCCTTTACGAGGATGGGGACACCGGGGAGTTGTATGCAGGCTCCGGCCTCTGGTTGTCCGATGTGATGATTGACCTGCTGAGCGGTCCTCAGGCAGCCACCCACGTACCGCAGCCCAGGTTCGATCCGCACGTCCCAACCGGGCGATGCCTGTTCCGGGCCCACCAGGAACTCGGATCTTCCGTGCTCAGTGGTCCAGTCACATTCTGGAATCGAGGTCGGTCGGCCCGTGTGGAGAACTGGTGCGGAACGAAAGTAGGCCGTGACCAGTTCCTCGGCTGGAAGCGCCATGATGGCTGGCATGCGGTCATTGTCGTTCCACGCGAAGACGTCGAGTACTTCGCGCAGCAGGACTATGACCGGGTCAGGGATGAGTACTTCAGGGTTGCGGTCCATTACTTCTCCCTCGCGAAGCACCCCAGCGTCACCAACTCGAAGCGCCGCGGCTACGACGAACGGACCGAGGAACAGGACCAGGAACTCTGGCAGGAAACCGTCCTCCGCGTCACGTTTAACGTGGATCCCCCGAGGCTGGATGACAGGGGGCACTACTACGACGTGCACGTCCACACGGCGGCGGAGTTCTCGCGCGACGCCGTGGAGCCCCGGCTGGCCTTCGGCGGGCCGCCGTGGATGATCGCGCGGAGCGCCCATGCGATGGGGTTGATCGACGACGAGGATCTGCTGACGGTTCTGCTCCGCGTTCATCCGGCGGGCCAGGCGTTCGCCGCGCGATGGAACTTGCAGCTCGGCGAAGACGTGCTCATCACGACCGACCACAACTGTTTTCTCTCCGACACGGACGAGCCCACGGCTGCGCCGTGGGGCGGGAGATTCGGCGGGAACGAGATCGGCGTCCTGCGCGAGTCGTTCGGACGCTGCGACAACCAGGAGCTCTCGATGGCCAAGCCGTTCGCGGCCACGGGCGCGATGCACGCCCTCGTCTACGGCGCGGAGCCGATGGAAGGCCCGTGGCACGGCGGCCGCGGCATGCGCGGCATGCTGGCGGCGATCCGGGACACGCTCGAAGCCGTGGCGCTGACGGATCGCGCCATGGACTACCTCGGCTGGCACCCGAAGACGAAGAGGCTGAAACCGCCGACGTGGGTCATCGCGAAGCTGCTTCACCTGCTCAAGTACGGCGCCGGCGTGACGGAGCAGCAGAGCGCCGAGGTCCGGGACGGCCTGCAGGAGTGCCTGAAGTCCGTCCTGGACCAGCACACGCGGCGGGACATCGATCCGTCCCTGATCCGCAGGTTCTGCGACATGTGGGGGGACACTTCCCAGGCGGACCTGCGGGCGTTGCTGGACCAGATCGACGCGGTGCTCGAGTCCGCCGAACACCGGCCGGAGAAGAACCCGTGGGACGTCGTCGCGACGGAGGACCGCATGGCACGCGACGATGCCGCCTACGTCGCCGCCCACCCGTTCCTCGGGACGAAGTCCTTCCGCCACGCCGACGACGTCGCGCGCTCGACCTCGACAGGGGATCGCGAGGCTCGGGGAACCCCCTGGATCCAGGAGGGGCTTCCCCTCGGTCCCGGCGACCTGGCGTGGCTCGAGGGCGAGCTCAAGCGCGCCGCGAACCTGGCCGGGATCCACCGCAACGCCGCGCGTTATCCGCACCGGTTCCCGTTTCGCGGCGTGCAGCTCTGGAACGAGCCTCACTTCTACGCGACCGCCCTCGACAGCCCGAACGACCTCACGATGCTCAACATCTGGCGGACCGGCGTGCTGAAGCCGCAGCCGAAGTGGTTCGACGAGCTGGGCTTCGGCGTCCACTACTACCTGAAAGAGCTCGTGCAGCCGGGGTTGCGCTGGTCGTTCGAGCCCGACCTGCGGCGCGAGGACGGGGCGACGCGGCTCCTGCTGCGGAAGCTGTTCCACTACGCGGGAAGCGACGCGCATGGCAGCTTCAACTTCACGACGGGCGTCGGCGCCTCGATGCTGACGGAGCCGCGTTTCGAAGCGATCTTTGCCCTGCTCGGGCACGGCCACGGCACGGAGACGCACACGTCGCACTACGGGGCGGCGCGGGTGTACGCGGAGAAGGAGTCGCTGGACGAGGTGCTGGCGGGGCGCGTCGTGTGCACCGACGGGCCGGTGGTCTGGCCGGAGCTGGACACGGACGTGAAATTCGACTCGCTGGCGCTGCTCTGGCACGACAGCTGGCGCGCGGCGAGCCAGGGGATCAACCGGGACGGCGAGATCGGCGGCGGCGGGGACTTCGACGGCGCGCGGACGGCGCTCGCGCGTCGGGGCTGCCCGGACATGGTCCTGCGCTGGCGCGCGGCCGGCGATCGAGGGCTGCGCGGGCCGGTCCGCCGCATCGAGTGCTACCGCGTGACCGCGTCGCAGGACCGCGTCCCCCGCGCGACGCGCGGCATGCCGCTGCCGTTCCTCGAACCTGCCGTCACCGCGCCCTGCGCGGAGCACGCGGACACGCAGTTCGCGCTTCTCGGAAGCGCCCTCGGCCCGGGGGAGCCGCAGGCGCTTCTCGTGGCCGGCTACACGGCGGAGGAGGACCGGGCGCTGTTCGACGTGGAGCAGCGGCGCTGCCTGGCGAACCCGATCTGGGTATCGACGGTGAAGATCGGGGCGACGGCGGCGCCGGTGGTCGCGGACGGGAAGGCGTTCATTCCGCCGGGTGCGCTGATCGCGACGTTCCGGACGGACCATTCGGGGGCGGACGTCGGGCCGGGCGGGGCGGGGAAGGGCGCGCCGCCGGTCGTGTGGGCGAGGCAGCTGGACGTGAAGGGGGACAGCGTGCTGGGGCGGTGGCGGCTCAAGCCGGTCTGGCGCGGCGATGCCGTCGGTTACTGGGACAACGAGGAGCGGCAGATCGGCGGGAAGGTCCTGCGGGTGGCGGACTGCCTGATGACGGCCGTGAACGAGGAGCCGATTCCGCTTCGGCCGGACTGGTATCCGATCGAGGGAGTGGACACGTTCGCGATCATGTGGGAGAAGCCGCAGGACGCGTTCGGGAACGTGCTGAACGCGGTGGCGGACCTGCTCGAGGTCGCGGTCCCGGCGGGGACGGTGACGACAGGGGATCCGGGCTCCCCCGGCGATCCGGGCGTGGAGCCCGAGCCGAAGCCCGTCGAGTCCGGGCGCGGCCCGAACGGGGGACCTCCCGACACGGCGACCGTGCAGGTGCGGCCCGGGGAGACGGTGCAGTTGCCGAAGGGTGGGACCTGCGACGGGAAGAGGATTCCCCCCGGGGACTGGACGGTCCCGGATCTTCCCGCGGCCGGCGTGTCGCTCGTCGTTTCGGCCGGCGGGCAGACGCTGACGATCCTGCTCCGCGAGACGCCGTCCCCCTCTCCTGCATTCCTGGACCAGACGACCCGCGGTTTCTACGGCGCCGCGCCGACGCCCGGTCAGGGGCCCGCGACCGTGTCCCTCAAGAACCACACCCAGAAGACGCTCGAGGCGCCCGTTCCGGTCGTCGTGTCCGGCTCCACCTGCGTCTTCTCCGCACCGCTTGCGGAGCCCGGCGCCTGCGACGTCACCGTGATCCAGGGTGGGGCATCAAAGACAACGTCGATCGAGGCCGTCGCGCCGAGAATCGCATGGGACCAGCCGGACGCGCAGCCGGGCGAAACCCGCGTGCTCCGCGTCACGCTCGAAGGCGCGAAGTCGCCCGGCGACTGGTCGCTCTCGGGGACCGTCGAGATCGCGAACGGACAGGTGATGTCCGTCGCAGACCCCGCGCGCATCGCGCTGAAGGGGCCCGTGCTGACGCTGGACGCGCTGCCCGCCTCCGTCCGCGACATCGCGCAGGTCCAGGCGCAGCAAAGCGGGACGATGATCGCGACGGCCCGGCTGCGGGTGAGGAGGAACGCGGAGAGGTGACGTCCCGCGCTCGTTCCTTTGACGCGCGCCGCAGTTCTCCCTTTCATTCCCCCGTGAACCGCGAACGCAAGGACGCCGTCGCCGCCGCCGCGCAGACGCTTTACGACGCGAAGCCCTGGGAGACGCTCGAGGGCGAGGATTTCTTCGGCTTCGTCCACCCGCCTACCGGCCTCCGGGCCTGCGTCTCCGTGATCGGCTCCGCCGGCCAGACCTTCGGCCTGTCGATCTGGATGGGTGACGGCGGATTCGAGCAGGCGGCGCGCTTCGTCGCCGGCGCAACCGGCCCCGACGAAATGGCCCTGTCTTCCGATCTCCTCTCGCTCACTTTCGAGCGCGGCCCCGACCCGGCCTGGCGCGGGCGCAAGGACCCGACGTTGCTCGCCCCGATCCGCGCGGGAAAGCGCACGCTGTACCCGAGCGTGTGGCGCAAGCCCGCCGGCCGCATGCAGGAGGCGCCCGACAACGCGCACGCGCTTTTCCTCGAAGCGCTGGCCCTCGCGATCCCGCGGCTGATCGCCGCCGGGCGCATGGTCCCCGCGGGCAAGGCGGGAGCGCTTGAGATCCCCGCCTTCACACTTCCGGCGGATCCCGGCGGCGAAATCCTCGACGCGGAGCCGTGGAGGGTTTCGGAGAAGCGCCTCGAACCGGAGACGCCGGCGATCGAGGTCCCCGAGGACGTCCGGGCACGCCTCCGGCTGCGCCGCGCGACAGGCGAAGTCGCGGTCTCTCTCGCGCTCGTCCCCATGACCGTCCAGGACGATCCGGTCCGCCTGTTGATCGTGGCCTCGCAGGAGGGGCTGGTCCTCGACGCCTGCCCGATGCTCGGACCGTCGGCCGTCCGCGATTCGGTCCACCGCCTCCTGCGCGCCTTCTCGGGCCTCCAGGCCGGCGGCGCCGGACGCGACGTGCCTCTCCCCGAGGTGATCATCGCCGACACGCCGGACCTCCACCGCGCGATCGAGCCGGTCCTCGCCCCATTCGGGGTCACGGTGCTCTTCGAGTCGCCATTCGAGCCGCTCGACCGGATCAAGGATGCGTTCGTGGAGAAGATGCTGTCGGAGCGGCCAGGGGGGAGGATGAAGGGGAAATGAGCGGCCCGGGACGCATCGGACGCGGCATGCCGCGTTGACGGCACAGCGACAGCCGGTCGGCTCCTTCGTGCATCGACGGGCCTCCAGGCGGCGGCCTGCTCAGCCCCCAAGCTGCGCCCACGCCGCCCACACGCTGGCCGGCGCTCCGGCGGCGAGGGCGCTGCGCTGGGCGGCGGAAGCGGAGAAGCCGCCGGTGTAGTAGGCGGCCATGAAGTCCCGGAGGGTCGCGTGGTCCTCGAGCGGCCAGAGCGTGGCGACGACGGAAGCGGCGCCGGCCCTGAGGAAGGCGCGCGGGAGGCCGACCATCTCCTCGGCGCGGGTCCAGTCGCCGCGGGCGGAGTCGCAGGCGGACAGGACGGCAGCGCGCGTTCGGGAGAGGTCCAGCGCGGCGAGGTCGCTCGCCGTGAGGCGGTCGCCCTTCGCGAGCTGCAGGTGCGACAACTCGGGCCGGTCCGGGCGCCAGACCGCGTGCGTGGCGAAGTGAAGGACGTCGTGTCCCGGAGCGGCGCGCATCACGGCGTCGCGAGTGGCCGCGCCGGCCTCGAGGACCGTCAGGCGCTGTCCGAAGACGCGCGCCACGGCCTCCCGTTCGCCCGCCGCGTTCGGGAGCGAGCCCGTCGGGTCCTCCACGAACAGGCACCGCGCGCGCTTCGCGTCGAACGCCCGCTGCCGTGACCGGAGCGTGGCGAAGACGCTGGCGGAAGGGGCGGTGACGACGTCGAGAGAAGCGGCGGCGGGGCGGCCGCGGAGGCGCAGGGCGGGGAAGGGGACGACGTGGAGGGCATCGTCAGGGACGACGACGAGGCGCGAGAGGCCGTCCAGCTCCAGGGGCGCGAGAAGCGCGTCGCCGAGGAGGGCGAAGTGCCAGTCGGCGACGGCGCTTCGGCCGGCGCGTTCTTCGCGGCGCGCGAGGGCGAGGACGCGGTTGAGGTCGTGCGCGGCCTCGAGGGCTTCGGCGGCGGGCAGGCGTACGGCGCGGAAGCTGCCGCGGGTGAAGACGAAGGCGAGGAGGTCGTCGCCCACGCGCTGGTACTGGACGAGGGCCTCCGCCGGGCGCAGCGCGGCGCGCACCTGCGCGGCGGCGAGCGGCGCGCGCGGCTGGACGCGGGCCTGCGCGAGGCGCTCCTTTTCGTAGCGGCGCAGCGCGAGGCGCTCGTCGTCCTCGAGCCGGCGGAGGCGCCCGGGGTCGCGGCCCTCGCGCTGCAGCCGCTCGATTTCCGCGCGCAGCGTCTCGAACCGCGCGCGCTCCGACGGCGCGAGGTGCGACAGGTCGCGCGGCCGCGGCGCCGCGACGAAGTCGAGAAACGCCCGCGCCCGCGCCGCTTCCGCCGCGCGGAACGCCCCCGCCCACCGCCCGGCCTCCGCTTCCAGCGCCACCCGCATCTCGTGCACGCCGTGCGCCGCGCCCGCGAACGCCGCCCGCCCCTCGTCCAGGTCCCGCCCTCCCCGCCCCTCCTCGATCGCCCGCTCCCCCCGCCTCAGCTCCCGCCGCGCCTCGTCGCGCTTCCCCAGCCCCAGCCACGCCCGCGCCCGGTACGCAAAGGCCCTCGGCCGGTTCCCGGGATCGAGCGTGAGCACCGCGCGGTAGTCGCGGAGCTCGAGATTCGCCCACGCGACGTTCACGGGGTCCTTGAGGAGGGGAAGGGCCTTTCGCGGGCGGCCCTCGCGGAGGAGCGCGATGCCGATCGTCTGGCGCGCGGTGGCGGCCGCTTTCGGATCGTCGGTGGCGCGGAGCGCGCGCTCGGCCCATCGGCGCGCCTCGGCGTGGCGGCCGAGGTAGCTGCAGCTGACGCCGCGCGTGTTCCAGACCTTGGCGCGCGCGTGGTCGTCGGGGGCGGCGGCCTCGGCCTCGTCGCAGAGGCGAAGGGCGGTCTCGTGGTCGCCGAGCATGCCGCAGGTCATGGCGACGCCGCGCAGGGCCTCCCAGAGCGCGGGGTCGCCGCCGAGGGAGCGGTAGATGGCGCAGGCGTTCTGGAACATCGCGCCGCCGGCCTCCGGGTCGCGCCGCGCGATCGTGGCATTCCAGCCCGCGAGGCGCCAGCGGTGGCCGATGTCCCGCATCACCGCGGGGTCGCGCCCCGAGAGATCGCGCGCCCGGTAGAACGCCCGCCGCGCCCCGAGCACGTCGCCGCCCGCGAGCCGCTGGTCCGCCTCCGCGAGCGTCTCCTCGACCGCGCTCATGCGCGCCGGCCGCGGATCCACTGCATCGCCCGCTCGCGAACCCGGTCGCGGTCCAGCCCCTCCGCGCCCCGCGTCACGACGTCGGGGCCGCCGAGCGGCGTGGCGGGCAGCGCCTTCAGCGTCTGCGCCGGAACTTCGAGGACCTCGGCCAGCCGTTTCAGCAGCGCCGCGTCCGGTTTCAACTCGTCGGAGAGCAACCGGCGGAACTGCGACGGCGTGAGGCGCAGCGCCTTGCGCGCCGACTCGCACTCGTCGGCCGTCCGCAGCCGCGCCTGCACGAACGCTCCGAGCGTCGTGAACGCCGCCTCGAGCGGCGCCACGCCGAACGCCGCGCGCACGAGGGCGATCGTCCGCCGCGCCCGCGCGAGCAGCGGATCCTCCGCCGCACCGCCGATGTCGAGCACCTGCGCGAGGACCTTGCCACGCCCGCGCAGCGTCGCCTGCCGGTACAGGTCGTGCGCCGCCGAGAGCAGAAGCGCCCGCGTCTCTTCCAGCCCGAGTCCCGACGCCTTCGCCGCCGCCGCCAGGTCGCCCGTCAGCCACGCGCGGTACGCCGCCCGCGCCGCGGGGTCCTTGATCTTCTCCGGGTCGAGCCGCTCAGACATGGCGGGCCCCAGCGCCGACAGCACGGCCTCGGCCTTCGTCCCGCCGCGCCGCTGCCACTCCTCGAAGAACGCGGCCGTCGCGCGCTCCTTGAGCTTGCGGATCGCGTCGGGCTTCCTGTCCGGGTAGAGGTCCTGCAGCTGCGGCCCCGAGAAGTCGAGCAGCACCATCCACACGAAGGCGACGCGGTCGGATTCGCGAAGGGCCTTGAGCGCGGCGGTCGCGATCTCGAGGACCTCGATGAGCGTCACGTGCGCCATGGAGCCGGGCGGGATGACCGGTGCCGCGTTGCGGTCCTCGCGCGGCTCGCCGTCCTCGTCCACCGGCACGCCGACGAGCTTGACCTTGCGGCGGATCCCCGACGTCATCGCGTTCACCAGGATCCGGCACGCGTAGGTCCGGAACTGCGCCCCGCCGTCCCGCCGGTAGTCGCAGATCGCCCGGCCGAGCACGTCGCCGACGAAGTCCTCCAGCGAACCCATCGCGGTGTTCGCCAGCAGGCGCGCGATCGCTCGTGTCCTGCCGTAGACGACGCCCTTCAGGATCGGCAGGTTTCGCCGGTAGAGCTCGTCGAAGGCCGCCTTCTGCCGCACATCGCCTTGCGTCCGCGCGGCCTCCACGAGGTCCTCGTCCGGCGCCTGCGACAGGGAGAGTTCGCTCATCGGTGCTATTCGAAGAAGGCACGAGCGTAGCCGCGTGACGGGGCGGTTTCAAGCAAGCGGGGGGGCGGGTCGGGCTCATGGCGCTGGCACTCCGAGCGGACGGTGCGACTTACGCCGGAAACGGGCGGGTGTGACGGGGAATCCGGATGGCGGGGGAGCGGTGTCACGGTGCGGGGGCGGTCGCGTAGGTGGGGTTGAGCGGTTGATGGGTTGAGGGGTTGAGGGAGTGGGCCCGCGGGAACTTCGATCGGAGAGATGACCATGGAACCGACGATGGACAGCCAGGACGGGGCGATCCGGAAGCTGCTGGAGACGTGCCGGCCCGGCGCGGCCCTCAGCCGGGGCAACCTGACAGTCGTGCCGCTCTTCGGGCCGCCTTGCGGGCCCGAGGTCACGCTTCTCCGCGACGCCCTCCGCGATGGCTCGGCGGAGATCACGGAAGTCGGCGAGCAGGGAAGCGTCAACCTCCTGCTCGTCCGCAATCGAGGCGACCGCCCGCTCCTCCTCCTCGACGGCGACCTCGTCGTCGGCGGCAAGCAGAACCGCGTCGTCAACGCCACCTTCCTCGTCGGCGCCCGCTCCGAGGCGCGCATCCCCGTCAGTTGCGTCGAGCACGGCCGCTGGCGCCACGAGGGGAAGCGATTCGAGGCGTCCGCGGCCTCGCTCAATCTCGGCCTGAAGTCGGCGAAGTTCGCGCGGCTGATGGAGTCGCTGAAGCGGGACGGCCGGTACGACGCGGACCAGGGGGCGGTCTGGGACGACGTCGCGAGCTACTCGGCGCGGCGCGGGGTGGCGTCGCGGACCGACGCGCTCGCCGACGCCGTCGAGGTCTCCCTCCCCGGCGCGGAGCAGCTGGCGCAGGGCATCCGGCCCGCCGAAGGCCAGACCGGGCTCGCCGTCTTCATCAACGGCCGCTTCGCGGGCCTCGACCTGTTCGGCCGCCCTGCGGTCCTCGCGGCGGCGCACGACGCGCTTGTTCGGGCCAGCGCCCTCGAGGCGATGGACCAGGCCGGCGGGACGCGCGCCGCGCGCCGGGTGTCGGCGCGCGCCGTGCTCGGTCGCCTCGCGCGATCCGCCAAGGCCGGGCACCCTGCGCCCGGCGAGGGGACCAGCGTCCTGCTCGAGGATCGCCGTCTCGCCGGCTGCGCGCTCGTCAGCCCCGACGGTCCCGTTCACCTCGCGGCGTTCGCGGTCCGATGAGCCCCGCCCGCTTCTGCCACCGCGAACGAGGCCGCGCCGGCGCGGCGTCGCGCCTCGTCCGCCACGGCCTCCGCCCGCCCGCCGGCGCCGCGGTGCGGCTCGCCTGGGGCGCGGCCGAGGTCGGGCTGCTCGTGCTCACCGTGACGGGTGCGCTCCTCGTGGCACGCGCGCTGCTGGGGAAGCGACGCTGCTGAATTCCCGTCACGCCGGCCGGCTTCGTGCGAAGGAAGGAAGGCACTTCACTGGGAGGGGACGCCGATGACGCTTCCGTACGAACACGCCGAAGTTCTCGCGCTGAACCTCGTGTCTCGCGGCGAAGGAACGCACCCCGTCACCGGCGCGCCGGGAGTGCAGGACGCCGTCGTGCGATTCCCCGCGGAGAAACGCGGCTCCGTCGAGGTGGCGCTTCGCGATGGCGGAAAGACGGTGCACCGGTTCGTGTTCCATTTCGGCGCCCCCGACGAGGAGATCCCGGCTGCGGAGCCCGCCCGCAAGGAGCCGCCCCTCGACGTCAAGCTCGAGGAGCTCCGCGGCGCCGTCGCGGCGAACCCCGAGGACGCCGGCGCCTGGAACTCGCTGGGAAGCGCCCTCTTCAATGCCGGCCGCGCGCGCCAATCGGTCGGGCCGCTGCGGAAGGCCGTGGAGCTCGCGCCGAAGAACCCGTACTACGCGCTCGAGCTCGGCCTCGCGCTGTCGCGGGACCGGAACTACGCCGAGGTCGAGCGGGTGCTCGAGTCCGTCGTTGCCGCCGACCCGAAGCTGGAGATGTGGCCCTCGCACCCCGGCGTCATCGCGATGGTGAAGCTGGCGCACGCCCGCTGGAAGCTGGGGAACGCCGCAAAGGCCGTCGCGACGCTCCGTCCCACACTTCCGCTCGTCACCGGGATCCTCCGCGACCTGGGCGCCTACGCGATGGACGCCGGCCGCCACGCGGAGGCCGTCACGTTCCACTCCGCCGCCGGCAGCCTCGACCCCTCGATGGAGGACGCCCTCCACGGCGCCGGCCGCTCGCTGCTCTGGCTCGGGCGCGCGAAGGAAGCGGTCCCCTGGCTCGAGAAGGCGACGCGCGCCAAGCCGTCCTGCGACGACGCCTGGTACGACCTCGCCCTCGCCTACGCCCGCCTCGGCCGCCGCCGCGACGCCCGCGGCGTCCTCCGCCGGCTCCTCCGTCGCAACCCGAGGCACGCCCCTGCCTGGTACGAGCTCGCCTGCCTCGACGCCCTCGACCGCCACCGCGCCTCCGCCTTCCGCCACCTCACCCGCGCCGCCCGCTGCGGCTGGAACCGCGTCGCCCACGCGCAGGTCGACCCGGACCTCGCCGGCCTCCGCGAGGACCGGCGGTGGGCCGGGGTTGTGGAGGAGATGCGGAAGGCGGGGCCGCCGCCGAGATGACGCTGGCGGAGATGTTCGAGCGGGTGAGCGGCGCAAGGGGGAGCTGCTGGAGGAGCGGGCGGTTCCGGCGGGACTCGGGGCGGCGAGGATGCGGTAGCGGAACGCGGGGGTACGGCTTCGCCGGCTATGCATCCAGCGCCGGCACGCCGGCCTTCGCGCACGTCGAGCGCATGGACTTGGTGATCTGTCGAATGCTCGCCTCGGCCTTGATGGATCCCAGGACTCCGGTCCCTTCCGACCATCGCTCGCGGGCCGGTCCCCCGCGGCCCGTGATGGCGAAGACCGCCGCGAGGCCGCAGAGGTGGACGCCCTCGAAATGCCGGTTTCCCGTGGCGCGATCGAGCTCCAGCGCCTTCTCGTAAGCGCGTTCGGCCTCCCCGGCGCGGCCGGTTTCGAGGTACAGCCCCGCCAGGTTTCCCGTCGTGATCCCCTCGTTCCTGCGCTGGCCGATCTCGCGATGGATCGCGAGCGACTCCGCGTAGGTTCTCTCGGCGAGCTCGATCCGGCCGGCGTCCTTGAAGCAGCCGGCCAGCGCGTCCAGCGTCGTGCCTTCGCTGCGGCGGTTCCCGACCTCCCGGTGGATGGCGAGCGCCTGCCGCAGCAGGTGTTCCTCCTCGTCCGGCCGCCCGAGGTCCCGGGACAGGACCGCGAGGTTCTGCAGGGCCGCCCCCTCGCCCCTCCGGTTGCCCACTTCGCGGTGGATGGCCAGCGCCTGCCTGCCGGTCTGCTCGGCGAGCTCCGCACGGCCGCTTTCGGAGTACACCGTGGCCAGGTTCCCGATCGCCAGGCCCTCGCTGCGGCGATTGCCGACCTCGCGGTGGATCCGGATGGCCTCCCGGAAGGTCTCCTCGGCCAGGGCGACGCGCCCCGAGTCCTGGTAGAGGATCGCCAGGTTCCCCAGCACCAGTCCCTCGTTGCGGCGATCGTCGCTTTCGCGATGAAGCGCGAGCGCCCGGAGGAACGTCCGCTCCGCCGGCTCGGCGCGCCCGGTCTCCAGCTGGGTGATGCCCATCGTCCCCAGGAGCGCGCCCTCGCTGCGCAGATCCCCCGTTTCGCGGGCGATCTCCCGCGCCTGCTCCAGCAGGCCCTCGGCAAGGTCCATGCGCCCGAGGTGCTGGTGGACGGTGCCGAGCATCCACAGGGCCGTCATCTCCCCACGCCGCGCGCCCCGCCGCCGATGCACCTCGAGCGCCTCCTCCAGCAACGGCAGCGCCCGCTTCGCCCCCCCGCGGAGCAGCGCCGCCGACGCGGCACGGACCAGCGCCGTTCCCCGCTCCTCCGGGGCGCAGACCCCCGCCAGTTCCGCCCAGCACGCCTCCTCCTCAGGCCGGAACGTGCGCTGCGCCACCTCCGCCGCTCGGCGGAGGTAGAGGGGAAGCAGCGCCGGTGCCGCGACGCGGGCGTGCATCGCCAGCTCCAGCGCGAACGGGTCCGTCGCGTGCCCGTCGACTGCGGACTCCTCTCCCGCTTCCAGCGGCGGCGGCTCCGCCGGGCGCCCCCCGCACACGCCCTCGATCGTCGCCAGGGCCAGCGCGTGCAGCCGCGCGCGGTCGCCCGGGATCTGGACCTGGTACGCGGCGTCGCGGAGGAGGGCGTGGCGGAAGAGGTAGAGGAGTTCGGCGGACACGCGTGAAGTGAACCGCGGGTTCCGCCGGATGTCGAGCGGGCGGACCAACGCACCTCCGGAGATGCTCGTCGAGCAGGGGGACCGTGAACCTGTCGCCGGCCTTGGCGGCCATCCGTTCGACCTCGTTGAAAAGCTCGGTCTCTCCCGCGACGAGCCTCGAACCGCTGTCAGGGGGAGGGATGCCCGCATCGGGGAAAGCGGATGCTTGAGGGAGCCATTTGTAGTGACTTCTACCCATCTATAATCGGAATTGAGTAGACATCTCCATGAAGTGGCAAGTCCTTCTGCGCGAAGAAGTTAGGACAATTGGAGGAGCTGGCTAGCTGCCCGCGTGACCTGGAAGGAAGAAGCTCCGGGAGGAGTAGGGTGGCCGCTCAGTCGCGCTGCAGCCCATCGGCGAACCCCTGCCGGCTGATGTCCTCGCGGTACTTTCTCGTGAAGTGCCTCGCCAGGTCCGGCTGAACTCGCCCGATGGCGGCCAAGATCTCCTCGAGCGAAATCCCGGCCTCGGACCGGCGTTTCATCCCGAGCACGCGAAACGTGATGTGGTCGGCAGAGCACAACCGGTAAGCGGGCTCGGACGGCTGCGACAGGAGCCAGGCCAGCGAAGCGGTTTCTCCCGGGTTCATGTCCGGGCGCCAGGCCGCGGGAACGGACTCGATGAGCTGCTGGATCTGCGCGAGGGCGACGCTCACGATCTTCACATTGCCGGACGCGACGTCGGGAGCCAGGTCAATCTCGTGGCGATTCCCGTCGGCGTCCTCGTAGAAACGCGCCTCGTCGCGCACCGTCTCGACCATCGTGATCTCGCCGTGCGAGACCAGGTGCCGCCACGCGCCGCGCCGCCAGACCTCGATGACGACGTCCGCATCAAGGAGAAGGAATCGGAATCGCTTCGCCATTCCGTGCGTCCTCAGCGAGGAGGCGCAGGGCCTGCGCCCGGGACGTGTTCGTCATCCGCGCAAAGGTGCCGACGGAAAGCCGGCCGCCCCGGAGGGCATGCCAGGCGAGCGACTCGAAGCGGGCAGGGAGTTCCGGGGCGGGGGAGTCGTGCCGGAACGCCAGCGAGGGGGTCAGCGCCTTCGCCCTCTCGATCAGCTGCCGTGTGCCGGGGCCGTCCTCCACCCGGCGGCCATAGACGTAGTGAAGCCTCCAGATCGCCGACTCGACCGACACGTCGAACGAGCGCGCGACGTCGTGAAGCGCCTCAGGGCCGATGGTGCCGTCGCGGGTGCGCTCATCCACCGCGGTTCGGAAGGCCTCCTCCGGCATGAGCAGCGCCGCCGCGAACGCCGTCGCCAGCTTCTCTTCGCCGTCCCACGCCTCCGCCGCCGGCGCCGCGCCGTCTCCGTGAAACACATTCCAGGTGAGCAGGTGAAAGAGCTCGTGGGCCAGATCGTGATTCCGCCGCCACCGCACGCTGCGCCGGTTCAGGAGGATCGCCGCGCCGACGTCCCCGGAGACATGGGAAGCGGCCGTCCCCTCGGGCTCGAAGTCGAGGTGGAAGACCTTGATCTTCCAGACTTCTTCGAGGACGCGGAGCAACACAGGGCCCGGGCGATCGCCGAGGGCGAGCGTCCGCCGGACCGTGTGCGCGAGCTCGGCCGCCCTGCGGTAGTCCCACTCCGCCGCCCGGCCCGCGGCCTGCGGCAACGGCGGCGCCGGCGGTTCCTGTTCGAGGATCTCGAGCCTCCGGTACGTGCGGCAGAGTTCGAGGAAGCGGCCCTCGACGTCCCGCGCCCCGGCGGCGGGACGCTGGCGCCAGAGGACGAGCGGCTCCGAGGTGATCGGCGTTTCTTCGAGGAACCAGGCGAAGGGCCGGTGATAGGCCCGGCCGAGCGCCTCCAGTTGCCCCAGGCTGGGCTCGCGCTTTCCCCCCTCGAACTCCGACAGCGAGGACTCGCCGACGCCCGAGCGCACGGAGGCCTCGGCCTGGGTCAGGCCGGAGCGTTCGCGGGCGGCGCGAAGGCGGTCGGGGAGAGGCATGGCGGCTCCGAAGTTCTGGATAACAGATGAACATTAACCTATCTTTTGAACAAGTCAAGGCAGTGGCCTTGAAAACCAGAGAAATCTCCTTCGCCTCGCCGCCAGGGACAGGCCGTGCGGTTCGCGCCCAGTTTGCCTCCGGCTCGCTATCATGTCGCAACGAACCGACACCGCCGATGCCTCTCCCCGCCCCCCTCCTCGACTCCCTCCACAAGCTCAAGCGCGACACGCGCGGCGGCTGGGGCGACGACACGCGCGGCGGCGCGCCGCACAAGCCGATCCTGCTGCTGGCGGTGATGGATCTCGTGGAAGCGGGGCTCCTGCGCGAGAACCTCGTCGCGTACGACGAGCGGTTCCTCGAGGTGTTCGACCAGTACTGGACCGCGTGCCGCGGCGACCGGCCGACGAACCCGCTGCAGCCGTTCTGGTACCTCAAGGGCGACGGCGTCTGGAGCCACGTCCCGCGCCCCGGGCAGAAACTGGTCCTCGACGCGCTCGCCGCCGCCGGCCGCGTCCCCCCGCTGCGGCGCTTCCGCGACATCGTCGCCGGCGGGCGCCTGAGCCCGGCGCTGTGGGACGCGATGCGGACGCAGGAAGGGCGCGACGAGCTGCGCCGCGCGCTGCTGGCCCGCTACTTCGGCGACGAACTCCGCGGCCGCCTCGCCGCCCGCCACGGCCTCGTCGTGGAGTCGGTGAAGTGCGAGTCCGCCCTCCGCCGCCGCCTCGAACAGGAACTCGCCGACCTCTTCGCCGGCGACGGCGCCCTCGGCGAGCAGTTCACCGAGGAGGGCCGCTCCCTCGCCTTCCGCTCCGTCGTCGTCGCCGCCTACGAGCACACCTGCGCCGTCTGCCGCGCCCGCCTCCGCACCCCGACCGGCCGCAGCGCCGTCCAGGCCGCGCACATCGTCCCGTTCAGCGTCTGCCGCAACAACGACCCGCGCAACGGCCTCGCGCTCTGCCCGCTGCACCACTGGGCCTTCGACCAGGGGATGCTCGCGGTGACCGACGAGTACGCGGTGAAGGTGCACCCGTACGCGGAGGAACTGCCGGCGGACGAGGGGTTCCGGGCGCTGAAGGGGCGGGCGCTGCGGCTGCCGGGGGACGCGAGGATGCACCCGGCGCGGGTGGCGATCGAGTGGCATCGGATGAGGGTGTTCGGGCAGGTCGGATGACGCGAGGAGCCTCGGGAGTCCCCCGCCCCCGATTGCGGCCTACGTGGGCAGCCACAGCACGGCGTTGCGCACGTCCTCCGCCGTGTGGACTGCGAGGAATCGAAGCGTTCTTGCCAGCAGCTCCCGGAATGGCCGCTGCGGCGTCAGGAGCGCTCGCCCCTGCCGGGTCGCTTCGCGCAGGACATCCACGTCCGCGGCACCGGACAACCGGAGCTGGTTGACGTGCACGGCGTCGAACCCGCGGTCGCGCAGCGTCTCGGCCAGCAGGGGCCGGGTGTCCTCGTCGAGGAGCAGGCGGACCGGATCGGCCACGTCAGACGGAGAGCTTGCGGCGCACCGCGGCCGGCTGCTGCCTCCGGATCAGCGCGTCGACCTCGCCCTTGTGATCGTGGTAGTACGAAAGCGCGTCGTACACCTGGGCCAGCGACAGGTGCGACCACTCGCGCACCATCTCCTCCGGCGCCATTCCCTGGCGCAGCACGTACTCGACGACGGAGCGGACGGGGAAGCGCGTCCCACGGATCACGGGTTCCCCCCCGCAGACGGACTTGCGGCGGGAGACGTAGGGGTGGCTGGGGATGGTGGGGCGAGGCATATTTCTGATTCTAGCACGCAGCCTTCGAGTGCGGCATGTGCGGTTCGAGAAGGCGGACAAATGGCCCGCCTCTCTTGATGCACGGCTCTCGAGACTCGTACCATTCCGCCCGTGAGGGGCCTCATCGGACTGACCGACTTTGACTGGTACACGCAGCTCGCGGCGACTCCGTCGCTGCCTGAGGTGAACTTCTGGCTCCCGGGCGGCCACGCGAGCGTCAAGATCATCGGCCCCGGCGACCCGTTCTTCTTCCAGCTCAAGGCGCCGCACAACGCGATCGCGGGGTTCGGGACGTTCGTGCGGTCGTGCCCGGCGACGGCGGCGCAGGCGTGGGACGCGTTCGGCGCGATGAACGGCACGCGCTCGCACGCCGAGCTGCTCGAGCGGATCTCGTACTACCGCGCGAAGCACGGCCGGCCGGTACAGCCCGGCGAGGACCCCGAGATCGGGTGCGTCCTTCTCACGGAGCCCGTCTTCTTCCCGCGCGCCGACTGGGTCCGCCGCCCCGCCGACTGGCCGGCGAACACGGAGCGCTGGAAGTCCTACGACCTCGCGGCAGGGGAGGGCGCTCGCCTCTGGGCCGACTGCCGCGACCGTGCCAGGGTCGTCCCGATCGTCGCCGAGGAAGCGCCCCGCTACGGCGCCGCGCAGTTCGTCGAGCCTCGCCTCGGCCAGGGCGCGTTCCGCCTCGCCGTCACCGACGCCTGGCGCCGCGCCTGCGCCGTCACCGAGGAGCACTCGCTCCCCGCCCTCGAGGCCGCCCACATCCGCCGATACCGCGACGGGGGTCCGCACTCGCTGCGCAACGGCCTCCTCCTCCGCGCCGACATCCACCGCCTGTTCGACCGCGGCTACGTCTCTGTGGACCCGGACGGCGTGTTCCGAGTGAGCCCGCTCCTCCGGCGCGACTTCAAGAACGGCAAGTCGTACTACCAGCACGATGGGCGACGACTCGTGCTCCCAGAGGCAGAGCGTGACCGTCCGGATCCGGCGCTCCTCCGGACTCACTTCGAAGGGGTGTTCAAGCGTGCGTGAGGGCTGCGCGTCCAGGAACTCCCACGGTGGAAGCGCCCATTCATCGTCCTTCCTGACCTGCGTCGGAAGTCGATGACTCGTCAGCCTGTCAGCGGGTCGCGCCCAATACGAAGGTCGCTCTCTCAACCCGCAACATCTCGAAGGGCGTCATGCACTTGACCCTAACTCCGATGCATGCGTTCGGAATCTTGATCTTCTTCGGGGACGGTGCCGCGACTTCGTGGGTGACGACTGTGTACCCGTGCGCAAGGGCGTGCGCGACGAGGTAGTAGTCGGCGCGCTGCAGGAAGACGCTGACACCGCTCTGATCGTAGCCAGCCCCGTTGGCCCAGGTGCTCACCGGCCCCAGCGCCGCAAGCAACGGTGCATCCGGCTTGAGGAAGAAGTTTGCGCCCCTCCTGGCCGCCCAGACTGACAGCTCATCGGCGACCGCGGCGAGTTCGTCCGCGACTTTCTCGATGCTGAACACCTGGCCAGCCGCGTTTCTGGCGACCAGCCACTCCCAGAAGGCAGGGCAGAAGTCCAGACCGTAGTGCAGATTCTTGGCCTGTATGAAGACATCGGAGTCGAGGAGATACGCCATCAGAGCACGCCCAGGCTGCTGCCCAGCTGCCGGAACGTCGCGAGCTTCGAGAAGCCCAAAAGGCGGAATGCGTCTGTATACAGGGTGAGCCCCTCGAGCGTGTTCACAACCAGCGCTCTCGCGAAGCGCTTGCTGACTCGCGCTGCCTGCGTCAGGTAGAAGTTCCCGCCGTCGCCCTTCTTGATCGCCTTCAGCCGCGCCAGTTCGTCGAAGTACAACTCCCACATTCTCTCGCGGGTCAGCCCCCCGGCGTCGTGCATGCGCCGGAGGACGACGAGCGCGCTGACCTTGAAGCGACGAGCAAGTCGGCCGGCCTCATCGAGCGGAGGTGTCCCCCGGTCGTACTCATTCCGAAGGACCTCGATGGGAACGAGGAGCTCAGCCGCGACCGCGTTGCACCACTTTTCGATGCGATTGTCGGGGTAGGTGACGGGGCGGACGTTCGATACTCCGGTTTCGCCCAGCCAGATGTGCGCCAACTCGTGGGCGAGCGAGAACATCTGCGCAGATTTCGAGTCCGAGCCGTTGATGAAGACGAGCGGGGCCACGCCGTCGGCCAGGGCGAACCCGCGAAATTCCTCGGGGTCCAGTTTCCGCGTGTTGTTGCTCCCGACCACCCCGCTCACCATCACGAGAACACCAAGCGCGTCCGCCTGGTCGATGAATCGCCGGAGCGCATCAGTCCACGTCGGGAGACCTCGCCGCTCTTCAAGATCCAGCCCGAGCCTGTGGCGCATGTCCGCCGCGGTTTTCACGACGTCGCTCGTCACCTTCGCCGAGCCTACGAATTGCAGCGGCTTCTCGCCGAGCGACCGTGCAAAGTCCCGATACCACTCCTGACGTTGCTGGCACAAGTACAGGGTGTCCAGCAGGTCCGGCGAAGGCCGGTCGATGGGCCGGTGTTCCATGGTCCGGAAATCCGGAATCGGCAGCGTCTCCACCGGCGGTGCATCGAGAAAGAGGTACCCGATGGGCGCATGAGTGGCCTTCGCGAATGTCTCGAGTTGCCGAAGAGTCGGCTGACTCCGGCCGAGTTCCCACGCCGGCAAGCCTGGCAGTCGCCCCGCAAGCGCGCCGATCTCCAGCCCGGCCCTTTCCCGGGCCCAGCGGAGCAATTCCGGTTTGACCTGGACGCGCATGGCACTCCTCCGGTTCCAGTCTCATCGACCGATCGTCCGTCATTCTGGAGATATCTGCCGCAAACTGCAATCCGTCGAAGTCGGGGCGGCGTGGGTGAGGGAGTTCGGTGATGCCTGGCCATCGGGAAAACTCGGCTGAGGATCTTGATCCCGGACGACAGGGCCGCGACACTGCTCGCCGAATGCGCCGCACGCACCCGACTCGAATACCTGCCCGCCATCCCGCCGCCGGCCACCGCCAGCGCCTCCGCGCCCGCCTCTCCCGCGCCGGCCTCGACGCCCTCGACGACCACGAGATCCTCGAGCTCGTCCTCGGTCTCGCCATCCGCGGCCGCGACACCAAGCCCCTCGCCCGCGCCCTCCTCAAACAGTTCGGCTCCTTCGGCCGCGTCCTCGACGCCCCCGCCTCCGACCTCCTCGCCGTCCCCGGCGCCGGCCCCGCCGTCGCCGCCGCCCTCCAGACCGTCAAGGCCGCCGGCGCCGCCTACCTTCGCGACCACGCCGCCCGCACCGACGCCCTCACCAACCCCCGCCTCGTCGCCGACTACTGCCGCGCCCGCTTCGCCGGCGAACCCCAGGAAGTCGTCGCCGCCCTCCTCCTCGACTCCCGCCACCGCGTCGTCAAAACCGCTCCTCTGTCCCGGGGCACGGTCGACCGCGCGACAGCGTTTCCGAGGGAGGTGGCTCGTGCGGCGATCGAAGCAGGCGCGGCGGCAGTGATCCTGTGCCACAATCACCCCAGCGGTAATCCCGACCCGTCGGAACAGGATCGAGTCCTCACCCGGGAAGTGGAGTCGGCCTTGCGAGCCGTGGGAGTGCGGCTGTTGGATCACGTCGTGGTTGGCCGTGAGGGAAGTCGGAGCCTGGGCAAGACGGGAGTGCGTTAGCCGAATGGCGCTGGACAGCCCGCAAGTTCCTTCTGGTTTCGAGTACCCGTAACGGAGGTGGTCGTGGACAGGAGGTTTCGGCGCCTGATCGAGACTCTGGACGGGAAGGTCGACGCGTTGATCGCGATGCCGCCCGTAACCGCGGCAACGCTCCCGAGTGCCAAACAGATGCCGAAGTCAGGCATCTACCTGTTCTCACAGGGGAAGCGGCACCTCTACGTTGGCCGATCGAAGCGGATTCGGCAGCGGCTCGGTGACCACTCACGTCCGAGCGCGAGACAGAATCAGGCGAGCTTCGCATTCCTCCTTGCATCAAAACGGTCAGGCAGGGGGAAGGCGGCCTACACCAAAGCTGGATCGAGGGAGGCGCTCTTGGAGAACGACCGGAAGTTCGCCAAGAAATTCGTCGAGGCCAAGGCCGAAGTCCGATGCATGGACGTTCGGTTCATCGCGGAGAAACATCCCCTCCGGCAGGCCCTCCTCGAGATCTACGCCGCAGTTCGCCTCAGGACTCCACACAACGACTTCGACACCCACTAAAGATGTCCGCGCTTTCACAAGTTCTGGAAGCCGGCGCGGGGTTGGAGGTCCTCCACTAACTTGTCCTCAAGATCCTTCTCCGGGAACCAGCTGTCACGTCCACCTTGGGACCCGAGAGCGACGTCGAGGCAGTGGTTTGGGAGCCATCGGGCGGGATCTACGATCTGGCGGTGCAGCCGCGTCGCGGCGAGACGAAGTCGATCGAATTGAAAGTCGACTCGAATCCGAACGCGGATCAGTTTGAGCGGCAGCGGCAACATGTGGCTCGACTCGGCGGCAACTCGTTCACGGTAATGTCGGTGAACTGCGACGTGCGAACAATGCCTGCTGTCGAAGCGGCGGCGCTGATGACGCTGCTCTACGAGAGGTTCAGCCCCCTGTACGAGTCCTTACGCTGGGATGCAGAGCGAGGGAAGTTTCGGCAGTCGCCGCGTGCGCCTACGGCCTGACCTCAAGCGGCGAACTGGGTGGGGTACACAGACCAAGTCCCCACCAGCACCATCGGACGCGGGGCACGATTGCGGTCCCAGAAACCCCGGCGAACTCCTCCCCGAGAAGACGCCCCATTTCGGCCTGTGATAAATCCTTCTCTTTGGGGCAGTTTAGGTCGAGGACACGAAACCCTCGTTCTGGAAAGTTCTCCGATGTAGGCTCCACTGGGCCAAGGGAGTGCCGAGTTGACCGTGGCCAAATCTGTGCGGCGAAGTCGGCTGGCGCAGGTCGGGTGATAGCTGAGAGGCCGACTGACTACGCAGACGATTTCTAGCGAGAGGCTCACATGATGTGGAGCGTGACGGGCGACGACTTGGCTGACTTGAAGGACCTGTCGGGTAGTCGCTTCGAGCGGTTGCTCTTCGACCTGATCGTCTCCGAAGCCCGAGCAGTAGGAATCCCCGTCGAGGACGTGGAGTGGGACCACCGCGTGAACGTGGGTGACGGCGGCAAGGACATCGTCATCCGCAAGCCGCATCAAACGCAAAGCCAGTTGATTCCGAAGCAGGCCACATGGTTCTCGGCGAAGAGCGGCGACGACGGCGTCCGCACCGCCAAGTTCCGAAAGGAACTCAAGACACACGACGCCGTCGTGACCCACCTTGTGAGCGGTGGAGCGTTTGTCTGGTGCGCCCTTCGTACAGCCGACGAGGACAAGAAGAAGGAATTCCGCGAGGTCGCCGAGAGTCTTGGCAATGAACTCGGCTTCGACCCGAGTCGGGTTCACTTCTGCTGGAACGAACACCTGAAAACGCACCTTCAAGCCCACTTCAACGTTGCGATCAGGTACATCGAGCGGATCGGGAATCTGTTCCTGAGCGTGGATCGCTTCGAGGACTGGAAGGAGAAGGATGCGCGAGGGGGCAAGTGGGTCGAGTTCGAAGCACGGACCGGCATTGTTCGGAAAATGAAAGTGCATCTCGAATCTGGCAGCGGACCAAACTGGATGCACATCTGCGGCCTCTCGGGCGTTGGAAAGACCCGCACCGTGCGTGAAGCAGTCGAGACATCCAAGGCTCCCCAGAACGTCGGGTACTGCTCTGATGCCACGAAGTTCTTCACGGGCTGCCTCCCCTACTTCAAATCACAGGACGTGTGGGGCTGCCTGGTGGTGGATGAAGTTCCTCCCGAGCGGCTGACGGAGATGGCTGAGGCTGCGGAGCGGCACCCCAAGCTGAGGCTCATCAGCATCGGGAACTTGCCGCGGCAGAACAGGAAGGTTGCGGAGTCCCGCATCACGGTCATGGAAGAACTGTCCTCGACGGATAAGGCTGTCGCGCAGGTCATCAAGTCAAGGCACCCTGTCCTCCCCGATCACGTCTGTGATGAGATCGAGAGATTCTCGGCCCACGACCTGCGGTTGGCTCTCATGCTTGCCGAGGCCCAGGTCGCGTCAGGGGACTTCAAGCTCGTCGAACCAATAACGCTGACGAATGCGTGGGGCCGAATCGTTCGACTCTTCGGCGATCAACTTGGCGACCCCTCGAAGTTCAAGGAGTGTTTCCAGCACCTGTCGGCCTTCACGGACGTGGGGATCACAGAATCGCATCGCAAGGAATTGGAAAGCGTCGCCAAGTACAACAACGTCGATATCCGCGACTACGACAAGCATATCGGCATCGCAGACCGCTGCGGACTCGGGAACAAACTGAACCTGTTCTTCGAGTCCATCCCGCGAGTTCTCGCCGTTCACGCCTTCGAGCAGTGGGAGTTCTACCGTATCAGGCAGGACCTCGCCGCTCTCTTCGCCAGCATTCCCGAACGCCTCGCCCGAAAATTCCTCGAACGCTGTCAGGAATGCACGGGGAAGGTCAGGGAGGAGGTGATGCCCCTTCTGGGCAAGTACTTTCTGACGCGGTTCGGCGAGCCTGACCTTCTGCGGCTCGCGGAACTTCGGGCCGCGAAAACATTCAGAGCGTGGACGGAGATGGACCCCGCAGCTGGCCTCCGTTGGCTCAAGGCCGCAGTGATCGCGGCAACAGGTGAGAAGTTGGAGTACTTCGGAGCGGCAGGGGCGATTCGTGCCCCCGAGGACGGACGGCGCGAAGTCGTGTTCCTGTGCGAAGACTTGTCGGCCTTTCCCGAGTACTTCCGCGACTGCGAAGAGATTCTCTGGCGGCTCGCGCAGGTTGAGACCGAGAAGGGAATCGGCAACAACAGTCGGGGCGTGTGGAAGGAGTTTTTCAAACCACTCCTAAGCGGAACTGCAACTCCTTTCGACGAACGCTTCGAGATTCTGCTCACTCGGCTTCGCGTTGCCTCGGGTGAGTTGCAGAAGCTCGCCCTTGAGGCCGTCTACAGTTGCCTCGACACCTGGGTTACGGGTCGGGGGCTACCGCGAGCGGTCGGGGGGAGACTCGTTCCGCAGCAGTGGCAACCGTCGTCAAGGACGCAGCACTACGAGCAGGTCTTCGGCGGCCTCCGTCGATTCTTGTCGTGGGTTGAGTCTCTTCCTTCGGGCAAGCGCGTCGATCCCATCATGACCGTTATCGCGCACGCCGGTGAACTGCTGCGGCTAGGACTGCAAACCGAAGTCGGCAGAATCGTCCGACTGGCGTTTTCGGATGCGGAACTGCGGGACAAGGTCGTCGAGGAGATCACCAGGTCGGTGAGATTCCACGCGGAGTTCTCGAAGGCTCGGCGCGAAGAGGAGTCGGACGCATCCAAGATCATGAAAGGGTGGTTGAGCGAGGTCGCGCCGAGCAGCCCGCAGCAGAAGCTACACCACTACCTCACGACGTTCGAGACGGAACCGTTTGTCGCAAATCCAGAAGGTCCGCAGCATCTCGAAGACCTCGCAGTAATGGTCCTAGAGGACCCTAGCGTGCTCGACTCTGTGGCCGAACTTCCAGAGGGCAGGAGCGCGGATCGCCTCTCCACGCTTGCCGCCAAGATCGCTGAAAAGGACGACCGCGAAATCCTCTGGCCCGTCGTCGAGGCGTGGCTTCGAGCGGGAAGTCACAGGGGATTCGCTCAGGGATACCTGTTTGGTCGGCGGCAACGCAGGCAAGGAGACGTTCCCGAAGTCCAGAAAGTCCTCGATGACCTTGTCTCGACGCATCCCATCGATGCGCTCCTCAGCACGCTAAATGGCGATGTCTCGGCGAAGGGATGTGATCGCGTTTTGCGGCTTCTGCCCCTGATCGGCGAAAGAGGGGAAGGGTTGGTAGATCAACTTTTCAAGGAAGTGTGGTGGGGCACCGTGGACGGGGCGAAGTCTTGTGCGTTGCTTGCCTCGCTTGAAACGGTGTGGATGGCCTCTGAGGGAGAGTGGGCGTGGCGCACGGCGGTTCGGGCCGCAGCGCGGCTCGAACGAAGGCCCGGCGTCCCGGACTGGGATCAGTTCGGACTGAGCCGACTTCTCACGGCTGTCCTTGAGCATCCTGCAAAGATCGAGGAACGGATGTTGGCATTTCATTGGCTTCAGGTCTTCCAACTGTTCGCCCAGCGAAAGCCCGCAGAAGCCCTCCGCCTCGGATTCGAGGTTCTCACGCGACAGGACTCGGTTCCCTACGACGTGCGTGAAGCGCTCTTCGACGAGGTCACTTCCCTTGCAAGGTTGAACCCTAATCTTGTCCCGACCATCATCGAGAAGGCCCTCGCGGACCAAGATCGGCAGACGCGACTGGACACGTTTTCGATGTGGGACCTGCTTGAACATGTCCCATTCGAGGACCTCAAGAGGTGGTTGAAGGGAGCAAAGCAAGATGCCGTCCTGCTCGTCGCTCGGCACGCGCCGAAGCCGAGCGTAAACGACGAGGGTGAGCAAGTCCTGCCTGCGGTGACAGAGTGGCTACTCACCGCCTACGAAGAGGACGAGCGTGTCTTCCGAGCGTTCTGCATGGGCACGCACGTCTTCTCGTGGAACGGTGGTCCCGATGAGAATCTCGCTCGGGCGCGGAGAAACATCGCTCCCTTCGAGAAACACGCCATTCGGCGAGTAAGGGAGTGGGCCAAGGATGCGATGCAGCGGGAGACGTGGTTTGCGGACATGAGTCGCAGATCCGAGGAGGAGCGTGAACGTGGGTAGCCGTTCTTCCCACGGCTTCATCCGAGTCGACATCGTGCCGCAGGATGAGGCGAGTCTCTCGCTACGGATCACGCTCCAGGAGTTCCGCTTTGAACGCCTTCGCTAGGACAGCCTGCGTCAGCCTGTCGGCGCGGGTGGTCGCCCGCTTCACGCGTTCTTCGATTGCGTCGGCCAACTTGAACAGGGATTCGACGCGGCGGACGATCTCCTGCTGTTCGCTGACAGGTGGCAGCGGAAGAGGAAGGCGTTTCAGGTCACGGATGTTCACGCCGGAGTAGGCGACCCCTTTGGTAACCTCGGCAAGCCATCGCTGACTGAACGTGGACCCAATTGCGAGGGCGAAGAATCTTGGTTCGAGGTCGGCGTGGACTGGAAGCATGGCCACTTCGCGGGAGATGTTGAACCCCGCCATCGTGGGAGGCGCGACCGCGACGCCACCAAGCGTCCCGCGAACGGTCACGAGGACTTCTCCCCCCCGTAGGAAGGTTCGGGCGTATGCGGCGGCGATTTCGGGCGATATGGACTTGACGTCGTCTGGCTCCAGCCGAAGCCAGCGCACGTTCGAGGAGCGAAGCGTTGCAACCCCACCGTCAACGGGCGGCCCAAGCTTGATGACACCGTAAGTGATGTCCCGGTCCTTTGGGCAGAGTCGTTCGCAACGCGACCACACCCAGGAGTCGGGAAGCTGTCCCGCCACCAACGGGTCGTCATCGGCTTGCTCATACGACGCACCATCCCCGGCGATCCGCAATAGAAGCGTGGCTCCATCTACTCCAGCGTCAGAACGGTGGCGGAAGTCGGCAGACAGGGTGCCGTCGCAGGCGGATGAAACGACCGCCTGCCGGAACCGCTTCATGATCGCGGGCACCTTGGCGAGTCGCTCTCGCGCCGCATTTACCCGCACCAGCAAGGCGTCAATCTTCGCGGCGATGCGTCGCTGCTCGGGCAGCGGAGGGACCTTCAGGTACGAGTTTTCGAATTCACCTTTGGTGATGTGCGCGAGGCCCGCGCCTCCGTGTGCTCGGTCAATGTAGTCGTCAAGATTCTGATTGATGGCGTGGCGCAGGAACGTGCTGTCGAACATCTGCGCGTCGAACTCAACTCGGAAGATGTGCTGATTCAGCCAGGCCTTCCCGCCGCGCCAGATGTGCGCCCCGAACGACGTACCGGGTGTGCCCGACCACGCAAAGAGCAAGTCTCCCGAATTCACCGCGAACTTCGAGGGCAGAGTTTCGGTGCAGAAATTGAACGATGCGTCGGGGTTGTTGAGATTCTGAATTCGAATGATGGGCAAGCCATGCTTATTCCACTGGGACGGCTTGAATGGGAAACCGTTTATCAGCCGAAGTTGATCTCCCAGCCGCAGTGACTGCCATCCACTCGGAAGCTGGTCACTTTCGTCGTCTGCGGGCACGACTCCCTTCCTTGTCGCCAAAGCCCTCATTTCCTCTCCTTTGCGGAATGGGATTTCTCGAAGGGCGTACTCCCACTGAGCAGCGAAATCACCGCACTCAGCTCCCCCGCCGCACTCTCCAATTCGACAACAGCATCCGCTGCAAGCTCCTCCGGCTCTGGGAGGTCGTCAGTGTCCTCGATCGACTCTTCCTTGAGCCACTTCAAGCTGTCAAACTTGTATCCGCGCTCCTTTACCTCGGCGATGGAAAAGCTCCGCCAGCGGTCGTCCTTCGAGGCCGATGCCTTGCGCTTCGCCTTCCCATTAGGGTCGTCACCGAAGCACTTCTCGAACTCGGCGAAGTGTTCGGCGGAGAGCGGGCGGTCCTTCTTCGTGATGCCCGGCACGTTCGTTCGGGCGTCGTAAATCCAGACCTCCTCGGTCAGCTGCCCCTTCGTGAAGAAGACGACGTTCGCCTTCACGCCCTGGCTGTACGGGGAGAACGTCCCGCGTGGCAGGCGCAGGATTGTGTGGAGGTTGCAGTCCTCGGTGACGATTTTGAGTACCTCGCCCGCCTTGTCCGCGAAGAGGCAGTTGTCGGGCAGGACGATGGCGGCGCGGCCACCGCGTTTCAGGATCGTCATGACATGCTGTACGAAGTTGAGTTGCTTGTTTGATGTCGAGACCGTGAAGTCCTCGCGGTCGGGGGCCTGATTCGCGCCCTTCGTGCCGAACGGCGGATTCGTCAGCACCACGTCGAACCGCTGCCCGCTCGGAGGATCGGCGATGGAGTCGCCCAGGACGACCTCGGGTTCGATTCCGTGCAGGTAAAGGTTCATCAGGGTCAGGCGGCGCGGACGATCGACAAGCTCCTGGCCGAAGTAGCTGCCCTTTCTCACGCGCTTGGCTGACTCGCGCTCCAACGCGCCCCCCTTCGTTTGCGCCACGAGCCACTCATAGGCCGCGACGAGGAAGCCGCCGGTACCGCATGCGGGGTCGCTGATGGTGAAGTCCTTGTGTGCCCTCGGGTCGGGCTTCATGCAGCGCACGATGGACTGGATCAGGACGCGTGGCGTGAAGTACTGCCCCGCGCCCTTCTTCCCCTCGCTCGCGGCCTTTTCGAGCAGGCCCTCGTAGGCCGCCGCCTTTACGTCCACCTCGAGCGATGTCCACTCCGTTTCGTCGATCAGGTTGACGAGCTTCTTGAGGTTCACGGGGTTGTTGAACCGCGACTGCGCCCCGGCATAGATGTCGCCAAGCAGACCCTGCGTCTTCCCCAGTTTTCGGAGGATGTCGACGTAGTCATCCGTCAGCGCCGTCCCCGTTTTGTCGCGGAGATCCTTCCACTCGCACCCCTTCGGGATCGAGACCTTCTTCTCGTCGGCCATCTTCAAGAAGAGGAGGTAGGTGATTTGCTCGATGTAATCGCCGTAGTCGATCCCGTCGTGGCGGAGGGTGTGGCAGAAGCCCCAGAGTTTCTGGACAACGTCGGTCATTTCTCCTCCTGCCTTTTCTAGAGAGATGCGGCGACCTGACTCATCTTCTTCAAGTACAACAGCACGCGGGACTCATCCCCTCCCACAGGCTTTGCACGCAACCACGAACCAACATCTTTGACTCGCCAGCCCGTGACGGACAAATGAACGGTCGCACCCTGCGTGAGGTCGGCGTGCCCAAGGGCCGCATTCATGTTCTTCATCGCGCGCTGGCTGCGATGCGCGAGGAAGTGGCGAATGCTCGTCCAAGCGGTAATCGAAGCGCGATCTTGCTTGCTGAGGTTCAGGAATTTCGCTGAGTACTTCGGCGCAAGGTACTTCTCCGCGCCTTTCGCCAGTTCCTCTCCATCGCTGAACGTGATGTTCTTCTCTCTCGGGTCTATCAGTCGCCCAATGTCTTTCTGGCGAACGTGTTTCGGGAGAACTCGTTGGATCAGTCCGGCAACAAAGGGTCCGAATTGCTTCTCGACCTGTTTCGTCAGGTCGGCCGCGACGACGGTGCTGTCCTTGTTGACGTATCTCTCGATCAGGTCGCTGATGAACCCCTCCCACCGGATCGCACAGTCCAGGAACACTACCTCAGCGAGCCACTTTTGCTCTGTGTACTTCAGGTGCTTACAGGTCGAGACGAAGAGATCCTGTGCAGCGTTGATGGCTCGCTGGAAGTCGGATCGCGTCTTGTCGGGGTTTGCTTTTTTCACGCACACACCCTCAGGCGGCGATGGCCGCGTTGATCTTCTTCAAGAGGGGCTCCAATTTCCCGTCGAAGACACGATCGGCCTGCTTCCAGCCGCCTGCGTGAGTAAAGACGGGGACGATCTCAAAGTCCTCCTTCTCGATGGAGAGATTCTTGATGAGGTGCTCGCGGATGCGGTCGATCCACTTTTTCTGCGCCTCCGTAAACTTCTTGTCTTCGACGATCCTCTCCATCGCCTTTTCGACGCGCTCCCGGGCGGTCAGCAGTGGCTCCTCGTCACTCGCCGCCCGCTTGATGATGGAGATGATGTCCGCGAGGGATTTGTCATACCGAACCTTCACGGCCTTCTGGAGGTTCTCCTCCGTAAAGCGCTCGCGGGTTGCCGCGAGCTTCTCCCGCAACTCCTGCAGCGGTTCCGTTCCCCAGTCCTGCGGGCGCTTCAGGAGGATGCGAATGGCCTCGATGTGTGACGGGTTCTCCTTCACGAACCTGGAGAACGCCTGCAAGTAGTCCTGCGGCTTGAGGAGGTTTCCAGCGGCGTCCTTCGTCCACTGCTCGGAGGTGACGTAGTCGCCAGCCGCGTCGGCCACGACGAAATCGCTGCTTGCCCTGGGAAAGTTCTCGAGCAGCGAGACGAACTCGGGATCCTTCAGCTTCTTCATCGTCGCGGTGAAGTTCCTCTTGATGGCGCCGGGCAACGATCCAGCGAAAGCAGCGATGTCGCCGTCGGGGACGAAGGCCTTGAACGCCTCGCGGGCGTCGCCGGACATCTCCTTGGCCACCCGCAGGAGGCGTTTCACCAGGCATTTGACGTTGTAGTCGCGATCCTTGTTGTCCCAGATGTCCGCGATGACCTCTTCCAGGGACCGCGCCGGCTTGTCGGGCGGATCGATCGTGAACGCTGAGGCGTTGCGGAAGTACGCGAGCAAGGTGCCGTCGAAGCAGTCGAAGACGGTGAAGTGCGACTTATCAGGGAAGTTGGCGCCCTTGCGTGTCCCGCGTCCGAGCATCTGCTCGAACAGGATACGGGACTGGATCGCCCTCAGGAAGACGATGAACTCCAGGTCGGGAATGTCCACGCCCGTGGACATGAGGTCCACGGACACGACGACGCCGGGGTTGGGGCGGTTACGGAACTCGCGGATGCGCTGCAAGGGACGATCCACCTTGCCCGTGATTTTGCGAACGAACTCCTCGCCCCTCCCGAAGGCGTCCACGCAGAGCTTCACGAGTTGATCGGCGTGCGAACGGTGGTCGAGGTCATTTGCGGCGAAGATCAGTGTCTTGGGGAACCGCCCGTACTTGGCGGCGTGTTCGTCGGCGTACTTCTTGATCTCGGCCACGATCTTGCGGTTCGACTCCGGCGCAGTCACCAGCTTCTCAATGTCCCCGGCTTCGTACTGGCGTTCCGCTTCGAGGAGGTCAAGTTGCTCCGCGCCCGTCGTGGTGTCCACGCGCTTGACCTGGTCGCCCTCCTTCAGGAACAGGCCGTTCAGCTTGACGTTCGACTTGATCGTGATCACGTCGTAGTCCACAAGGAACCCTTCGCGCACCGCCCGCTCGTAGTCGTATCGGAAGACCACATCTTCGAAGTACGCCTTCGTGTGCGCAGCGGGCGTCGCGGTCAGGCCGATCTTGATCGCGTCGAAGTGGTCAAGTGTGTTTCGCCAGACGGACAGCTCAGCCGTCGTGTACCCGCGATGGCATTCGTCGGCAATGATGAGGTCGAAGGCATGGCTGGGGATGTCGAGCTTGTCGGCGTCATCCTCGGTCTCCTCGCGCGTGCCGAAAGCGACCTCGCGCCCGAAAAGGTTCATGGCCATGCGCTGGATCGTGCAGACGTAGACGAAGGCGTGCCCCTTCTTGGGGTCGGTCAGGTACTTGGAGGGGAGGATGGTCGGCTCGAACTTGTCCGTCTTGTCGTCGTCCGCAAAGTCCTCCCGGCGGAACCGCTGGCTGTAGACCTCATAGATCTTGTCGAACTTGAGGTTCGGCTCGGGATCGAAAGCGGCGAAGGCGCGGACGGCCTGCGCTGCGAGGACCTTGCGATCCACAAGGAAAAGCACGCGGCGAGCGACGCCCGACTTCATCAGCCTGTAGACCTGGTTGACCGTGGTGAACGTCTTGCCGGTGCCTGTCGCCATCGCCACGAGCATCTGTCGCTTCCGCTGGCGGATCGCCTGCTCGACCGCCGCGTTTGCCTCCCGTTGGTAGGGTCGCAGGCGTTCGTGAGAGTTCGGCGTCTCCGCCAGCCGGTCGCACTCCGCGTCGAAGTCCCGATCGAGCATCTCTTCAAGCGCGGACGGTGTGTGAAACGCCGCGAGCTTGCGTGAGGTGTTCAGTGCGTGGCGCACGTCGTGGAAATGAATCTGTTCGCCGTTCGTGGAGTAGAGGAACGGGACGCGGTAGCCCCTGAAGTTGAACGGGTTCGAGGTCATCCCCTTCGAATACCGCTCAGCCTGCGTCAGGACCTTCGCGTTCCGAGCGACCTTTTTCCCCTCGACCACGCCGAGGATGCGTTTGTCGACCGCAAGCGCGTAGTCCGCAGGACCGTTCGCGGTCTCGAACTCCGTGACCGCTGTCGGCTTCTTCCCGCCGAACGGTCCGTCGGTTGCGAACCCAGCGATCTCCCACCCCGCCGCCCTTAACTTCGGGTCGATGCGCTTTCCGCGGGTGCTCGCCTCGCTCTCCCATTCATCGCGCTTCGCCATCGTCCTCGCCGTGAGCCCTCTTCCGGTGATTCCGCGCGTTCAGATTCCCTCACCGCCTCGAACGGGAGTCTATCGGAAACCCGCCAAAGCGAGTAATTCGATGGTGCGGCCGCCGATTTCAACGGTGAATGGCCTCGGCGCCTACGCGCTTCTGCAGCTCGACCTCCGCCTGGGCCTCCTGCTCCGCGAACTCGCGCTCGCGGCGCAGGAACTCCGCTTCCTTGCGCAGCGCCTCGGCGTTGCGCGCGTTCGCCTCGGCGAGCGCCTGCTCGACCGCGGCCGTGCGCTCCTTCACCTGCGCGTCGGCGCGCTCCTTCGCCTCGGCGTCCGCCCGCGTGCGGATGCGGGCGGCCTCGGCCGCGACGCGCTTCTCCATCTCGACGTCCGCGACCCGCTGCTGCTCCTCCAGCTCGCGCTGGCGGCGCATCGCCTCGGCCTGCTGCCGCGCCGCTTCTTCGAGCTTCGTCCGCGCGTCGCGCAGCTCGCCGTCGATGCCCTCGAGCCGCGCCGCGGCCTCGGCGCGCGCGGCCTCCGCGGCGCGGGCGACCTGACGCTGGGTGTCCTCGGCGAGCGAGCGGCGGAGGTCGCGCTCGATCTGTTCGCGGAGGGCGGCGGTGGCTTCGAAGCTGAGGGCGCAGCGCGGGCAGGTGATGAGGTCGGGCATGGGGGGCTCCGATCGCGGGGGACAGGGGACTTACGCCGCACGATGGGTTTCGTGACGGGACTCTTGCCTCCTCCTCCGGCGCGATCCAGCCACCGGTGCCCTTCCGCGGACCGACGCCTTGTTGCGGGCCTGCCCGGGGCGTATCCTTGTGGTCGCCATGTCCCTCAGCGAACTCGGCTACCCGCCCGTCCTGACTCCCCGCGCCCTCGAGGCGCTCAACGGGAGACTGCCCGAGGACCGGAAGGCGGAACTTCGCAGGCTCAGCCGCGAGGCCATCGACTCGGTGTTCCTGCCGTTCGTCGAGCGATGGAAGAAACTCCGCGCCAGGGCCGAGGAGGAGGGCGTCCTTCGCTTCTTCCCGATGCGGCTCGCCCTCAACTACCGGTTGCTCCAGTTGCTCGATGTCGAGACGATTCGAGACTGGCCCGACCGGGTCGCGCTGCTTCTGGCCGGTGAGACCGCCGAATCCTGCAGGCGGCTCGGTGTGAAGCCCGCCTCGGTGAGGCGAGTGCTTCGGCTCGCCGGACTGCAGTCTCGCAAGCTCTTCTCGGGCCGGGGCCAACTGGCCCGCCTGCCGATGGCTCCGGGGATGGCGCGCCTTCGCCACCTCGACGCGATGCTCCTGGACGCAACGCGGCTGGATTTCGCGCTCACGGCCATCCTGCTCGCGGTGGATGGCGAAATCCCTGCTCCTGCGGGCATGGCCGCGAGCCTGATGAAGATGGCGACGTCCGCCGGCGACGGATATCGAAAGCACGTGAGCGCACTGATGGAGCCCGCGCGGAGCCCGGACGAGAGGTGGCTGGAAGAGCTGCGCACCAAAGGACTCTGGCTGGGGTTCGAGCTCAGGCGCGTCGAGGTTCCTTCGGACCCCGCGCTGCCTCTGCCGATCCAGGGGCCGCCGCTGTCCCAGTCCCTCATCGAAGAACGCCGCTGAATGGGCGCCTGGTTTCTCGATTCCAGCGCCATCGTGAAGGCGGACGTCCAGGAGCCCGGCAGCGCCTGGGTCGGTTCGCTTCTCGGCGCGCCCGCGGAGCAGCTCGTCGCAGCCCGGGTCATGGGAGCTGAAGTCACCTCGATGCTCGCCCGGGCTCTGAAGGGCCTTCGGCTCACGCCGGCGCAGCACTCGGTCGCCGCTGCGGCGTTCCGGTTTCACTTCTACAACCGTCTCATCATCATCGAGCTGACGCCGCTTCTGGTGGACGCCGCGATGACCCTGGCGGAGAAGCACGCGCTTCGCGGGTACGACTCCATCCAGCTCGCCGCCGTTCTCGCGGCACAGCAGGTCCGTGCCGCGGCCGGGACCGCGCCGTTGACGTTTGTTTCCAGCGATGCGGAGCTCAATCGCGTGGCGATGGCGGAGGGCCTGGCCGTCGACGATCCTGCGAATCATCCGTGACGTGCTGTCCTTCGAGAGGATCGAGGAACCTCTCGATGTTGTGGTTCGAGTAGACGGCGGCCAGGATGTACGATGCCGCAGAACATCACGATTCACCTCGCCGCGATCTACGCCGACGGCGAACTGACCCGGTAGGCAACCTGTAAGCCGTACTTACAGGTTCGAGATGAACGCGCTGAATCGCATCGTCGCCGCCTACCTCGAATTCGCAGAGCTGCAGGCGGGCCGTCGCCGGCCGATGCACATGAAGGACTGGATCGCGAAGCTCGACGATTTCCTCAAACTTTCGGATCGCGAGATCCTGAAGCACGCCGGGCGGATCTCCCAGCAGGAGGCACGGGCGAAGGCGGAGGCGGAATTCGAGAAGTATCGGCGGCTGACCGACACTGAACAGAAGGCGGTGGACAGGGACTTTGAGGAGGCGATCAAGAAGCTGAAGCCCCCCGGAAGAACCTGAGCCGGTTCGCCCAGGTGTGGCCGGCGGGGCGATCTCGCAAGTCACCCCCCAAGTCACCGTGCAAGTCACCGCGCAAATTGTTGGAGACCGCCGACGTGCGATCGGACCCTCCCATTGTGCAACGACCCGTTGCACAACTGCCTCGCCGCTACTCCACCCCCAGCACCCCCGCCGCCCCGCGCTTCATCACGATCCCCAGCTGCGACTTGGCGCGGCTCGCGCCGACGTACGCGATCGGCCGCAGCACGGCGGGGTCGTTCGCCTCCAGCTCCGTGAGGATGACGGCGTGGGCGTCGAGCCCCTTGAACTTGTGGATCGTGGTCCAGCGGACTTCGTCCTTCCCCGGCGCCGGCGAGTCCGTCAGCGCGATCCCGCCGAACGTGCGGCGGCGCCAGAGGGCGCTCTTCTCGGCGCTGCGGTAGCTGAGGACCACGACGTCGCGGGTGGGGATGGCGTCGTCGCGCACGAACTTGTGGAGCATCGTGGCGAAGGCGGTCTCGAGCTGCGGCTCGGAGTCGTAGAGGCGGATCTCGGGCTGGCGGCCGGCGCGGGCGCGGCAGACGGGCTTGAGTTTGCCGCGGTAGAACCGCATCGCGGTCTCGTGAATGCGGCGGAGGTTGCGGCAGTTCTCGGTGAGGCTGAACTTCGTCGCGATGTGGGGGAGGGCGAGCTGGCCGTGGAAGAGGTTCTGGGTGTCGTCGTAGAAGACGTAGAACGTGCCGTCCTGGCGGTCGCGGAGGGTGAGCTCGAGGGGCTTCCACCAGTGGGCGCGGAAGTCCTGGCCTTCGTCGACGACGAGGGCGTCGAAGCGCCGGTCCTTGAGCTTGCGGGCGGCGGCGTCGAGGGCGCGGGGGAGGTCTTTCTCCCAGTAGGAGGGCTCGCCCTTCGCGGGGAGGGGGACGCCGGCGTCCGCCGCCCATTCCTCGCAGAGCGCGTGGAAGTGCCGCGCCGTGGCCGTCGGGAACCCGGAGAGCGCTTCCCGCACGTGCTCGGCGAGGAGGATGTTGAAGCAGGCGTAGAGGACGCGGTAACCCTGGGCGGCGAGGTGGCGGCATTTTTCGACGGCGAGGAGGGTTTTTCCGGAGCCGGCGCAGCCGCAGACGAGGGCGCGCGGGGTGTCGGCGAGGGCGTCGAGCGTGCGGAACTGGTTCTCGGTGAGCGTGAGGAGCTCGGCGTCGATGTCCTCGAGCTGGGCGCCGGTGACGGGCTCGACCTTGCGGCCGCCGGCGAGGAGGCCCTTGAGGATGGCGAGGCCGTCGTCGCCCATCGGCTGGTGTCTGTCCTTTTCCTGCCAGTGGCGCATCGCGGCCTCGACCCAGGCGTCGATCGCGCGGAGGCCGCGGCGGTCGAGGACGACCTCCTCGGGGAGGCCGGCGACGCGCTGGTCCCACGTGACGTCGGGGAACGCGACGGCCCATCCCGCGGGCCACCGGCGGTCGCGCCCGGCCGGCAGCGACGTCAGCAGCCGCACGAGCGTCCCCTTGTTGCGCGCCCCCTGCTTCACCGGGTTGTCCATCTCCCGCCCGCGGCGGCCGCCGAGCCCGACCGCGTACCAGCGGCCCTTCTCGCCGTCGAACTCGACGCCGCCGGACTTGGCCTCGACGACGAGGATGCCGAGCTCCGGGTGCGCGATGACGAAGTCCGCTTCGCCGTCGCGCGCGTCGCCGCGGACGTTGAGCGCGTGCCAGGCGGCGGAGTGGAAGACGGTGAAGTCGTCGGGGAGCTGGTCGCGGAAGGCGGCGAAAAGGCGGCGTTCGGCGGGGGAGGGGGAGGAGGGGTCTTCGGCGTATTGGTCGGGCAGCATGCGGGCCATGCGGGGGATTCTCGCAGGAGGCGCGGGGGGCGCCCGAGAATCTTGTTTCCGTCCCCCACCCTCGGGGAGCAGGCGTTGCGATTCCACTCGGGCGGGACCATGCGGCCGGGACCCGCCTCCGCTCGCCGTTTTGTTTTGAATCCGCCCGGGCCCTCTTCTAGGATTCGCCGCTCTCAGGGTGGTCTTCCGCGGCCTTTGCCGCGATTTGAACAGGGAGGATCTCGTGAAGAAACTCTCGCTGGCACTGTGCTTCTCAGCGGTTGTCATCGGCGTGGGCCTGCTTGTGGCCGGCCGCGCGCTCCTGGCTGCCGAACGCCGTCCCGCGCGCCCCGCGGTTCCCGTGGAAGATCCGAGGGCGGGGGAACTGGCCAAGGGCCCGATCGTCGCCGTCCTCGACACGGGAGTGGACGAGAAACATCCGGCGCTCAAGGGGCGGTGCCTGCCGGGGATCAACGTCGCGGAGGCGGACCAGCCCTGCGAGGACCGCGCGGGGCACGGGACGGCGGTCGCGGGGCTGATCGCCTCGGCCGACGATGATCCTGAGCTGCGGGGCACCTGCCCCACGGCGCGCATCCTCCCGGTGAAGGTCACACCCGGCGATTCGCGCGAGACGCTTCCGGCATTCCTCGCGCTGGGGATCGAGAAGGCGCTGGACGCGAAGGCGCACGTGATCTGCATCGCGATGGGCGCTTCACGGAGCAGCCGTGCGCTCGACGAGGCGCTGGAGCGGGCGAAGAAGGAGGGGGTCCTTGTCGTGGCGGCGGCGGGGGTCGGCAGCGGGGCGATGGACCTGTGGCCGGCGATGCATCCCTGGGCGGTCTCATGCGCCGTGTCGGAGCCGCAACTGACGCGGCTGCCCGGCGCCGCGACGGACACGATGGTCGAGTACCCGGCGTCGCGGGCGCACATCTCCGGGAAGACGGAGGTGATCGGGAGCGGATTCGCGAAGTCGCTGGCGCCGGGCGGCGGGTACGGCCAGCTCGAGGGGAGCAGCGTGGTGTGCGCGCGGACGGCGGGGATTGCGGCGCTGGTTTGCGCGCGTTTCCCGGCGGCGACGGCGGAGGAGCGGCGGAGGGTGCTGGCGCTGTGCGGGGCGCCGATGGAGGCGGTGAACATCGTGCACACGTACCCCGCGCGGCGGCTGAGCGTCGCGGCGGCCGGGGCGGTTCCGGTCGCGAGCGAAGGGACGGATCTCGCCCTGGTGCGCGTGGACGTGAACCCCGGTCCGCTGGAGGCCGGCCGCCTCGGGGCGCTGGAGTTCCATCTCGTGAACATCGGGTTCGCCCCGGCGGCCGGCCAGGTGAGCTTCGAGGCGACGGAGCCGAAGGTCTCCGTAACGGCAAAGTTCGAGGCGATTCCGCCGGGCGAGTCGCGCGTCGTGACGCTGGAACTGCCCGTGCTGCAGAAGGGCTTCATCCCGGGCGTCGGCAAGGTCACCGGCGCGAAGGACGCGAATCCGGCGAACGACGCCTGCAACGTGCGGCTCGAGGTGCGCGAGCCGAAGGACGGCCCTTCGATCGTCTGCTATCGCCCGCGTCTCACGCGGCTGAGGATGGACGACCGCAAGGCGGTGGTGGAGTTCGAGGTCCAGAACGCGAAGAACATGGCGTTCACGGGTGAGGCGGCGGTGGAACTGGGGAAGACGCTCTCCAGGACGCCGATCCAGTTCGACGGACGCGGCACGAAGGTCGTGTCCGTCGAGATCGAAGTCCCCACCCAGGAGGAGGGCAAGCGCGGTTTCGAAATGGGCGTCGGGGTGCTGCAGGGCGACGCGACGCTGGATTCGGATGATCTCATCCTGCTCTTCGACGATGGGCCGGAACGGGTGCAGTACGCCGACGCGTGGGCAACCAAGGAAATCATCATGGATGCGCCGGCGTTCATTCTGGAAGGCCGGGCGACGATTCCCGTGCTCCTGTTCGCCCCGGAAGTGCACACGATGATTGATTCCGTGCTTGAGTCGCGCGCTGGGCGGATTTCGAAAGGCGACCGCGCCTTCGGCCTCTGGCTCTACCACATCACGCTCGAGGAAGTCAGCCCGGAGACCGCGCTGGCCACCGAGTTCAACCCCTGGGCCGAACCGCCGGCCACGCTGGGCGGGCGTGTCCTGCTGAATCTCGAAGCCCGCAAGGACGTCCCGGAGAAACTCGCCGGGAAGACGGTCGTGGCGCACAAGGACATCGCGGCCGAGTCCGCGGTCGGGATGCCGATGCTCGGCCTCGAGGACCTGCTCCGCTTCGTCGAGGAGGACGGCTGGAGTTCGGTGATCAACGTGCCGCTCGCCGCGCTCAAGTCCACGTCGGAGCCCTACGTCTACCTGCGCGGCGCCGTCCGCTACCTCGACCGCGCGCGCAATCCCTCCGACGCGCGCTTCCAGAAGTTCGAAGGCGGAGCCTTTGCCTACCAGACCATGCTGCGCGTCCGGCTGCACGCGTTCCTGCCGAAGCTCGAGGCTTCCGGGCAGCACTACGACGTGCACGTCCACACGCAGTGCGAGTTCTCGCGGGACGCCGTCGAGCCGCGCCTCGCCTGGGGCGGGCCGCTCTGGATGCTGATCCGGACGGCGTACGCCATGGGGTTCGTGGACGAGGAGTACGTGAACGCCGTGCGCTCCGGAAACCTCGCCGCCGTCGCCGCCCGCGAGCTGCTCTTCACCACCGACCACAACTGCTTCCTGCTCGACGACGACACGCCCTTCGCGCTCCCGTTCCGGTCGGGCGAAGCGGAGATCACGACGCTGCGGCGTTTCGTCGGAAAGGGCGCGAACCAGGAGCTGTCGATGGCGCCGCCGGGCGGTCGCGAGCTCGGTTCGCCGCATGCGCTGACGTACGGGCACGAACCGATCCGCGGGCCATGGCACGGCGGCCGGGGCTGGAACCAGTATCTTCTGGTCGCAAGGGTCGTGAAGGAGGTTCTCGACTCGCTGGAGATCCCCGAGGCCCTGAGCAAGTCCCTGCCCGTCCTTGCGAAGTACCTCGTCGATCACCCGGGGGCACAGAAGAGCGTCCTCGAGAAGATCAACGGAGCGCTCAAGAAGGGGGCGCTGACGGAAGCGCAGTTCGCGACGCTCGCGCGGACGCTCGCGCAATTCACCGAGGAGGGCTTGAACGATCTCTTTGCCCAGGCCGAACGCATCATGGAATCCGGGCTGAAACGCGAGGAGACGAACGAAAACGACGTGCCACGCACGGAGGCGAAGCTCGCCGCACACGGCGTCTACATCGCCGCGCACCCGATGACCTGCAAGGAACTGAGCTGGGACCTCGGCGATCTCGACCGCGCCGCCAATCTCGTCGGCGGACCCTTCGTCGAAGTCGAGCAGGCCGGCCGGTTTCCCTTCGTGGGCATCCAGGCCTGGAACGAGCCGGCCACGCGCAAGGCCAGCCTCGGGCACCCCGACCAGTTGCGGCAGTTCAATCCCTGGAAGCTGCAGGCGATGAAGGGCGACCTCACGTGGCACCAGGAGTGGGCGACGGGGTTCCTTCACTACGAGAACCGCCTCGTCAAGCCGGGGCTCATGTTCACCTTCAGCCCGAAGGATCAGCGCCGCAAGTACTTCATCCGCAAGCTCTACCACTACGCGGGCAGCGATGCTCACGGGAGCTTCAATTTCACGACCGGCGTCGGCGCGACGCTGCTCACCCACACGAAGCTGATGCCGCTCTTCGCGGCCTTCGGCCAGGCCCACGGCACGTCGACGCACTCGTCGCACTACGGCGCCGCCCGGGTGTATGCCGCCCGACCGTCGTTCGAGGAGGTCTACCGCGGCCGCGTCGTCTGCACGGACGGCCCTCTGGTCTGGTTTGACGTGGACTCGGACGTGAAGTTCGACGCGAAGGAGCTGGTCTGGCACGAGTCGTGGGAGGCGCCCAACCTCGCGCAGGACGTGGACGGCGAGATCGGGGGAGACGGAGTGTTCGACGGGAAGCGGACGATGCTGATCCGGCGGGCGTGCGACGGTGCGGTGGTCCGGTATCGCGTCGCGGACGGGGGCCCGCTGGCGCCCGTCGCGCAGCGGGTGGACCTCTACAGGCTGCTTTTCAGTGACGAGGCCGCTCCCAGGGAGGCGGAAAGCCGCGGGGGCGTTTTCGTGCCGCGCGCCCAGGCCTCATGGAAACCCGCGCCCGGCCAGGCTCTGCAGTACCGGGCGCTGAAGCCGTGGGCCCCCGACGGTCCCGGCGTGCTCTTCCTCGGCGGATTCTCGGCCTGGAACGAGGACTCGGACGACCGGTACGACATCCAGGCGAAGCGCTGCTTCACGAACCCGGTGTGGTTCACGACGGTCGACATCGGCGCGACGGCGGAACCCGTCGTCGAGAACGGAAAGGCGTTCGTTCCGAAGGGGAAGTTCATCGCGACGTTTCGCGCGGACCACTCGATGCTGGATGCGGCGCCGACGGTCCTGCTCAAGCAGTTCAAGTCCCTGGGCGACAGCGTCGCGGCGACCTGGCGTCTCGTTCCGGTCGCTACCTCGGAGGGAATCTGGAAGGCGGATCCGCGCGAGGTGAACGGTGCCAAGGTCGAGGTGGACGACGCGGTCATGATCGCGGTCAACGAGGAGGCGATTCCGCTCTCGGCGCCGTGGTTTCCGGTCGACGGCGTCGACACGTTCGCAGTGATCCTGAGCGGCGCGAAGGACACGCACGGAAACCCGCTGAACCCCGTGGCGAACAAGATCGAGATCAGGGCGCCGGAGGGAACGGTGACGTCGCCGGACCCCCCGGCGGCCGGCGACGGGGCGGCGGGCGGCGCCAATCCCCCGGCCGACACCGCCACCGTCAGCGTCCGGCCCGGCGATGAGGTCCAGCTGCCGAAGGGCGGGACCTGCGACGGCAAGACGATCCCGCCCGGGGCGTGGACGGTCCCCGATCTCCCTGAAAGAGGGCTGTCGCTGGTCGTCAGTTCCGGCGGGCAGACGCTCACGCTTCTCCTCACGCGTTCATCCGCCCCGCGCGAGCCCTTCCTCGACCGAACGAACTCCGGCTTCTACGGCGCGGCGCCGGTGCCGGGCAAGGGCCCCGCGACCGTCACGATCAAGAACCACACGCAGAAGACCGTCGAGCCCGCGGATCCCGTCCTCGTGACCGGTGACACGTGCGTCTTCTCCGCGCCGCAGGCGGAGCCGGGCGCGTGCGACGTGACGGTGACGCAGGGCCAGGCGTCGAAGACGACGGCGCTCGAGGCCGTGGCGCCGAAGATCGCCTGGGACCAGCCGGACGCGCAGCCGGGCGAGACGCGGGTGCTGCGCGTCACGCTCGAGGGCGCGAAGACACCCGGCGACTGGAGGCTGTCGGGGACGGTCGAGATCGCGAACGGGCAGGTGATGTCCGTGGCGGACCCGGCGCGGATCGGGCTGAAGGGGGCCGTGCTGACACTGGACGCGCTGCCCGCTTCCGTCCGCGACCTCGCGCAGGTGCAGGCGCTTCAGGCCGGGAAGATGACGGCGACGGCGAAGCTGCGGGCGGTCAAGGCGCGGAAGTGACGGCGTCCGCGTCGAGCCGGAGGCGAACGTCGTGTCATCGAGGAACGTCCGGGTTCTCGCCCTTGCCGCAGCCGCGGCGCAACTGGAGTCGTCGCGAGAAGAACACACCTTGACATTTGCCTAACATATCGTAAGATTCGCTCGTCGCCCGCGGGCTCACACGCGACTTCTTCTCCCGGTTTCTCCCCGCGGGTTTCACGCGTCCTTCGCTCGCAGCCGTCCCGTCGCAGACTCCGCCGGCGGCCGCTTCTCGCCCCTGTCCGCGTTCGCGCGCGCGGTCGCCCGAGCGAGGCTCGAGCATGTCTCCGTCCCCCCGGCCGTCACGTTTGCCCGCCGGCTACGCACCCCTTCTCGCCGACCTCAAGACCCGCGTGCGATCCGCGCAGCTGCGGGCGGCGCTGTCGGTCAACCGGGAGATGATCCAGCTGTACTGGGACGTCGGGCGCAGCATCCTGGCGGCTCGTCGTCAGGAACGGTGGGGGACGGGCGTCGTCGAGCAACTCTCAAGGGACCTCGTGGCGGAGTTTCCCGAGGTGCGCGGGTTCTCGGTCTCGAACCTCAAGTACATGGCGGCCTTCGCAGAGGCCTGGCCGGCAACGCCAATTGGCCAACAGCCTGTTGGCCAATTGCCTTGGGGCCATAACATCTTGCTGCTCACGAAGTTGCGTGAGTCCGGCCTGCGGGAGTGGTACGCGCGCAAAGCCCTCGAGCACGGCTGGTCCCGCTCGATCCTCGAGCTGCAGATCGAGACCCGGCTGCACGAGCGGGAAGGGAAAGCCCTCACGAACTTCTCCAGGACGCTTCCGCCCGGGCAGTCGGACCTGGCGCAGCGCCTGCTCAAGGATCCGTACACGTTCGAGTTCCTGACGATCGAGGAGCCGGCCAGGGAGCGCGCCCTCGAGCTCGGGCTCATGGACCACGTCCAGAAGCTGGTCATGGAGATGGGCAAAGGGTTCGCCTTCGTCGGCCGGCAGGTTCCGTTCCAGGTCGGCGAGCGCGAGTTCCGCGTGGATCTCCTCTTCTACAACTTCCTGCTGCGCTGCTTTCTCGTCGTGGACCTCAAGGCCCGGCCATTCGAGCCGGAGTTTGCCGGGAAGCTCAACTTCTACCTCTCAGCCGTCGACGCGCAGATGCGCCAGAAGGACGACGCGCCGACGATCGGGCTGCTCCTGACCCGCGGGCGCGATCGGCTGGTCGTCGAGTACGCGCTGCGAAACCTGTCGTCCCCGTTGGGCGTCGCGGAGTGGGCGACGACGGCCCCGGCAAGGCTCCCGGAGAAGCTCCGGGAGGTGCTTCCAACGACCGAGCACTTCAACTCCGTCAGGGGCGAAGGATGAGTGGCCGCGCACGCCCTGCCTCTCGTTCACGCTCTCCCCCTGTTAGCCGCGCAGCGCCGCCGCCCGGCACGATTTCCTTGCAGGAACCTGGGACCCGCCGGAGCATCCGCCTTCCCGGCTCGAGGGAACCGGGTTTCGATTTTGGGGTCGTGGCGCGTGAAGCTCACGTGGATTCTCGTGTGCCCGTGTTTCGTCATCGCGGCGGCGGCCGGTGTGCGGGCTGAGGACGCCGCTGTCACCGTTGTTGCGGTGCTGGACACGGGCGTGGACGAGGCGCATCCGGCGCTGGAGGGCGCGCTGGTGCCCGGCGTCAACATCGTCGCTCCCGGTGAGCTTCCGGGGGATCGGCTGGGGCACGGCACGGTCATGGCCGGGCTGATCGTGGCCCGTTCGGAGAATCCGGAGGTTCGCGGCTGGGCGGCGGGGACCGCGGTCCGCGTGATGCCGGTCAAGGTTGTGGACGGCGACGCCGCCGCGCCGGCGGCGCTGGCCGCGGGGATCGACGCGGCGATCAAGCGCAGGGCGGCCGTCGTCTGCATCCCGCTCGCCTCGCCCGTCTCGTCGGCGGCGGTGAACGCCGCCCTCGACCGCGCGCGCAACGCCGGCATCCTCGTGGTCGCCTCGGCGGGGGGCGCCTCGGGCGACTTCGAGAGCTTCGATGCCGAACCCGCCGCTCATCCCTGGGTCGTGTCCTGCACCGCTTCTGAGGAAGGACCGCTTTCTCTCCCGGACGGCCGGGGCGTCGCGGCGGGCGACGCCCGCGGCGAACGCGTCTGCGCCGGGTGCGCCGCGACGGGCGAAACGGAGCTGATGCTGGACGCGTGGGCGGTCCCGATTGCCGTGAAGGGCGTCCCGAAGGAAGTCCGCGGGATCTCCGTCGCCTGCGCTCGCGTCGCCGCCCTCGCGGCGCTTCTGCGTGCCGCGCACCCCGACTGGAGCGCCGCGCGCGTCCGCGAGGTTCTCGTCACGGCCGGCGGGCTGCCAGAGGGGCTGCGCGAGCAGGGGACCGAGCGGCTGCGCCGGGCCAGTCGCGAGGGGGTCCTGAGATGGACGGAGAAGCGCGAGGGGCCGGACGGCGACCTGTTTGTCGCCTCGATCCGGCGCTCGAAGGGGCTGCAGGGTGGCCTGAGGGTGTTCGTCGAGGTCGGGAATCTCGGCGGTGCGCCGCTGGCCGGGCGGGTGGAGGTCGTCCCGCCGGGAAACGGGGACCCGCTGGCGGCGGAGTTCGAGGCGTTGCCGCCGGGCGCGCGCACCACGGTGCCGCTCGACCTGGCGGACGTGCGGTTCAACGAGGTCGCCCTCGTGCGGGTCGCGGCGGCGGGCGACGTGAACCCCGAGAACAACGCGACGCGCGTCGTGTGTTTCACGCCCGGGAAAGACGGCGTGGAGATCCGCCGGCTGCGCCTGGCCGGGCGGCAGGAGGGGGCGGCGCGGGTGACGGCGTCGGCGCGGGTGTGGAACGCCGGCGAGTCCGCGATCGACGCCGAGGTGATCGCCGGGGTCGGGGATGCGAGCGGCGCCGCCCGCGTGTCCCTCCCGCCCGGCGGGTCCGCCGACGTCGAGATCCCGTTCGACCTGACACGGCCCGAGGACGCCGACGAGGCGCCCTTCGTCCTGTTCGTCCGTTCCGGCAGCCGCACCCTCGCGCGCGCCGTCGCAACCGTGGAGTTCGGCCCCGCCGCTTTCGTGCCCAGGCTCGACCCCTTCCAACCCTTGAGGGACCATCGCCGATGAAGCTCCTGCCTTTCGCCGCCTGCGCGCTCGCCGCCCTCCTCTGCGCCTGCGAGAAGCCCGCCGCGCCTCCCCCTGCCCCCGCGAAAAGCGCGCTTCCCCCGGAGCCTCCGCCCGTGGACCCGCCGCCGCCCGACCCCGCGCCGAAGACGCCCGCTTCGTGGGCCCCGCGCGCCGCGCCGATCGACGGGGACATCGTGGTCGCCGTCGTGGACACCGGCGTGGACTCGAAACATCCAGCCCTGAAGGGGAGGGTGCTGGAAGGCGTGTCGCTTGCGCCGGTTCCCGGTACGACGGAGGACCGCATCGGCCACGGCACGGCGATCGCGGGGCTGATCTGCGCCGACGCGGAGCAGGACGAGTTCGACGGGGTCTGCGCGAAGCTGCCGGTCAAGGTCCTGCCGATCAAGGTGACGGGCGACCTCGGCCCCGAGGCGCTGCCGACGGTGGTCGGGCTCGCGGTGACCGAGGCGGTGAAGCGCGGGGCGCACGTCGTGTGCATCCCGATGGGCGGGTCGTTCACGACGGACGCGCTCGAGGCCGGCATGGCGCTCGCGAAGGAGAAGGGCGTGCTGGTCGTGGCCGCGGCCGGCATCGGGACGCCTGCGACGCACGATTTCTATCCCGCGGCGCACCCGTGGGCGATCTCCTGCACGGGCGAACGCGAGGCGAGGAAGGAGAAGTTCGCCGGCCGCGAGATCCAGTGGTACTACCGCGCCGAGCTCGCCAACTGGTCCGGCAAGACCGAGCTCATGGGCCCGATCTTCGCCAAAACACTCGCGCCGGGCGGCGGCTACGCCTCGCTTCAGGGCACCAGCGTCGCCTGCGCCAAGGCCGCCGGCCTGGCCGCGAAGCTGATCGCTGCCAACCGTTCGTGGAGCGCGCAGAGGGTGCGGGACGTGCTGACGCTGTCGGGGTCGATCGACTACGCCGGAAACGTCTACTTGCACTGTCCCGCTCGTCACGTCGATGAAGGGATCGTTGAATTCCTCACGAATGCCCGGGGCGAGGGCCAGGGGGACCTCGCTCTCCTTTCGATGGGACCGACGTACTGGCCCAAACCGGGCGAGCAGTTCGTCGTCGAGGCGCTGGTACGGAACATCGGGACCGTCGCAGCGAAAGGCAGGGTCCAGTGTCGAATCCCCACCCACAATGTCGATGTCGTGGTGGAGACGGAGTTGGTTGCGCCTGGCGAAGTTCGGTCCGTTCGCCTGGATCTGCCTGGGATTCCGGCGGGCGTGGTGGATTACGACGTCACTCTGATCCAAGAGGGTTCGGCGAACATCGCCAATGACCGTCTTGCAGGCACGACTGGGGCGGATGTGCGAAACGGAACGACCTACCTGAAACACTCTCGGGTAGTAGGCATGATGGCTGACTCTGAAACCATGCTGTTTAGGACAACCGTGGCGAATCCCAACCATAAGCCGTGGAAAACGAAACTCGTGGTGGCGATCGCCGAACCCAAAGTGGAGCTTGAGCTTGACCTGGCTCCGGATGAGGCTCGCGAAGTCGAGATCCAGTTGACGATCCCGAAAGCGAAGGTCGCGAAGAAAGGGATCGTGCTTGCGGTTGAAGTGGAGGAGGGAGGTGACGTCTATCGCGGCTCGGACTTGTTGATCAACATGACACGCAGGTCTTACTCGCCCCAGTACGCAGATGTCTGGGGCGTGAAGGAAGTCATCGCGGATGCTCCGGCCAGCATCACGACCGCAGCGAAAGTTGTTCCCCTGATGCTCTTCACGCCGGAAATCCACACGGAGCAGATCCCTGAGGAATTCGAGTACCAGTCAGATACAGTCGATGCACTGTATCCAGCCTCTGGACTCTGGATTGCGGATGTCATGGTTGACCTTCTGGACGATGCGAACCCGCAGACGCACCAGCCAACCGGGAAGTTCGACACACATTCTCCAGTTGGGCGCTGCCTTTTCGCGGCACATCAGCCCTTGGACAGCGACCGTTTGGAGGGCCCGAAGACCTTCTGGAACCTGGGTGCCGGGTACCGAGTGGAGAACTGGTGTGGAGCGGCGATTCCGAGGGACGAGTTCCTTGGTTGGAAGTACCACGACGGCTGGCATTGCGTAATCCTGATCCCTCGATTGGACGTCGAGTACTTCAAGGGGAGGTCCTACGCCGGTCCACAGAACCACTATTTCCGAGTCGCAATTCACTATTACAGCCTCCCCTTTCATCAAGCGGCGGCGCCCACGAATCAGCAGTCCTCTGATGGGCTCCAGACGGATCGCCCCAAGGAACTCTGGCAGGAAACCGTCCTCCGCGTCACGTTCAACGTCGATCCGCCGCGACTCGAGGGCGCGGGGCACTACTACGACGTCCACGTCCACACCGCTTCCGAGTTTTCGCGCGACGCGGTGGAGCCTCGGCTGGCGTTCGGGGGGCCGCCGTGGATGATCGCGCGGAGCGCGCATGCGATGGGGTTGATCGACGACGCGCAGCTGCTGACGGTGCTGCTGCGGGCGCATCCGCTGGGTCGGGGGTTTGCGGCGCGGCACAACCTCGACCTGGGCGACGACGTGCTGATCACGACCGACCACAACTGCTTCCTCACCGACACGGACGCGCCGAGCGCCGCTCCCTACGGAGGCCGCTTCGGAGGCTACGAGATCGGCATGCTCCGCGAGTACTTCGGCCGCGGCGCGAACCAGGAGCTGTCCCTGGCGAAGCCGTTCGCGGCGACTGGGGCGATGCACGCGCTCGTGTACGGGGCGGAGCCGATGAAGGGGCCGTGGCACGGCGGGCGCGGGATGCGGGCCCTGCTCGCGGCGATCCGCGACATTCTCGATGCGGTGGCCATGACGGATCGCGGGATGGAACTTCTCAAGTGGGTCCCGAAAACGAAGAACATCCGGCCACCGACGTGGGTGATCGCGAATCTCCTTCACCTGCTGAAGCACGGCGCGGGCGCCACGGAGGAACAGAAGGCCGGCGTCCGGGACGGCCTTCAGGAGCTCCTGAAGTCCGTGCTGGACCAGCACACGAAGCGCGACATCGACATCTCGCTGATCCGCAGGTTCTGCGAGATGTGGGGAGACACGTCGCAGAACGACCTGCGCAACCTGCTGGACGAGATCGACGCGGTTCTCGAGCCCGCCGAACGCCGCGGCGAGGTGAACCCGTGGGGCGTCGCCGAGACGGAGGACCGCCTGCTTGCGGAGAACGCCGCGTACGTCGCCGCTCACCCCTTTCTCGGGACGAAGTCGTTCCACCATGCCGACGACATCGCGCGCTCGACGTCGGCGGGGGACCGCGAGGCACGGGGGACGCCGTTCATCGAGGAAGGCCGGCCGCTCGGACCGGGCGACCTGGCGTGGCTCGAGGGAGAGCTCAAGCGCGCCGCGAACCTGGCAGGGATTCACAAGGCAGCCGCCCGGTACCCCCGCCATTTCCCCTTCCGCGGCGTCCAGCTCTGGAACGAGCCGCACTTCTACGCCGCCGCGCTCGACCGCCCGGGCGACCTCGCGATGCTGAACGTCTGGAGGCACGGCGTTCTCCGGCCGCAGCCCGCCTGGTACGACGAGCTCGCGTTCGGGTATCACTACTACCTCAAGGAGATCGTCCAGCCCGGGCTGATCTGGTCCTTCGAGCCGGATCTCCCGCGCGAGGACGGGGCGAAACGCCTCCTGCTGCACAAGACGTTTCACTACGCCGGGAGCGACGCGCACGGGAGCTTCAACTTCACGACCGGCGTCGGCGCCTCGATGCTGACGGAGCCGCGATTCGAGACCATCTTCGCCCTTCTCGGCCACGGCCACGGAACGGAGACGCACACGTCGCACTACGGCGCGGCGCGGGTGTACGCGGAGAAGTCGTCCCTGGACGAGGTGCTCGAGGGGCGGGTCGTGTGCACGGACGGACCGGTCGTGTGGCCGGAGCTCGACACGGACGTGAAGTTCGACTCGCTGGCGCTGCTCTGGCACGACAGCTGGGGCGCTGCGAGTCAGGGGATCAACCGCGACGGGGAGCTCGGCGGCGGCGGGGAATTCAGCGGCGCCCGCACGGCGCTCGCGCGCCGCGGGTGCTCCGACATGGTCCTGCGGTGGCGCGCGGCCGGCGACCGGGGGCTGCGCGGCCAGGTCCGCCGGATCGAGGCCTACCGCGTCACGGCCTCGCAGGAGACGGTCGCCCGCTCGACGCGCGGCATGCCGGTCCCGTTCCTCACGCCCGCCGTGACGGTTCCCTCCGCCGAAACCGGGGGGACGCAGTTCGCGCTCCTTGGAAGCGCGCTCGGTCCGTCGGAGCCCCAGGCGCTGCTCGTGGGAGGCTTCACGGCTTCCAGCGACGCCGAGCTGTTCGCCGTCGAACACCGGCGCTGCCTCGCGAACCCCATCTGGGTGACGACCGTCCGGATCGGGGCGACCGCGACGCCGGTCCTTGTGAACGGGAAGGCGTTCATCCCGAAAGGCGGGCTGATCGCGACGTTCCGCACGGATCACTCCGTCGCGGACCGGGAGGCGGGCGGCGCCGGGAAGGGCCTGGCGCCGGTCGTGTGGGCGAAGCAGCTGAACAAGAACGGCGACAGCGTCCTCGGGGCGTGGAGGCTGAAGCCCGTGTGGCGGGGCGACGCCGTCGGCTGGTGGGACAACGAGGAACGGCAGATCGGCGGGCGCGTCGTGCGCGTGGCCGACTGCCTCATGAGCGCGATGAACGACGAGCCGATCCCGCTCGGCCCGGACTGGTACCCGGTCGAGGGAGTGGACACGTTCGCGCTGATCTGGGAGAAGCCGCAGGACGCGTTCGGAAACGTGCTCAATGCCGTCGCGGACCTGATCGCGGTGTCGGTCCCCCCGGGAACCGTGACGACGGGCGACCCGGGCGGCGGCGGTGAGCCCGAGCCTCCCCCCGTCCAGACCGGCCTCGGCCCGAACGGCGGCCCGCCCGACACGGCGACGGTGCAGGTCCGTCCCGGCGAAAAGGTCCTGCTGCCGAGGGGCGCGACGCGCGACGGAAAGAAGATCCCGCCGGGGGAGTGGACCGTCCCGGATCTGCCCGCGGAAGGACTGTCCCTCGTCGTCTCCTGCGGCGCCCAGACGCTGACGCTCCTGCTCCGGGAGTCTCCCTCGCCCTCTCCGGCCTTCCTCGACCAGGCGGGCACCGGCTTCTACGGCGCGGCGCCGGCGCCCGGCCAGGGCGCGCCCACCGTCACCCTCAAGAATCACACGCAGAAAACGCTCGAAATGCCCGCGCCCGTCTTCGTCTCCGGATCCACCTGCGTCTTCTGCGCCCCCGCCGCCGAACCCGGCGCCTGCGACGTCACCGTGACGCAGGGCGCCGCGTCGAAAACGACCTCGCTCGAGGCCGTCGCACCGCGCATCGCGTGGGACAGCCCCGACGCGCAGCCGGGCGAAATCCGCACGCTCTTCGTCACGCTGGCCGGCGCTTCGAAACCGTCCGACTGGACGATCTCCGGGACCGTGGAGATTTCCAACGGCCTGGTGCAGTCCGTGGGCGACGCAACGAAGGTCCGGCGTGACGGTGGCGTCCTGACGGTTCTCGACCTGCCGGGCGGCGCGGGGGAGCTGGCGCGGGTGCAGGCGCAGCAGTCGGGGAAGATGGTGGCGGTCGCGAAGCTCCGGGTCCGGCGCGCGGGAGGGCGGTGAACCGCACGCGCGACCGTCGCGCCGCTCACTCCAGCCCGGTGATTCCCCGCCGCGCGCACGCCTCGCGCATCTCCTTCGACAGCCGGTCGAATGCGACGGAGTTCGCGTGCCCGCGCAGGATCGCCGCGCCTGCGGCCCACTCGGCCCGCGCCGCGTCCGTCCGCCCGCGGTCGAGGAGGAGAAGGGCGAGGGCGCAGCGCGTCTCGCCCTCCGCCGGCCGGTTCTTCACCTCCCCGTGGATGGCGAGCGCCTCGCGCAGCCGCGCTTCCGCCTCGTCCAGCCGGCCCCGGTTGTGGAGGAGGCGCCCGATTCCGTCGAGCGCGATCCCCTGGGAACGGCGATTGCCCGTCTCGCGGTGGATCGCCAGGGCCTCCTCGAAGGCGTCCTGCGAATCCGCGATCCGCCCCTGGACGTGGCGGATCCTGGCCAGCATCGCGGTCGCGAGGCCTTCCGAGCGGCGGTTGCCGACCTCGCGGTGGATGCCGATGGCCTCGAGGCAGGTCTGCTCCGCGGCGTCCGGCTGACCGTCGTCGAGCTCGAGCCCCGAGAGGTTCGCGAGCACGATCCCCTCCGAGCGGCGGTTGCCGACTTCGCGGTGGATCGCCAGCGCCTCGCGGTAGAGGCGCCGCGCCTCCGCGCCGCGGCCCGTGACCGAGTACAGGTTTCCCAGGTTGCCCAGCGTGATGCCGAGGTGTCGCCTCAGGCCGCGCTCCACGCAGGTCTCCTGCGCCCGCCGGTAGGCCCGCTCGGCCTCCTCGACCCGCCCTTCGCCCTGGTAGAGGTTGCCGATGTTGTTGAGCGAGACGACCTCGAAGCGCCGGTCTTCCAGCTCGATGTAGATCGCGAGGCCCCGCGTGAGGAGCGGCTCCACCTGCGACACCCGCCCCGTCTGGCGGTAGATGAGGGCGAGGCCGCCCAGCGATTGCGCCTCGAGTTTCCGGTTGCCGGCCCGGCGGTGGATCGCGAGGGCCTCCTCGAAGAGCGGCTCGGCGAGTTCCGGCTGGCCGGCTTCGCGGCAGCATTCCGCCAGGTCGTGGAGGAGGATTCCCTGGACGGGAAGTCCGCCGGCGGCGCGCGCCTCATCGAGGGCTCGCTCCAGGATCGCGCGGGTTTCCCGCGGGTGGCCCGTGTCGCGGTTCAGGGCCGCCGCCATCCGCAGGGCCTCGAGCCGCTCCGGCCCCTCCGTCAGCTCCGCCAGCCGCTTCCAGCGCCGTACCGCCTCCTCGTTCCGCGACTTGCCGGCCGCATGTTCGGCGGCGCGGCGGACGTAGAGGCGCTCGAGAGCCCGGGAGTCCGCGTTGCCGGCCTCGGACGACAGGCGCGCGTGCTCCGCCAGCTCCGCGGCGAACTCGTCCAGGGGATGGGGGCTGGGCGGCGGGAGGACGAGCGGCAGGCGCGGCTGCATCTCCGGCGCCCGCCCGCCGAGCGTCGCTTCCATCACCTCCAGCGCGAGCCCGTGCAGCCGCGCGCGGCCGCCCGGGAGTTGGAGCTGGTACGCGGCCTCGCGGAGGAGGGCGTGGCGGAAGACGTACGCGGTCTCGGCGGTCACGGGGACATCCTAACCGCCGTTCACCCCGCCCTTGACTCGCGCCCGTTTCCCTCTATGATCCCGGCGTTCCCGCTGGCCTAGCTCAATGGTAGAGCAGCGCTTTCGTAAAGCGCAGGTTGTGGGTTCGATCCCCATGGCCAGCTTCCCGGCCTCCCTCGCGGAGGCCGTTTTCGCATCCGGGAGCCTCCCATGAACGACAAGGTCGTCGCGGACTTCATCGCCAACCCCCTCTCCTCGCCCTGGAGCTACATGGGGCGCGACATGGCCGACATCCTCAACGCCTTCCTCGAGGCCGCGGCGTGCAAGGCCTCGGAGCTGAACGGCCCCGCGGTGGACAAGGCGCTTCAGAGCATCGTGCCGCGCATGAAGAAAGTGCGGCTGTCGGACGCGCCGAAGATGATCGGGGGGTTTCTCGAGTGGGCGGGGAAGTCGCTGCTGTTGCCGAATGCGAACGCGCTGGCGAAGGAGGCGGTGAAGCGGGGGGAGGAGCTGGCGCGGGAGGACGAGGCGAAGAGGCAGCCGGTGAAGGTGGGGGACGCGGAACCGGGGCGGAACGACCCGTGCAAGTGCGGGAGCGGGAAGAAGTACAAGAAGTGCTGCGGGGTGGGGAAGTAGCGGGGAGGAGGCGGCGTTGGCGCGGCGTGTGCCCTGGCTGACGGTCGTGCTGGCCGTGGCGACGGCGGGGGCGGTCACGGCGCTGGTGCTGGTGGTGCGCGAGCGCGGCCGGCGGGCGGACGTCGAGAAGGCGCGGCGGCGGGCGGCGGAGGCGCTGATGCTGGGCGAGAACGCGCGCGCCGAGGAGGAGATCACGGCGGCGCTGGCGGCGCGGCCCGGCGACCCGGCGCTGCTGGAGCAGCGGGCGACGATCCGGTTCGCGTCGGGGAAATTCGCGGGGGCGGTCGAGGACGCGGACGCGGCTCTGGCGGCGGGGGGCGGGCTTTCGGCGGTGCGCGTGCGGGCGGCGGCGCGGACGATGGCGGGGGACCTCGACGGCGCGCTGGCGGACTGCGACCGCGTGCTGGCCGCGGAGCGCGGGGACGCCTCGGCGTGGGCGTCGAAGGCGGAGGTGCTGAAGCGCAAGGGCGACGCGGCCGGCGCGCTCGCGGCGTTCGACGAGTCGCTGCGGCTCTCGCCCGGGCAGCCTCCCGTGCGCCTCGCGCGCGCGGAGCTGCGCTTCCGCGCTCGCGACTACGCCGGCGCCCGCGAGGACGCGGAGGCGGCGGTGGCGGGGGACCCGAAGAACCCGGAAGCGTGGTTCCTGCGCGCCTGCGCGCGGCGGGCGATGGGGGACGCGCAGGGAGCGCTGGAGGACTGCCGGCGGGCGCTGGAGGCTGCGCCGGCGGACTGGGGGAAGAAGGCGGACGTGGAGAAATGGACGGAGTCGCTGGAGGGGGAGATCCTGAAGTAGGGCGCGGCTACTCCGCGGGCTCGATGGCGAGGTCGAGCGCCTCGGCGCCGTCGATCTCGAAGTGCTCGACGACGATCTCGTGCGGCCCCGTCGTGAGGAGCACCGTCGCGCTGTCCTCGGTCGGGGCGTGCCACGTCCAGTTGTCGATGACCTTCTTCCCGTCCACGAGGACGCGCACGCCGTCGTCGCTCATCGTGGCGAAGCGCCAGCGTCCGGCGGGGAGGTGCATGGTCGTGGAGGCGACGGTGACGAAGTAGTCGGGAGCGATCGACTGCCCTTCCCACGGGTTGTGCAGCCGGTCGATCGTCGCGCGGACGGCGGGGCGGTGCTGCATGAGCTTCGCCCAGTCCTTCTCGCCGAGCGCCTTCTCGTAGCCGCCGTGTTCGCCGGCCGCGGGGGTCCACGTCCAGAGGCGGACCTCCCAGCTGGCGACGAGGAGGACGCCGGAGGCGGAGAGGGTCGCGCCGCTCGATGTTTTTATTTCAAACCGGAAGGGGTGAGCCTTCGCCTCGACGTCGTGCGGCCGGGGCGGCGGCGTCACGAACACCGTCCCCGGCACCTTGCGGTCGCCGCGCACGTCGGCCCCCTCGCACGAGGCGACCTCCCAGGTCCCCTCCGGGCCGAACACGAAGAACTCCGCTTCCCCCCACGCCGTCTGGCGCGCGGGGAAGAGCCTGGGGACGGTCGGATCGCACGGGCCCCATTCGTCGACGACGATCGTCTTCATGCCGCGGCGGGCGTCCTTCGGCAGCATCGCGTCCATGGTCCCGCGCAGGACGAGCTGGGGCTGCTGGTACGCGACGGCGCCGAAGTCGAGCCGCATCCCCTCCGGCCCCGCCGCGAACGTCATGTCCTCCGTGTCGGCCGGCTGGCCCTTCTCCCAGCGGCACGGCCCGATCGCGATCTTCGCGCCGGTGTCGTTGCGGAACCACCCGGGGGAGGCGCCGTGCACGACGTTGAACTCGAACGAGAACTCCGGGCACGCCCCGGCGAGGTCCGCGAGGCGGCCGCAGGCGTCGAAGTCGCTCGCCGACACGGAGACGCGCGCCGTGCGGTCGACGCGCAGGGCGAGCGGGCATTCCCGGAACCGGTTCAGCGAGAGCTCGTAGTCCTCGGAGCGGCAGGTGCGCCTCTCGCCGTAGATCCCCTCGACGAGCCCGGGGTCCTCGTCCCACCAGAGCTCGACGCCGGTGCGGCAGCGCTCGAACGTGTTCCCCTCGATCGTGGTGTTGCTGCCGTGCTCGATGGCGACGCCGGCGATGCGGGCGTCGCGGCACGTGTTGCCGGCGATCAGCGTGTCGATCGAGTAGCCGGCCCAGATCCCGTAGTTGGAGTCGTCGAGGCGGTTCTCGACGAAGCGGTTCCCGACGGAGAACGTGCACTCGATGGCGTTGGCGACGGCGTGGGAGAAGTCGTTGCGGTAGAGGAGGTTGCGGTTGCAGCCGCCCTCGCCGGTGCGCTGCGTGGTCTCGTGGCCGGCGTACATGAAGATGCCGTCGCCGCCGTGGGTGGCGGAGTTGTACGCGATGACGTTGTCGGAGCACTGCTCGAACAGGAGGATCCCGGCGGAGTCCTGCCCGCGGTCGTAGCGGCCGAACGAGTAGCCGCGGACGGCGTAGTCGAACCGGTTGTGCGAGATCTCGTTTCCCGACGAGCGCCAGAGGGCGATGCCCCAGCCGCTCATCCACGACATGTCGCAGTCGAAGACCGCGCAGCCCTCGCTGTTCCGCAGGACGATGCCGTTCTGCGTGCGGCGCCCGCGGCAGGCGGCGATCGTGACGTCGCGGCCGTGGTCGACGTAGATGCCGGCGCCGTACAGGGTCCACCACCGGTTGTCGTCGTTGAAGTGCGGGGCGAGCCAGTCCGCGCCGTCGTCGCAGCGCGTCGGGGTGGACTTCAGCCGCTGCGCGCGGTTGTCGGAGACGTCGGCGCCCTCGATCGTCACGCCCGCGCAGTCCTTCAGGTAGACGCCGCCGCGGTACCCCCGGAACGTCCCCCCGACGATCTTCACGCCCGTCACGCCCTCCGCGCGCACCGCAATCCCCTCGAACGTGTCCGGGGCCGCGCCGTCCGGCGACCCGACCAGCGTCACACCCGTGAGGTCCAGCGTCACGCCGCTCTTCCGGATCCGCAGCACGCCGTCGCCCTTCGCGTCGGACACGCGGTACGTGCCGGGCTTCACGCGCACGTCGCTCGTGACGTCCACGTCGTCCTTCACCGAGAGCAGCTCGACGGAGACCTGGATGCTGCGGCCTCCCTCGACGACGCCTTCCTCACCGCCCCCGCACCCCGCCAGCAGCACCGCCGCCGCCATGATCGCCGCACGCATCGCACCCTCCCTCATCGGGCTTCCACGACCCGGACTGTGTTTCCGTCCGGATCCCTCACCTCGAACTCCTCGCCCCCGCCCGGCCCCTTCACAACGACGCCCACCGGCCCCTTCCACCGCGCCGCCACCTCGTCGTGGAACGCCACGACGCCCTTCACGCGCAGAACCACGACCGCCGCGTCCCCGCCGTGCGGCGCTTCCAGCCGGATCCTCGTCCCTCCCCGCTCCCACGCGCCGCCCTCCTCCCGGAACCCCAGCGCGTCCCGGTAGAACGCCGCGGCGCGCGCGACGTCCCGCACCGGCAGCGCGGCCTCCACGCGGTCGCCGGTTTCGGTGGAAGCGCACCCGGCGAGGAGAAGGGCGCAGAGCGCGGCGGCGGCACGCATCCCGGCATGCTACGGCGGGCGGGCCGAAAACCGCGGGAGAAGTGTCCGGCCCGCTGAACACCGCGGCCCCGATGTGAGCCGCGCTTTACACGTCGCCTGCTTCGCCCGGACGGCGGAACCCGCGCAACCTCCGCGGCGGCAGCGCCTTGCCGCAATGCGTCAAGCCGCGCGGCGAAGGCACGGAGGTTGCAATTCCGTCCCGCGCGACGTTTCATCCCTGTGCGCCGATTCCTCCCCGGCGCCTTTCCGGAGCTGCCCATGCGCCGCCTGCTCGCCGTCCTCGCTGCCGTCTTCGCCGCGCTTCCCCTCTACGCCGAAGCCCCGAAGGCGAAAGAAGTCACGAAAGAAGGGGAGCTGGACGTCGTCACGCTGGAGACCGGCGCGCTCTGCAAGGTCTACGTCCCGAAGTCGATCAAGCCCGGCGAGCAGCCCGGCATGGTCCTCACGCTCCACGGCCACGGCGGCAACCCCGAGTCGATGGCGCAGTTCGGCCGCTCCGTCGCCGAGCACCGCGGCGACGTCTGGGTCGCGTACCGCGGGCCGGAGAAGGTCGGGCCGGGGTATGGCTACAACGCGGGCAACCCGGAGAAGGACGTCGTCGACGTCGCGAACTACGCGATCGCGACGTACAAGGTCGACCCGAAGCGCGTCGTGCTCCACGGCTTCAGCGCGGGCGGCGCGATGACCTGCATGCTCGCCCCCAAGTACAAGACGCTGTTCGCCGGCTTCATCATCTGCGCGGCGCCCGACATCCCCGGCGGCCGCAGCGGCGGCGACGCCAAGGGCGTGCGCGGCGTGATCTTCATGGGCACCACCGATCCGAACTACGCCCTCGCCCCGCAGGCGAAGAAGGCCGTCGAGAAATACGCGCCGAACGTCTGCTTCTGGGAGGTCACCGGGCTCGGCCACGACCTCCCCGACGCCATCTACATCAACGACGCGATCAACTTCATCTTCGACCAGACGGTCAAGGGCGACGTGAAGACGCTGCCGCAGCAGCCCGATCACGCGCTCGCGGAGGCGAAGGGCCGCGTCGGGCCGCCTCCGGACTACTTCCACGTCTACATCGCCTGGAAAACCGCCAAGGCCCCCGCGGGCGTGACGCGCAACAAGCTGCAGGCGAAGTCCATCGCCGACGGGAGGCTCTCGAAGCTGAAGAAGGGGGAGCTGAAGCTCGAGGACGCGGTGAAGGAGTCGGACGACGCCGCGACGAAGGAGAAGAAGGGCGCGATCGGCCTGGACGAGATGGCGGCGTACGGGCAGAAGCTGGCGGACAAGGCGAAGGCGATGAAGGCGGAGACGTGGGAGATGGTCGAGACGGAGAGTGGGTATCACCTGGTGTGGAGGGCGAAGGCACCTTAGGAAGAACGGAAACAACGAAGGGAAAAACGAAAATCGAAAAAGGA
>JADLHC010000131.1 GCA_020849035.1 Planctomycetia bacterium
GGCCACCACGCTGGTGGACAGGGCGCGTGCGGAGGCGATCGCGAAGCCGCCGGACAAGAAGGAGGTCACGTTCACCTACAAGAACGTGATCACCTGGCGGGACATGGACGCGACGTCGATTGCGAACGACGCGAAGGGCGCGGTCTTCATGGTGGACTACAGCTCGCAGATCCTGTACGAGCTGGACGTGGAGGCGAAGCAGAAGCGTTCGATCCCGCTGAAGGTGCCGGCGTCGCACAAGCTGGCGTTCGACCCGAAGGGGCGGCTCTACGTGTCGACGTACAAGTACTGGGCGATCCACGAGGTGGACCTGGCGACCGGGGCCTCCCTGCGCAATTTCGCGGGGAAGGGGAGCGAGGACGGGAAGATCGCGAACCTGATCGACTTCGTGGTCGCGCCCTCCGGGGACCTGTTCGTCCTGGACGCGTCGCTGTACCGCCTGAGCCAGTTCGGCGCGGACGGCGCGTTCCGGTCCAAGTCCGGGATCCGGTTCAACCGGGACACCCAGGAGCCGTCGTTCTGGGTCCCGTCGGGCCTTGCCGTGGACTCCGAGGGGCGGCTTTACACCGGCGATTCGGAACTCCACGCCATCAAGCGCTTCAAGAAGGACGGGACCTTCGACAAGGTGCTCGTCACGAACCCGCAGTTTTACCCCGGGCCGATGGCGTGCGGGCGGAACCGGCTGTACGTGGCGGACATGAAGCTGTGCAAGATCCTGGTGTTCTCGATGGACGGGGTGCAGATCGGCGCGGTGGCGGGCCGCGGCGACCTGGCGCAGCAACTGGCGAAGCCGAACGGGGTGGCGATCGACGCCGCGGGGCGAGTCTTCATCGCGGACGGCCGGAAGAAGGTGGTGGTGTACGAGGAGGACAAGTGAGGCTCGGGCCGGCGCTGGCGGCTTGCGTGCTGCTGGCCGGCTGCCATCCTCCCGCGCCGCCGCCGCGTCCCGCGCCGCCGCCTCCGATCGGGCCCGCGGCGGGAAACTCGGTCCCCGCGCTGTCGCTGCGGGACTCGAAAGGGGCGCCGTTCCTGACGTCGGGATTCGTGGGAAGAAAGGCGCAGCTTCTCGTGTTCGGGACGACGGCGTGCCCGATGTGCCAGGGGAAGATGTCGGACATCCAGGCGGTGCACGAGAAGCGCGGCGGGCAGGTGGAGGTGGCGGCGGTGCTGCTGTCGGAGACGCCGGAGAAGGCGGACAAGTTTGCGGCGGACTTCAACGCGACGTTCCGGATGGTGCTTGACCCGCAGAACATCACCATCGCCCTTTTCAAGCTGGGGCATTACCCTCATTTCGTGCTCGTCGACCGGCGCGGCGTGATCCGGTACTCGGGGCCCGAACTCCCCGCCGACGCGATGGTGGACGAGGCAGCCCGATAGGAGAGACGCCATGACCGTCACCCGGTGGGTCTTCGTCCTGCTCGCCGCCGCGCTGGTTGCGGGGTGCGGGGGTTCGAACTCGACCTCGAAGAAAACGAACAAGGGGCCGTACCCGGTGCAGCGCCCGGACGTCCCTGCGACGAACCCCGGCGGAGGGACACCCGCGACGCCCATCCAGCCGGACAAGCACTCCGGCACCGTGGACAACACGCCGGTGAAGCCGCCCGTCAAGCCGCCCGACCCGCCCCCGACGCCGGCGAGCGGCGCGAAGAAAGGCGTCCAGCCCGGCAACGACGCCCCGGAACTCACGCTCGAGGACGCCTCCGGGAACGTCTTCATGCTCTCGTCCTTCCGCGGCCAGAAGCCCGTCCTCCTGGTCTTCGGCGCGACGTGGTGACCCAACTGCGCTTCGGCGCTTCCCGGCCTCGTCGAGGCCGCAAACCAGTGGGGACCGAAGGGCCTCGTGACCGCGGAAGTCTTCCTCGGCGAGGACAAGGCGAAGGCGACGGGGTACGCGGAGAAGAAGGGGCTGACGTACACGCTGCTTCCGGACCCGCGCCAGCTGTCGCGCTCGAAGTACGGCTTCCCGGTCAACGACATGCCGTTCCACGTGCTGGTCGGGAAGGACGGCAAGGTGGTGACGAGCGGCGGGCGGGTGCCCTCGGCCGCGGAGTTCGAAGCCGCGCTGAAATGAGGAGGCTGGGAACGCCGCTTCTCGTCCTGGCGCTCGCCGCCGCGGCGGCGGCGGGGGAGCTCGACGCCGAGTTCACGCGGCTGGCGCAGAAGCAGGGCGTCGCGGCGGCGGGGATGGACGCGCGGCGGGTGGACGGCGGCGACGCGCTGGGCGCGCAGCGGGGCGACGAGACCTTCCCGCTGGCGTCCGTGACGAAGCTGTTCACGGCCTGCGCGGCGCTCGAGGCGCTCGGCCCCGACCGCGAGCTGGCGACGCGCCTCTGGGTGCTGCGCGGCGCGGACGGCGAGGCCGCCCTCGTCGCCGTCGGCGGCGGCGACCCCGGGATTTCCGGCCGCGACCACGGCGGCAACCCCTGCGCCGTCTTCGAGCGCTGGGCCGACGCGCTTCGGGAGGCCGGCATCCGCAGGATCACCCGCATCGACCTCGACGACTCCCGCTTCGGTCCCGACCGCCTCGGCGCCACCTGGCCCGCGGACCAGCTCCACAAGTGGTACTGCGCCCCCGCCGGCGCGCTGACCCTCAACGACAACTGCGTCGACGTCACCGTCACGCCCGGCAAGGCTCCGGGTGACCCCGCCGTCGTGCGCGTCTCGCCCGACACCGCGTTCGTGAAGATCGACAACCGCTGCACCACGACGTCCGAGCGCGGCCAGCACTCCGTCGTCCTCTGGCGGAACGCCTCCTCCCGCACAATCTCCGTCTCGGGGAAGTTCCTCGCCGGCGCCGCCGCCGTCGAGGAGTCCGTCACCATCGACGATCCCACCCTCTTCTTCGGCACCGTCCTCCGCGAAACCCTCGCCCGCAAGGGCCTCGACGCCGCCTCCGCCCCCGTGGCCGCCCTCAAGGCCCCCTTCGCCCCGCGCGCCGGCGACGGCCAGCCCCTCCTCCACGCCACCCGCGTCCGCGACGCCCTCCCCGTCATGCTCCAGCGCTCCCAGAACCTCTACGCCGAACTCCTCTTCCGCGCCTGCTCCCCCCGCGGCGCCTCCGCCGCCCAGTGCGCCGAGGCCGGGAAACGGGCGCTCGCGCCGCTCGGGATTGCGCTCGAGGACCTCGCCTGGCTCGACGGCAGCGGGCTCGCGAAAGGAAACCGCGCGAGCGCCGCGACCGTGACGAGGCTGCTGTCCGCGGCGTCGAAGCGCCCGTGGGGCGCGGTCCTGCGCGACAGCCTCGCGGCGCCCGGCGGGGACGGGACGCTCTCGAAGCGGCTGGCGGGGCTCGAGGGCGCGGTGCGGGCGAAGACCGGGACGATCTCGGGGGTCTCGAACCTCGCGGGGTACGTGGACGGCAAGAACGGGCGCGTCGCGTTCGCGGTGCTCTGCTCGAATCTCCGCGAGGGCTCGCCCCCGGCGATGCGCCTGCAGGACGACGTCGTCCGTCTCCTGGCGAAGTAGCCCGCCGAGTTTCTGGAACCAACGCCGCCCGCCCGCCATACTTCCCCCATCACTCTTCACCGGAACCGCCCATGAGCCTCTTCGAACAGAAGCCCGAAGCCGTCCGTCCCGGCCCGCTCGCCGACCGCATGCGTCCCCGCTCGTTCGCGGAGTACGTCGGCCAGGAATCGCTCGTCGGCGCGGCCGCCCCGCTGCGTGCGGCGCTCAAGTCGCCGCGCATCCCCTCGATGATCTTCTGGGGGCCGCCGGGGTGCGGGAAGACGACGCTGGCGCGGCTGATCTCGAAGGAGACGGGGCTGGAGTTCATGCAGTTCAGCGCGGTGACGAGCGGGGTGAAGGAGATCCGGGACGTCATCGACCGCGCGAAGTTCACGCGGTCCCAGACGGGACGCGGCACGATCCTGTTCGTCGACGAGATCCACCGCTTCAACAAGGCCCAGCAGGACGCGTTCCTGCCGCACGTCGAGGACGGGACCGTGGTCCTCATCGGGGCGACCACCGAGAACCCGAGTTTCGAGGTGAACTCGGCGCTGCTGTCGCGCAGCCGCGTCTTCCGGCTCGAGCGCCTGACGGAGGAGGACCTGTGGGCGCTCCTGCGGCGCGCGCTGTCGGACC
>JADLHC010000132.1 GCA_020849035.1 Planctomycetia bacterium
CCCAGCGCACGACCGTCTCGATCTCCGCGTCCGACAGCCGCCTCTCGTTCAGGAAGGCGACCCCGGCCGTCGGCTTCCACGGCGGCATCCGCCTCGCGGAGACCGCGGCGCGGATCTCCTTCGCGAACGCCGACGCGTGCTCGTAGTCCGTCAGGTGGAAGGGCCCGATCTGCCCCGGGCGATGACACGAGACGCAACGGCTCCACAGGATTGGCGCCACGTCTCGCGCCCAGGTCACCGGCCCGTCCTTCGGCGGCGGTTCGCGCCGCACCGAGCAGCCGCGCGGCGCCGTCTCCGGCTCCGCGATCTCGCCCCCCGAAAGCACTGCGGCCACCGCGTCGCGCAGCTCCCGCTTCCGCGGCCTCCCCCCCATCGGATCGTCGTCGATCCGCCCCCGGTACCTCACCACCCGCTTCCCGTCGAGAACCACCGCCGTCGGGATCGTCTCGATCCCCAGCCGGTCCGCGAGCCCGTGCGCTCCGTCGCAAAGGACGGGGAAGTCCACGCCGCGCTCCTTCGCCCACCCGGCGATCTCCCCCTGCTCGTTGTGATTGGGATTCACGCCGAGAAGGGCCGCTCCCTGCGCCCCGAGTTCCCTGGCGATCGCGGACAGTTCCGGCAGCGACCGGTTGGAGATCGGGCACTGCGTGCTGACGAACACAAGCACGACCGCCTTGCGGCCCTCGAGACCGGCCAGCGTGTGCTCCGCTCCCGCGCTGTCCTTGAGCGCGAATCCGTCGAGGACCGTCCCCGGGGAACCCGGGCCGGCGGCGGCGGGAAGGGAAGCAACGAAGGCAACGGCGGCGGACAGGACGGCCGGCAGCCAGACTCTCATGGGCGCCTCGACAGGGTTACTTCTTCGCCTTCGTCAGGTCCTCGTGGTCCTTCACGAAATTCACGTAGCCCAGGCACATCTCGTCGGACGTGCGCTCGCCCCAGCGAACCTCGCGGGGCGGGCTGAACGGGTTGCGCGGATTGTCCGTGGAGTTGTCGTAGGTCATGGACAGGCGCACCGTCGAGCCGTCCCGGACCCGCATCGGCTTCTCCAGGTGATACGTGTCCTGCCACTTGAAGTCCCAGTCCGCGATCTCGAGCAGCGTCGTCCTGCGGCCCTTCGGGCTCTCGACCGTCATGGACACGCGCTTGCCGAGCAGGTGGCAGTGCGGCATGACCGACACGATCGTGACGTCCCGACTCACCGGCCAGGACGCGCTGACCTCCCAGGCGGGCTCGCCGGCGGGGATCTTGAACCAGGGGTTCAGGATCCGCGCCTGGTACAGCCGCTGTTTCACGGGCGCCTTCGCGAAATGCAGCCCGATGCGCGTCCGGTCCTTCTGCGCGGCGCCGGAAGGGTTGTTGTAGTGGACCTGGAGGACCAGCGCCGCGTTCTTCGGCAGCTTCCGGGCGACGCCGTCCGGAAGCGGCTGCGCGTAGAACCCGGGCGTCCATCCCCCCATCTCTCCCGTGGGCACGAACCCCGGGAAGGCTCCCTCGCCGCCGTAGCCGAGCCGCGCGTCGTCCGCGTCGAGCCGCCTCGCGATGCCCGTCTCGTCGAGGTAGGCCAGGACGTGGTGCACGATCCGCGAGTTCCCCGGCAGCACCTCGACCGCCGAGACCCACTTGTCCTCGGTCCATTTCTGCGGCATGACGAAGTGCCAGTACAGGTCGGGGCCCGCGCGCACCTCGAAGTCCTCGCCGGGGTCGAGCACGAGGTCCGGCTCGCCGAGAAGCCACGACGACTTCCACTCGGGCAGCTCCGGCTCCTCCTTCTCGTCGCCCTGCGGCGTGCCTTCGTCGACCCACGCGACGATCGTGTCGACTTCCACCTGCGTCAGCTTCCGGGCGCCGTGCATCTCCACGCCGCCGGTCGGCTTCCAGGGAGGCATGCGGCGGGCCTTGACGGCGGCGCGGATCTCCTGCGCGAACGCGCTGGCGTGCTGGAAGTCGGTCAGCGGCATCGGGCCGATCTGCCCGGCGCGATGGCAGCCCGCGCAGCTTCGGAAGACGATCGGGGCTACGTCGCGCGACCACGTCACCGCGCCGTCCTTCTTCGGCTCTTCCCGGCGCACCGTGCATCCCGTCGGCTCCGTCTCCGGCACCCGGACCTCGCGCCCCGCCAGCACGTCGTCCAGCGCCGCGCGCAGGTCCTCGCCGGTTGCCGTCGCCCCCATCGCCGTCCGGTCGATCCGCCCGCGGTACCGGATCCTCCCCTCTTCGTCCGCCACCAGCACCGTCGGCGTGATCGCGATCCCCAGCGCGTCCGCCAGCGCATGGTCCGCGTCGCGGAGGACGGGGAAGGGTACCGCGTGTTCGCGGTGGTGCGGCGCGATCTCCTCCTGCTCGTTGCGGTTGGAGTTCACGCCTAACACGCCTACTCCCTCTTCCGAGTAGTCGTTGCGGACCCTGGCCAGCTCGGTCAGGAAGCGGTTGCACTGGGGGCACTGGGTCCCGGTGAAGACCACGACCAGCGCCTTGTGCGCCTTCCACTCCGCCAGCGAGCGCTCCTTGCCGTCCTGGTCCGGAAGCCGGAAATCGGGGAGCGACGAGGGCCGGGCGGGAGGGTCTTCGGCCGCGACGGCAAGGGGCAGGCAGAGCAGGGCCAGCGCAAGGCCGGGCACTCGACGCATCGTGGCGGCTCCAGAGGAGGACGGCAGCGGAAAACGACGACCGAAGTCCGTACGGCCCCGGTTCCCCTGCGTTTGACTCCCCGCGCCCCGAAAACGTATAAGAATGGTCCGACCGTCCCATTCACCGACCGTTGGAGCACCCCATGCCCCTCATCCGGGTCAAGGCAGGAGCCGAAGTCGGCCGCACGACGGACATCACGAACGAAGTCATCACGATCGGCCGCGACCCGAACGCGATGGTCAAGGTCATGGACCACGGCGTCTCGCGTCAGCACGCGGAGATCTTCAAGATCGGCGAGATGTGCTTCATCCGCGACCTCAAGTCCACGAACGGCACGTTCGTGAACGACCAGAAGATCACGGAAGAGCTGCTGCGTGCGGGGGACCAGGTGCGGATCGGCAACACCGTCCTGACTTTCGAGGACGGCGGGGTCGCGCCGGCGGAGGAGAAGCAGGTCGACTTCGACCAGGGGCGGGAACTGCAGGCGCACTCCACGATCGAGCTCAAGCTCGACCGGGCGGCGGACAAGGCGGTCCCGCCTGCGGAGAAGGTCGGCAAGGAGGTCGAGGACCGGAACCTCTCCGCCCTCTACGACGTTGCGCGCATCATCGGCACCGAGCGGGACGCGCAGGGACTCCTCAGCAAGATCCTCGAGCTGGCGGTCCAGTCGACGAACGCCGACACCGGCTACCTGCTGCTCCTGGAAAAGGGAACGGGGAAGCTCGTGCCGAAGGCCTCGTGGAGCAAGGAGAAGACGGAGCCCAAAATCTCGCGCACGATCGTCAAGCGCGTCATGCAGTACGCACGCGCGATCCTGACGAGCGACGCGATGCTCGACTCGCGCTTCGCCGGCAGCGAGTCGATCGTCATGAAGAACATCAAGTCCGTGATCTGCGCGCCGCTCGTCTCCCGCGACAAGATCACCGGGATCCTCTACCTGCACTCCAGCAAGGTCGCCCAGGAGTTCTCCAGCGAGGACCTCGAGCTCGCCACGGCGATCGCGCTCCAGGCCGGCATGGCCATCACCTCCTTCCAGGCGAGCGAGGTGCTCCGGCGCACGCTCGTGTCGTTCGTGAAGACGCTGGTGACGGCGACCGAGATCCGGGACCCCAGGATGCAGGGGCACTCGGAGCGGGTTGCGAATTTCGCCATGGCGATCGGGACGCAGATGAAGCTGTCCAAGTCAGACCTGCACCGCCTGCACCTCGCCGCTCTTCTGCACGACATCGGGAAGATGGGACAGGCCCTTCACGCGCCGGAGGGGGCGGACAAGGACAAGTGGAAGGAAGAGCACGTCCACCTCGGGGAGAAGCTGGTGTCGAGCATCGAGGGGTTCGAGGACGTGCTGCCCGGCGTGAAGCATCACCACGAGTACATGGACGGAAGCGGCTTCCCCGGCAAGCTCAGGGGGGACGCGATCCCGATGATCGCGAGGATCCTCTGCGTCGCGAACGACTTCGACAACGCGACGACGCGCGGCGGGCTCCAGGGAACGGGCATTCCCGTGAAGGACGTCCTGATCGACATGGGCCGCACGGAGGTCGCCAAGTACGACGACACCGTGATCCAGGCGCTGCTCGTCTGCCACCGGAATGGAACGTTGTTCAATCCGGCGAGTCCTTTCGAGCTGTAGCGCGGACTCCGACGCACTTTTCCCGGCCCTTCTCGCTCCTTCGCGCGGGTTCCGGCGCTGCGCCGCACTTCAATTGCGTGAAGATCGCGATATTCCTCAGATTTGAGCCGATTCACGATGAGCAATTCCGTACGCGATCCGGCGTGCGGTTCAAAAGGTCGAGAATCGTGAATTCGTGGTCTCAACCGGATTTTTGCTTGCCCGCACCATTCGATACTCCTACCTTTCGCGACCCTCGCGCGGAGCTGCCCTCACTTCGCGGCGCCCGCGAGGACGTCCTGCGATGCCGGTCGTTGTCCGACGGCCGCCTGCCCGGGCCGACGATCTCCTGAAGCGCCGTCGGCCGACCTCCCCGAAAGCACGCAGTTGCCCACGACCCGATAACCCGAAAAATCACCGTCCTCTACGGAATCTCACAACAGGAGAATTGCATGAACCGGACGATTTTCTTTAGAACCGCACTTCTGGCGAGCCTGGCGATCGCCGGAACGGTTGCGGTGATGGAACCGGGGAGACCCGCGCAAGGCGGGACGCGGAGCGCCGGAAGTTCGCGCGCCGACATCGCTGCCCCGCTGTCCGGTTCGCAGCTCCAGGCCCAGCAGCCCCCGGCAGCGGAAAAGGCCAGGCTCCCGCGCGCCACGGGCGTTTCGAACTCGAGCTACGACACGAAGGTCGACGGCGCGACGTTCGTCTTCGGCGCGCCCGCCTCGTCCCCCGCGAAATTCGAACTCCGCTTCGGCCCGGTCGTCGTGAAGTGCGGCGACGAGGTGCTGAGCGGCGGGAACGTCGGCGAGTACGACGTCGCGAACGGCGGCTTCGAGGCGAAGCGCGGCGCGGTCGCCGAGCGGTACATGTACGATGCGAACCGCGTCGAGCAGCTGGTGGTGATCCCGGAGGCGCCGGCCGGGCGCAAGGCGATTTCGGTCGCCAGTCCGCTGGATGTTCCGGGGTCCGCCACGGTGGTCGTTCAGAACCAGCCCTGGAGGGAGCCGCGATTCGCCTCGGGCGGCCTGCAGATCCTCGACGACGCCGGGAACGAGCTCGCCTCGATTTACGGGGCCCGGGCGGTGGACGCGGCCGGCCGTCAGCTGGACCTGAACGTCGGCTGGGAGAGCGGCTGCATGACGATGACGGTGCCGGATTCGTTCGTGGCCGTGGCCCAGTTCCCCCTCACCGTCGACCCCTGGGTGGAGCTTGCGCTGTCCGGCACGTCCGGCGTCATCGGAACGTCCGCGGGGTTTTACTTTCCCCAGGCTTCACTGATTCTCGGCCCTGCCGACGAGCCCTACGTCGCGTTTGCGGCCGGCGGGCCCCCCGAGGACATTGTCGTGCGGACGTTCGACTCCGGGACGTCCTCGTGGGTGGATGTCGGCGTACTGGCTCCGTTCGCAACGCCCGGCGTTTCCAGTGCCCCTCAACTCGCCTGTCCGACGGGGACGGCCACGCCGTTCGTCGTCTGGACCGAGGACGTCGGGGGCGGGGGAGTCACGGACATTTATGCGCGCCAGTTCGTCGCGGGCGCGTGGGGCGAGGTTTTCGGCTCGGCGACCGCCACGGGGATCAGCGCGACTGGCGGAGCGAACAGCTTTGACCCCTGCACGGCCATCGACTCCGCGGGCAACCAGTACGTGTGCTATACGGAAACGGCCGGGGGAGTCGACGAGATCTACCTGAAGGTGAACCTCGGCGCGGGTTGGGTCGAGATCGGCGGTTCGGCGACGGGCGGCGGAATCAGCGGGACGCCGGGCGCGAACATGTCGTCGCGGTCGCGCATCACGATTGACAGCCTTGACAGGCCGGTCGTGACATGGACGGAAACCGTTGCAGGCAGCAACTACGTCTACGCGCGTCGCTTCGACGGGGTTTCCTGGGTCGAACTCGGCGGCTCGGGTTCAGGAACCGGTATCTCCACCACCGGATTCTCGGATCAGGTGGACGTGACGTTCGACGGGGCCGACGAGCCCGTCATCTGCTGGCGTGAGGACATCGGGCCGACCTTCGAAATCTTCGTGAGGCGGTTCGACGGAGCAGCCTGGGTCGAAATGGCGGGGTCCGGGTCGGGTACGGGCATCAGCGGCAGCCCGGGGCTGGACGACGTCGTTGCGTACCTCTCTCGTGACACGCTCGGCAATCCGGTCATTGCGTGGAACGCCGATACTGGCGCGCCGACGCTGAACCAGATCTTCGTCAAGCGCTGGAACGGATCCGCCTGGACGCAGCTCGAAGGTTCGGCGACGAGCCCGACGGGCATCAGCGGAACGCCCCCTCCCAACTTCAGTCCGCAGGTCGAAGTGGACTCGGCGGGTCGCCCGGCCGTCGTGTGGCACCATATCCCGACCGGAGAAGCCCGCTATCGGCAGTACCGGGGCCTGTCGCTTCCGACCGTCATTTCCCAGACGACCCTGGCCGGCGCCCCCATCCTGGTCGGCGCGGCAACGTCCGAGTCGTTCGTGAGGTTCACGGGCGCGGTCGTCAGCAACAACGCCGGCGAGGAAGCGCGCCTCCAGGTCGAAGTGAAGCCCATCGGGACGGCGTTCACCGGAGTTCCTACGGCAGAAAGTTCGTTTACCGCTGCCGGCTCGACCGCTGAGGTGACCATTCCCCTGGCCGTGGGCACTTATCACTGGCAGGCCCGGTTCGAGTCGAGCCTTGCGACCATGCCCCGGACGGTGTGGTCTTCGTTCCCCCTTCCGCCGGCCGGAAATTCTGAAGCATCGACGGACTTCGCGGTCGGAGTCGCGCCCGCCGCTCCGGTCTTCACCGACCTGACGCAGCACGAATTCGGTTCGGGTGCCGCACTCGCCGACGGCGGTTCGACCACGGGCGGCGGCATTACCTTCCGCTACACGCCGTCCGTTGCACTTCCCGAGGCCCTTCGCCTGCAGATCGATTACACAGGAGACTCGATCGTGGACGTGGAGAGCCCGCTGAATCCGTCGGGTTCTACGGCTGCGATCAGCATCTCGGTGCCCCTCCCGCTGGGCGGGTACGACTGGCAGGCGCGGCTTGCCAACGCCGCCGGGCTGGCTTCGGGCTTCACGGGGTTCGAGCCGCTCGTCCCGGCCGGTGTCGAGACGGACTTCACGATCATCGCCACGCCGCCGCCTGTCGCGCCGGCGGCCCCGGTCCTGGCCAGCCTGACGCAGACTCGGACGGACGCGACGGCGATCGTCCCGGTCACGGGATTCACGATTGAGCCGATGGTCGTCCTGGGCGCCACCCTGACGGGCGCGCCGGGCGACATCATCCGGCTGCAGCTGGACGTCGAAAAGTCCGGATCCGGACTGGACGCGATCCCGGACTTCGAATCCCCGCTCGTCGTGATTCCGGGGGGAGGCTCGATCGCCGTCACCTATACGGTTCCGCTCGGCGACGGGGCCTACGTCTGGGCTGCCCGCGCGCAGAGCTCGCTCCTCGCTTCTTCGGGTTGGACTCCGCTGGGCTCCGTGCCGCAGGACTTCAACGTGGACGCCCCCGGTGGGACCAGCGGGCCGCCCGCGTCGCCGACCATCGTCGGACAGTTCCAGCTCGACGGGACGACGGCCATCACGCTGACGACGGGAACCACCATTGAGCCCGGCGCCGTGTTCAGGGCGACCCTGCCGGCCAGCAGCGTGGACATGCTGCGGCTCCAGGTCGAGATCGCTCCGTCCGGGTCGGGTTTCGCCGGCATTCCCAACGCCGAGAGCGCCCTCGTCCCCGGAGGCACGACGGTCGGA
>JADLHC010000133.1 GCA_020849035.1 Planctomycetia bacterium
ACGGCGTCATCACCGTCGAGGAAGGCAAGTCCCTCACGACCGACTTCACCTGGGTCGAGGGTATGCAGTTCGACAAGGGCTACAACTCGCCGCACTTCGTCACGAACTTCGAGGACATGGAGTGCGTGCTGAAGGAGCCGTACATCCTGATCCACGAGAAGAAGATCTCGAGCATCAAGGACATGCTGCCGGTGCTGGAGCAGGTGGCGAAGGCCGGGAAGCCGCTTCTGATCATCGCGGAGGACATCGAGGGCGAGGCGCTTGCGACGCTGGTGGTGAACAAGCTGCGCGGCGTGCTGGAGGTGTGCGCGGTGAAGGCGCCGGGGTTCGGCGACCGCCGCAAGGCCATGCTCGAGGACATCGCGATCCTGACGGGCGGCGAGGCGATCTTCGAGGACCTGGGCACGAAGCTCGATAACCTCTCGCTGAGCCAGCTCGGCCGCGCGAAGAAGATCGTCGTGGACAAGGACAACACGACGATCGTCGAGGGCGCGGGCGAGACGAAGCAGATCCAGGGGCGCATCGCCCAGCTCCAGAAGGAGATCGAGGGGACGACGTCCGACTACGACAAGGAGAAGCTCCAGGAGCGGCTGGCCAAGCTCACCGGCGGCGTCGCCCAGGTCAACGTCGGCGCGGCGACCGAGATCGAGATGAAGGAGAAGAAGGCGCGCGTGGACGACGCCGTCGCGGCCACCAAGGCGGCGGTCGAAGAAGGCATCGTCCCGGGCGGCGGCACGGCGCTCGTCCGGGCGCAGAAGGCGCTGGACAAGCTCGCCAAGGGCCTGTCGAGCGACGAGGAGATCGGCGTCGGCATCGTCCGCCGCGCGCTCGAGTCGCCCCTGCGGCAAATCGCCGTCAACGCCGGCCACGACGGCGCGGTCGTCGCGGCCTGGGTGCGCGACGCCAAGGGGAATGAAGGATTCAACGCGGACGAGGGCAAGATCGTGGACCTGGTGAAGGCGGGCGTGGTGGACCCCAAGAAGGTCTCCCGCACGGCGCTCCAGAACGCGGCCAGCGTCGCGACCCTCCTGCTCACGACCGAGGCCCTCATCAGCGAGATCCCGGAAAAGAAGGAAAAGGCCGGCGCCGGCGCGCACCCCGGGATGGACATGTAGACCAGGCGGACCGTTACCACAGCGGGCCCGGGATTTCCCCCGGGCCCGCTTCGTTTTGGTAGAGTCCTCCGCCCATGGCCAAACAAGCGAAATCTCTCATCTCTCTGCAGGACGTGCAGCGCCGCGTCGACACGCTGCCCACCCTTCCCGAGATCACGACCTTCGTCATGAACCTGCTCGAGGACCCCGATTCCTCGGCCCAGGACGTCTCGAACGTGATCGTGCGCGACGCTTCGCTGTCGGCGCAGATCATGAAGCTTGTGAACAGCGCCTACTTCGGGCTGCCGCAGAAGATCGGGGACCTGAACCGTGCGATCGCCCTCCTCGGCTACGGCCGAATCAAGAACCTGGTCCTGTCGCTGTCGCTGATCCGGGTGTTCCGGGCGATCTCGAAGAAGCAGCGGGAGGACTTCGCGAGGTTCTGGGAGCACAGCGCGGTGGTGGCGGGGCTGATGAAGCGGGTTGCGCTGAGGCTTGGGCTTGAGGATCCGGAGCAGGCGTTCCTGACGGGGTTGCTGCACGACGTGGGGAAGATTGCGATGCTGGGGTACTTCCCGAAGGAGTATGGGGCGGTGGTGAAGGCGGCGGAGGAGAAGAAGCTGTCGTTCGCGGAGGCGGAGGGGGCGGTGTTCTCGTGCGGGCACGCCGGGATCGGGGCGTGGATGGCGAGGTCGTGGAATCTGCCGGCGGAGGTGGCGGGCGCGATCGAGCGGCACCATGACGAAGGGGCGTGGGACGACGACCTGCTGTCCGCGGCGCTGTATTTCGCGGACTTTGCGGCCCGGTCGCGCGAGGCTGCGTGCGCGGGGTCGTGCGGCGCGGCGCGGTTCGACGAGCGCGCGTGGACGCGGCTGGGGCTTCCGCAGGAGGACTACTTCGAGATGCTGTCGGCGGTGGACAGCGAGCGGGCGATTGCGGACGTGATTCTGCAGGTGACGGGGGCGGCGGAGAAGGGCGCGGAATAGCGCGGCTCAGACGCCGCAAAAGCTGATCAACTTACTAATCTATAAAGCCTTCAATTTCCGCGATTTCCGTCAAATTCCTGGAACAATCAGCGCCCGCCGCAGGTATTCTCCAGAGTCCACGGAGATCCCGCACTCGTGTACTCCCCCGGTGGGAACCGCGACGCCGGTTCCACCCGTTTCCAGGATCCAGCACAGGGAGGTGTCCTTATGAAATGGGCCGTCCCCGCCCTCGTCCTCGCCCTCGCCGGCGGCCTCGCGCTCGCCGACGGGGAAGGCACGAAGGCCGTCCCCGACAAGCCGGAGCCCAAGGCCCCGGCGGGTAATCCCAACAAGGCCGAGCCGGGCCTCGCGGAGCAGGGCTGGAAGGCCCATGACGCGACCTACGTCCCGGTCAAGGACTGGAACACGCGCACCATGCCCGGCCCCCTTCACGGCGTCACGTCGAAAGGCGGCGCGCAGGTGCTCGGCCTCCCCGTCAAGGACCGCGACGGCGTCTCGGTCAAGGGCGAGGAGTTCGCGATCGAGGTCGACGGGAACCACGACGGCAAGACGGACGACCGCATCAAGACCGACGGCGACACCAGCGTCGTCAGCGTCGTCTACGCCGACGGGACCATCGCCCCCTACGCCGTCCGCTTCCAGAAGGGCCGCGGTTCGTGGTCCTGGCAGCGCAGTGGCTACTGGGTCGCGACCGTGAACAAGACCCAGATCGGCCTGATCGACAACAACAGCAACGGGACCTACGACGAGAACAGCCACGACGCGATCACCGTCGGCCTCACGGGTTACATGACCCCTCTCTCCGAGGTCGTGAACCTGGGCGGCACGCTCTACCGCATCAAGATCGAGTCCAACGGCAAGAAGATCTGGGTCAAGGAGTACGAGGGCGAGACCGGCAAGCTCGACGTCCGCTCCGGCCACCGATCCCTCGGCGTGCTCGCCTCCGCCGTCTTCCAGAACGGCCAGACCTGGATCGACCTCGCCGCCCTCAAGGACAAGGCCGCCGTCGTCCCGACCGGATCCTGGACCTTCGTCCAGGGCGAGTGCAAGGCCACCTCCGGCGGACAGGCCGCCCAGATGCGCACGGGCAAGATGGCGCCCGTCGTCGTCACCAAGGACGAGACCACCAAGGTCGCCTGGGGCATGGACCTCAAGATCGACTTCGACTTCAGCATCAACGGGGGAAGCGTCGCCATCGAGGTCTCCAGCGTCCACGTCTACGGCGGCGCCGAAGAGGAGTACCACAACTTCGTGCCGCCCGCCTTCACCCCGGTCGTCCAGGTCTTCAACTCGAAGACCGGCGACCAGGCCCAGAAGGGCAAGATGGCCCTGTGCTGAGGGGGCTCGCCGCAGGACTACGCCGGGAGCGTAGGCGACGACGAGGGACCCTTCAAGGTGCAGCTGACGGAGAGCCGGTACAAGAAGCTGTTCGGGGACGTGAAGAGCGACGTGAAGGAGAAGTAGCGCGTCGGCAGACTGGCAACGGACCGGGCGCCCCGCGAGGGCGCCCGGTTTTTTTTGTCGGCGGTGCTACCGCGGTGCGGCCATCCAGGCGATCCAGTCCGCTTCGATACGGTCGAGCGGCGCGCCGACCGCCTCCGCGAAGGCGGCGGCAGAGGGACGGCCGGGAAGCCTCTCCAGCGACACGACGCGCTCCAGCGCCTCCGGGCGCTCCAGGGAAAGCCACGCATAGAGCGCCGCGCTCTCCCAGTAGTACCGTGAATTTCCCGCGCTCTTGAACGCCAGGTTCGGCGCCTCGAGGATCTCGCGAAGTGGCAGCAACTCGCCGGATGACGCCATGCGCCGCGCCTCCGCCACGCCCTTCCCCGGTCCCCCCTCCGCCCCCGACTCGTGCCACTGCGCCTGCGCTTCCGCGAACCACGGCGACAGCTCCGCGTCGGGCCAGGAGGAGGCCTGGAGCATGTGGGTCAGTTCGTGGCGCAGGCCCGAGTCGTCGCCGGCCACGAGGGCGATGGCGTTTTCGGCGCGGCTGAAGTAGCCGCCGTTGTACTCGAGGGAGGAGCCGAGGCGGAAGAGTCCGTGGCGGCTGAAGGCGGCCTGGTCGGGGAAGAGGTAGAGCTTGACGCGGGCGTCGGGGAGGCGGGCGCCGCGGGGCTTCTCCCAGCGCCGGACCCAGGCCTGGGAGAAGTCGTCGGCCATCTGGGCGCGGGTGGCGGCGTCGTCGGAGTTGGCTGCGTAGGCGGTGACGACGCGGCCCTCGAAGGGCTTGAGGCCGGTCTCGGCGCCGCCGACCCAGCGGGAGAGGCCGGGCAGGAGGAGGTGCATGGCCGCGAGGAGCGCGGCGATGCCGAGGGCGACGGCGATCCAGGCGATGGTGGAGGGCCTCACCGCGACGCCTTCCTGCGGCTCTCCGCGTCCAGCGCGGCGCGCTCCTCCGCGGTGAGGGAGCCGAGCCCCGACTCGGAGATCTTGCGCAGGATGCGGTCGATCTGCAGTTCGCGCGCGTCCGCGGCGTTCCGCTGGCGCCGCTCCTGCCGGATGGCCGCCCGCTGGTCCATCCCGGCGAAGGCATCCGCCACCCGGTGGCGCAGCTTCCAGTACGCAAGCCCCCAGGCCGCCCCCGACAGGTGCGCCAGAGAGGCGACGCCGAGCTGCGTCACGGTCGAGTAGACGTCCAGCCCGATCCACACGAGCACCACGAACTTCAGCTTCACAGGCACGAAGAACAGGATCACCTGCCGGTTCGGCCAGGTCAGCGCCGCCGCCACCATCATCGCGGCGATCGCGCCGCTGGGCCCGGTGAACGCCTGGCCGGGCCAGATGAGAAAGCCGAGGACGACGAACGTGAACGCCGAGACGAGGCCGCCGCCGAAGAAGAGCAGGCAGTAGGACTTCCGCCCGGCGAGTTCCTCGAGGTCGTTTCCGAACCAATAGAGCGCGAGCATGTTGAACAGGAGGGACAGGGGTCCGTAGTCGAGGAAGAGGTGGGTGACGAGCTGCCAGTCGTGGAACCGGAGGACGACGTCTGTGGGGTGGAGGGCGACGTGGGCCATGAAGAGGGGGCCGGCGGAGGAGGTGCGGAAGAGGACGTGCTGCCAGAGCATGGCGAGGACGAAGACGCCGATGCTGGCGGCGATGAAGATCCAGTTGACGGTCCATCGGCGCTGGAACTGGCCGACGGGTTCCGAGTAGTCGCGATCCTCCCAGCTCATGGGGGCATGATAGCGGGAGGGACGGCGGGTGGGCGAGAGGGCGGGTGCGCGGGTTCGCGAGTGCGCAGGAGGGCGAAGACGAGAGCACGTGAACCAACGCGCTCGCTGGGACGTTTTCCTTCGTCTGCCCGCGCCCCGCGTACTCGCGCACCCGCCCGCTCGGCCCCCCCCCCCCCCCCCCG
>JADLHC010000134.1 GCA_020849035.1 Planctomycetia bacterium
ACGACCTCAGGGCGCTCGTGACGGACGACCTGGTCAGGGCGCACCGCGCGCGGTCGCTGACGCCGGACGCGCCGACGCTGCGCGGCACCGCGCAGAACCCCGACGCGTTCTTCCAGGCGCGCGAGGCGTGCAACCTGCACTACGAGAAATGCGTGGGCGAGGTGAAGGACGTGATGGCGGCCTTCGGGAAGCTCGTGGGGCGGCGTTACGCGCCGTTCGACTATGCGGGCGCGCCTGATGCGGACCGCGTGATCGTGATGATGGGCTCGGGCGCGGAGGTCGCGCACGAGACCGCGGACTGGATGAACGCGCACGGCGCGAAGGTCGGCGTCCTCAAGGTGCGGCTGTTCCGCCCGTTCAGCGTCGCGGACTTCGTGAAGGTCCTTCCCCTCTCGGCGAAGACCGTGGCGGTGCTCGACCGCACGAAGGAGCCGGGGGCCATCGGCGAGCCTCTTCGGATGGACGTGGAGGCCGCGCTGCGGGAGGCGCGCGAGGAGGGGTTGATCGACCGCGAGCCGCGGGTCGTCGGCGGGCGGTACGGGCTGTCGGGCAAGGAGTTCACGCCCGCGATGGTGAAGGCGGTGTACGAGAACATGGCGGCGGCGACGCCGAAGCGGCGTTTCACGGTGGGCATCGTGGACGACGTGACGGGGCTGTCGCTTCCGTGGGACCGGGAATTCGACATCGAGCCGCCGGAGGTGAGCCGCGCGGTGTTCTACGGGCTCGGCTCGGACGGGACGGTCGGCGCGAACAAGAACTCGATCGCGATCATCGGCGAGAAGACGACGCTGAACGCGCAGGGGTATTTCGTGTACGACTCGAAGAAGTCGGGCGCGATCACGGTTTCACACCTGAGGTTCGGGCCGAGGCACATCCGGTCGTCGTACCTCGTGCGCACGGCGAGCTTCGTTGCCTGCCACCAGGCGTTCCTGCTCGAGAAGATCGACATGCTGGAGAGCGCCGCGCCCGGCGCGACGTTCCTCATGAACACGCCGTGGGCCCCGGACGAGGTCTGGGACAACCTCCCGGTGGAGGTGCAGCGGCAGATCCTGGGGAAGAAGCTGAAGGTCTGGACGATCGACGCGTGGAAGGTCGCGAACGAGACCGGGATGGGCTCCCGCATCAACACGATCATGCAGACGTGCTTCTTCGCCATCAGCGGCGTGCTGCCGCGCGACCAGGCGATCGCGGCGATCAAGGACGCGATCCGGGAGACGTACGGCAAGAAGGGCGACGCGGTCGTGCAGAAGAACTTCGAGGCGGTCGACCGCACGCTGGAGAACCTCTTCGAGGTGAAGACGGAAGGACGGAAGGCGGCGGGCCGCCCGATGCCGCCGGTGGTGTCGGAGCAGGCGCCGGACTTCGTGAAGCGGGTGACGGCCACGCTGATGGCGGGCAAGGGGGACCTGCTGCCGGTGAGCGCGTTCCCGATCGACGGGACGTGGCCGACGGCGACGGCGAGGTGGGAGAAGCGGAACATCGCGCAGGAGATCCCGGTGTGGGACCCGGAGATCTGCCTGCAGTGCAACAAGTGCGTGTTCGTGTGCCCGCACGCGGCGATCCGCGCGAAGGTGGCGGAGCCGGCGGCGCTGAAGGGGGGGCCGGCAACGCTGAAGTCGATCAGGTACAAGAACACGGAGTACGCGGGGCAGGAGTACCTGCTGCAGGTGGCGCCCGAGGACTGCACGGGCTGCCGGCTGTGCGTCGAGGTCTGCCCGGCGCGAGACAAGGAAAACCCGCGGCACAAGTCCATCAACATGGAGCCGCAGGCGCCGCTTCGCGAGATGGAGCGCGCGAACTGGGACTTCTTCCTCCAGCTTCCGGAGGCGCCGCGCGAGTCGGTGCGTCCGGACATGAAAGGGACGCAGTTCCTCGAGCCGCTGTTCGAGTTCAGCGGTGCGTGCGCCGGATGCGGCGAGACGCCGTACATCAAGCTGCTGACGCAGCTCTTCGGCGACCGCCTGCTGATCGCGAATGCGACGGGGTGCAGCTCGATCTACGGCGGCAACCTGCCGACGACGCCGTACACCACGAACCGCGACGGGCGGGGCCCGGCGTGGATGAATTCGCTCTTCGAGGACAACGCAGAGTTCGGCCTCGGCCTGAGGCTGGCGGCGGACGCGCGGAAGCGGCTGGCGCTGGAGCTCGTGACGGCGCTGAAGGACCGGATCGGCGAACCGCTGGCGGCGGAGCTGGCGAAGAACGCGAACGAGAGCGGCGAGGCGGCGGTGCAGGCGCAGCGGCACCGGGTCGGTTCGCTGCGCGCGAAGCTCGCGTCCTCCCGGGACGTCCCGGCCCTTCGCCTCCTCGACGTGGCCGACGCGCTCGTGCACAAGTCGGTGTGGATCGTCGGCGGCGACGGCTGGGCGTACGACATCGGCTACGGCGGCGTGGACCACGTACTGGCGACGAATCGCAACGTGAAGCTGCTGGTGCTCGACACCGAGGTCTACTCGAATACGGGCGGCCAGGCGTCGAAGGCGACGCCGCTGGCGGCCGCCGCGAAATTCGCGACGGCGGGCAAGGAGGTTCCCAAGAAGGACCTCGGGCTGATGGCGATGTCGTACGGCAACGTCTACGTCGCCCACATCGCGTTCGGCGCGAGCGACAAGCAGACGGTGCAGGCGATCCAGGAGGCCGAGGCGTACCCCGGCCCCGCGCTCGTCATCGCCTACTCGCACTGCATCGCCCACGGCTACGACATGGCCAATGGCGCGAAGCAGCAGAAGCTCGCCGTCGACTGCGGCATCTGGCCGCTCTACCGCTACGACCCGCGCCGCACGATGGCCGGCGAGCCCAATCTCAAGCTCGACTCCGGCACGCCCAAGATCCGCCCCGACGAGTACCTCCGCAACGAAACCCGGTTCCGGATGATCGAGAAGCTCGACCCCATCCGCTACCGCCGCCTCATCAAGTCCGCGATGAACTCCGCCGCCGAGCGCTACGACCTCTACCGACAGCTCGCCGGCGTCAAACTCCCGAAACCGCCTCCGGAAGAGGAGAAGACATGAGCGCCGACCTGACGACCAACTGGCTGGGCCTGAAGCTCCCCCACCCGATCATGCCGGGCGCATCCCCGCTCGTGGACGACCTCGACACCGTTCACGCGCTCCAGTCCGCGGGCGCGTCGGCGATCGTCATGCACTCGCTCTTCGAAGAGCAGATCGTCCGCGAGTTCGAGGACACCGAGTGGACGATGGACGCTCACAGCGAAACCTACCTCGAGGCCCGCTCCTACTTCCCCAAGCGCGACCTCTTCCCCTTCGGCCCCGAAGGCTACGTGGACCACGTCCGCCGCCTCCGCAAGGAGCTGAACATCCCGCTCATCGCGTCGCTCAACGGCGCCACGCGAGGCGGCTGGCTCGACTTCGGCCGCGCCCTGCAGGACGCCGGCGCCAACGCCCTCGAGCTCAACGTCTACGACCTCGCCGCCGACGGCACCGAGACCTCGGAGTCCATCGAGGACCGCGTCGTCCAGATGGTCGAGTCGCTGAGGCGCGTCGTGAAGATCCCGTTCGCCGTCAAACTCTCGCCCTACTACACTTCCCTCGTCAACTTCGCCCGCCAGCTCGAGCAGGCCGGCGCCAACGGGCTCGTCATCTTCAACCGCTTCTACCAGCCCGACATCGACGTCGAGGCCCTCGAGGTCTCCCCGTCCCTCCGCCTCTCCGACTCCGGCGAACTGCCGCTCCGCCTCCGCTGGCTCGCCATCCTCTTCCCCGTCGTCAAGATCCCCATCGCCGTCTCCGGCGGCGTCCACGACTCCGTGGACGCGGTCAAGTCCGTCATGTGCGGCGCCAGCGGCGTCCAGGTCGTCTCCGCCCTGCTCAAGCACGGGCCGAAGAAGCTGGCGGAGATCGTGAAGGGCTTCAAGTCGTGGCTGGACGAGAAGGAGTACAAGTCGGTGCAGCAGATGAGGGGTTCGATGAGCCTGCTGCGGTGCCCGGATCCGAAGGCGGTGGAGCGGGCGAATTACGCGCACCTGTTGCAGACGTGGAGGCATCAGGCGCGCTAAGGCTGGCGAAGGCTGGCGAAGGCTGGCGAAGGCTGGCGAAGGCTGGCGAAGGCTGGCGAAGGCTGGCGAAGGCTGGCGAAGGCTGGCGAAGGCTG
>JADLHC010000135.1 GCA_020849035.1 Planctomycetia bacterium
CGCCGGCGGCTTCATCGGCCTCGAAGTCCTCAAGGACCAGCACCCCGCGACCAGCCTCGCCCTCGCCGGCGGAAGCGGCGTCGTGTTCGGCCTTTCGATCGCCTCCGCCATGTTCTGGATCTTCCGCAAGACCGTCGCCTCCAGCGCGGCCCGCGAGAGCGACATCCTCGGCGCCGACGCCGTCGTCACCATCACCATCCCCGCCGGCGGCACCGGCAAGATCGCCTACGTCGCCGCAGGATCGCGCTTCACCGCCCCCGCCCGCTCCATGGCCGGGACGGAGATCCGCCAGGACGCCGCCGTCGTCATCCGCGAACGGGACGGACAGGTGTTCGTCGTCGTCGCCAAATGACCCGGACGGCCGGCGCGCCCGGGAACGATTCCAAAACTTCGCAGGACAATCGGAGGGAACGCGATGACGCCGACCATGCTCGCTGAACTGTCGCCGACCGCCATGGCCGCGGGAGGCATCCTCGTCCTGGCCTTCTTCCTGGGCTTCGCGATTTTCGCGAGCCGGTACGTGAAGGTCGGCCCGAACGAGGCGCTCGTCGTGTCGGGACGCAAGCGGACGATGCAGACGCCGCAGGGCGCGCGCGTCGTCGGGTTCCGGATCGTGAAGGGCGGCGCGACGTTCGTGTGGCCGGTGTTCGAGGAGGCGCAGCGGCTGAGCCTCGAGATGATGACGATCGACGTGAAGACGCCCGAGGTCTACACGTCGACCGGCGTCCCGGTGCTCGTGGACGGCGTGGCGCAGATCAAGGTGAAGAGCGACGAGAACTCGATCTCCACGGCGGCGGAGCAGTTCCTTTCGAAGTCGCGCGCCGAGATGATGGAGGTCGCCCTGCAGACGCTGGAAGGCCACCTGCGCGCGATCGTCGGCACGCTGACGGTCGAGGACATCTACAAGAACCGGGAGAAGTTCGCGCAGGAGGTGCAGGGCGTTGCGGCGACGGACCTGCTGTCGATGGGCCTGGAGATCATCTCCTTCACGCTCCGCGACATCCGGGACAACCAGGGATACCTCGAGGCCCTCGGAAAGCCGCGGATCGCGCAGGTGCGGCGTGACGCGATCGTCGCGCAGTCGCAGGCCGACAGCGAGGCGACGCAGAAGTCGGCGCTGGCGCAGCAGGCCGGGGCCGAGGTCAAGCTGGCGGCGGACGCCAAGATCAGCGAGGCGCAGCGCGACCTGCAGATGAAGCAGGCCGACTACGCCGCGAGCGTCAACCAGCGCAAGGCCGAAAGCGACCTGGCGTACGACCTTCAGAAGTTCAAGACGGCGCAGCTGGTCAAGGAGCAGGAGGTCAAGGTGCTCGTCGTCGAGAAGGAGCGCCAGATCGACCTGCAGGAGAAGGAAATCGCCCGCAAGGAGAAGGAGCTGGAAGCGACGGTGCGCAAGCCCGCCGACGCGGAGCAGTACCGCATCCGGACGGTCGCGGACGGCACGCAGTACAAGCTGATGACGGAGGCCAAGGGACAGGCCGAGGCGCAGAAGTCGCTGGGCTTCGGCGCGGCCGACGCGGAGCGGGCCAAGGGTCTTGCGGCGGCCGAGGTCGAGAAGGCCAAGGGCCTCGCGGCCGCGGAAGTCGAGCGCGCCAAGGGGTTGGCGGAAGCCGAGGTCATCCGGGCGAAGGGCGAAGCCGAGGCCCTCGCGATGCAGCGCAAGGCCGCGGCCTGGGCGCAGTACAACGAGGCGGCCGTGATGCAGATGCTGATCGAGAAGCTGCCCGAGGTCGTCCGCGCGGTGGCCGAGCCGCTCAGCAAGACCGACAAGATCACGATCGTCTCGACCGGCGGCGACGCCGGGATGGGCGCGAGCCGGGTCACGCAGGACGTCATCAACGTCGTCGCCCAGCTCCCGCCGCTCGTCGAGAGCCTGGCGGGCGTGGACATCAAGGAGCTGGTCAAGAAGGTACCTGGCCTGGGCGGCGGGAAGAACGTGGTCGATGCCGCGAAGGCCGCCGAGCCGCCGAAGAAGGCGTAGGAAGCCGGAAGGTCCTGCCGAGGCGCCGGGGCGAAAGCTCCGGCGCCTTTCTTATCATGGGGTTGTGGGTTTCCTCTCCCGCCTGTTCTCGTTCGGGTCCCCCCCTCCGGAGTGGGCCGCGTTCTTCTCGCCCGCCGCGTGGAAGGCCTTCAAGGGCGTCCTCCGGCGGCACCTCCGCGGCCTCGACACGACCTTCGACTGGACCGGCGGCCGCATCGTCATCCGCCTCCCGGGACAGGGCGAGACCCAGGCCGGCCTCTCGAATCTCGCCCAGGTCTGCCACCGGAGTCCGGAGGCCGAGTGGCCCCGCATCGTCTCAAGCCACTTCTCCACCCTCCTCGGCCCGAACCCCGACACCGAGGAGGCCGAGCGCCTGCGCGGCGACTTTGCGGCCGCCCGCGAGAAGTTGAAAGTGCGGATCTACCCGGGCGCGGCGCTCGCCGTGATGCGGGAGTCCGGGCCGGTCGTCCGCGAGATTGCCGACGGACTCGCCGCCGTCCTCGTGCTGGACCTCGAGCAGACGGTGCGCAGCGTCGCCCGCGACGACGTCGCCGGGTGGAACACGCCGGACGAGGAGCTGTTCGAGATCGGCCTCGCGAACGTGAAGGCCGAGGGTCCGCTCTCCTCCCAGCGCATCCCTCTCGAGAAGGGCGGGCACATCGACCTCCTAGGCAGCGACTCGTTCTTCGCCGCCTCCCACGTCCTTTTCCTCGAGAACTACCTCCCGCCCGGCAACCGCCACGGCGCGCTCGCGGCCGTCCCGCACCGCCACGCCGTCCTCATGCACGCGATCGAGTCCCTCCACGCCGGCGTCGCCGTCTCCACCCTCGCGAGCGCAGCCGCCGGGATGCACCGCGAAGGCCCGGGCTCGATCTCGCCGGACGTCTACTGGTGGCGCCCGGGACGCGTGCTGCGCATCCCGGCGGAGGTGAAGGGGAAGGAGATCCGGATCACGCCGCCGGCGGAGTTTCTCGACGTTCTGAACGGCCTGCCGGCCCCGGGCCCGGGCGGCGGCTAGTCCCGCGCCGCGTACGGCCACCGCCACGGCGCCACGCACGCCCGGATGCCGGAGAACGATGTGGAGGTGGAGGGGGGACCGGCCTTGCGGACCGCGGCGCGGGCGTCGAATTCGTTGTTGGACCAGGCGCCGCCGCGGAAGCACCGGTAGGCGCGGAACGGCGCGAACGGGGAGTCGAGGCACCAGGTCTGCGCGTTGCCCGCGAGGTCGCGGATCCCGTAAGGGGACGTGTCCCCCTCGTACGACCCCGCGGGCACCAGGCGCGGCGCGCCCGGATGCGAGGAGTTCGTGTTCGAGAAGGTGGCGTCGTAGTGGTTGCCCCACGGCCACAGCCGGCCGTCCACCCCGCGCGCCGCCTTCTCCCCCTCGAACGTGTTCACCAGGCGCCAGGGCCGCCCGTCGCGCTTCGACCGCCACGCCAGCCATGCCAGCGCGTCGTCCCACGTGACGCCGATCACCGGGAACTCCTTCGACGTCAGGGGGGGCTCGTCCCCGGACGTGAACTCGCCCCCCGAGAACTTCAGGAGCCGCTGCTCCCCCTCGCGCGGCTGCCGCCGCAGCGCCTCCTCCTCGCGCCCCGTGATGCAGAGCTCGTTGAGGAACTCGATGTACTCGCCGGCGGTGACGGGGCGCTCGTCGATGAAGAGGTCGCGCGTGGCGAGGACCGTCTCCTCGCCGCCGTCCGTGTATTCGCCGCCCGCGACGTAGGGGCCGCCGGGGACGTAGCGGAAGCCCCGCGGGATCTCGGCCCGGCGGTAGAGGTTGACGTCCTGGCGCCAGGCTGCGCCGCGGTCCATGCGGACGGGCAGCAGGACGTCGGAGAACCCCTCGGCGCGGATGGTGACGAGGTAGGAGCCCTGGGGAAGGGCGACGGGCCCGAAGGGCGTCGCTCCCGAGGCGGCGCCGGGGACGGCGACGAGGCGGCGGCCGCGCTCCTCGTAGCGTGCGACCTCGATCGTCGCGCCCGTCACCTCGCGGCGCGGGCAGTCGGGCGCATGTCCGAACCGGGCGCCCGCCGCGTTCGCAGTCATCTGCGGTACCGCGTAGTCCGCGTCCTCCAGCGGAAGGTCCGGACGCGGCCCGCCGTCGCGCCAGGGCGCCGTCACCTCCTGCGAGACGACGCCCCACTCGCCGCCCTTGACCGGCGCCAGGCACCCGCACTCGAACGCGAACGCCCTCAGCTCGAGCGTCCCAGGCGCGTCGAGCGCCGCCAGGTGACCCCCCGCCCGGTCGAGCGACTCCAGCGTCTTCCTCTGAAGGAACATCTCGCGCCGGTCCCGTTTCTTCTCCGCCGCCAGGTACCGCTCCACCACCATCTCGCACCGCCCGTCCACCGCCGCCGCGCATCCCGCGTCTACGACCAGCGCCTGCCCGAACTCCGCCTCCGCCCGCGCCTCCGCCGCGATCCGCTCCTCCTCCAGCCGCCCCAGCTCCTCCTCCGCCTCCCAGAGCGGCTTCTTCTCCTCCACCGGCGCGTGCTTCTTGACCGCCTTCGCCAGCCTCTTCACCCCCTTCGCCGCCTCCTCGATCCTCGCCGCCAGCTCCTTCGCGCGGTCGCGCTCGCGCCGGCCCGCGGCCGCGCGCTCGGCGGCCTCGCGCGCGCGGCGCTCGCGCTCGCGAACGCCCTCCAGGAAGAGCTGGACTTCGTCGTGGAGCTGGAGGGCCGTCTGGAACCGGTCCTCCTTCCGGAGGGCCATGGCCCTGAGGACGATCGCGTCGAGTTCCGGGGGGATCGGTGCGGTGACATGGGGCGGGCGCTCGACGGCGGAGGGCGCGCGGAGCGTGCCCGTGCGGACCTTGCTGATCACCTCGTCCAGGCTGAGCCCCTCGACCGGGGGGCGGAGGGAGAGGAGTTCGAAGAGGATCGCGCCGAGGGAGTAGACGTCGGAGCGTTCGTCCATGTCGGCGAGCCGGCCCTCCGCCTGCTCGGGGGGCATGTAGGCGGGCGTGCCGAGGATGGCCCCGTCGACCGTGAGGTCGGCGACCCCCGCGGGCGGGACCGGCGCGGCCCCCCCGTCGGCCTCCCCGACCACGGCCATCTCCTTCGCGAGTCCCCAGTCCACGATCAGCACCTCGCCGAAGTCGCCGATCATGACGTTGGCCGGCTTGAGGTCGCGATGCAGCACGCCCTGGGCGTGCGCGTAGGCCGCCCCGAGGCAGATGTCCTGGAACACGCGCAGAAGCCGGGCGCGCGACCACGTCGCCACGGCCTTCGCCTCCCCCTTCGCCACCTCGCGCACCACCTGCCCGAGATCCCGGCCCCGGATCCGCTTCATGCACAGGAACAGCTGCCGCTTCCCCAGCTCGTCCCTCAACATCCCGAAATCGTGAACCGGGACGACGTTGGGGTGCTCGAGCCGCGCGGTGAGTTCGGCTTCCCGGATGAAGCGCGCCCGGAGTTCGAGGGGGAGGTTGTCGAGGACGAGCTTGACGGCGACGTCGCGCTTGAGGACGTCGTCGGTAGCCTCGACGACGCGTCCGAGGCCCCCGCGGCCGATTTCCGAGCGGAGGCGGTAGCGGGAGCGGGGGACGTCGGTGGAGTCGCGGGAAGGGTCCTTGGCCATGGCCGCGGGGATTCTACCGGCGGCTGTCGCGGAAAGGGGATGCTGCCAGAGTGACAGTTCTCCCGGGGATTGCGGCTCTCGAAATCCTTGGGATTGCGCGACTTACGGCGATCGGCATTGGCACGCGCTTTGAAAAGGGAATCGCTCGAGGAGCTGACCGAAAAGAAAACTTCGGTTGCGATATCGAAAGGAGAAGACCCATGGAAAGCAGACTGACCCGCCTGGACCCGTTCGCCGGCCTCACCCGCTGGGGCGAGACCCTCGACCAGTTCTTCAACGACCTCGGCAAGCGCGATGTCGCCGAGACCCAGGGCCTCCTGGCCCCGGCCCTCGACATCTCCGAGGACAAGGGCTCACTCCGCATCACCGCCGAACTCCCGGGCCTCGACAAGAAGGACATCGCGATCGAGGTCAAGGAGGGGATCCTCACGATCCGCGGCGAGAAGAAGATGGAAGAGGAGTCGAAGGACCGGAACTACCACCGGATCGAGCGGCGCTACGGGTCCTTCTACCGCGCGCTCGCCCTCCCGGAAACCGTCGACACGGCGAAGATCGAGGCGTCCTTCAAGAACGGCGTCCTCACGCTGGCGATGCCGAAGCGCGAGGAGACGAAGCCGAAGACGATCGCGATCAAGGCGGAGTAACGAAGAGGGCCCCGGGAACCGAGCGGTTTCCGGGGCCCTGTCGTATCCGTGCCATCCTTTTTCCTCAGAAAACAGCCCTACGCAGGCTGCTTCTGTGTGACAGTCACTTCAAACCCGAGTTCGCCGAGGCGCTTGACGAGTTTGCTTTTCAGGCGCTCCTTGTCGCGACGGTCGAAGTA
>JADLHC010000136.1 GCA_020849035.1 Planctomycetia bacterium
GAACCTCCCGTCCTTCATGTGGAGGACGCGGTGGCCGATCTTCGCGACGTCGGAGCTGTGCGTGACCATGATGATGGTCTGGCCGGCGGCGTTGAGGTCCCGGAGCATGCCGACGATCTCGTCGCCGGTGCGCGAGTCGAGGTTTCCGGTCGGCTCGTCGGCGAGCAGGATCGGCGGGTGCATGACGAGGGCGCGCGCGATGGCGACGCGCTGGCGCTCGCCGCCGGAGAGCTGGTCCGGGCGGTGCGCGGCGCGCTGAGCCAGCCCGACCGCCGCGAGGCCGTCCTGCGCGCGCTTCCGCCGCTCGCCGGCGTCCACCCCCGCGAACATCATCGGGAGCTCGACGTTGCGCTCGGCGGTCATGCGCGGGACGAGGTGGAACGTCTGGAAGATGAAGCCGACCTTCTCGCGGCGGATGCGGACACGGCCGGCCTCGGAGAGCCCCGTGACCTCGACGCCGTCGAGCCGGTAGGTGCCGGCGTCGGGGCGGTCGATGCAGCCAAGCACGTTGAGCAGCGTGGACTTGCCGCAGCCGGAGGGGCCCATGAGGACGAGGAGCTCGCCGCGCGCCACGTCGAGATCCACGCCGTCGAGCGCCCGCACGACGGCCTCGCCCATGCGGTACTCACGCCGCACCCCGCGCAGCCGGATCACGGGCTCCGGCGCGTTTCCGCCGCCAGCGCCCGCGTCGCCGCTCATTTCTCCTCCGCCGTCACGCGGATCTCCACGCCGTCCGTCAGCTCCTCGCTCTCCAGCGAGACGATCACGCGGTCGCCTTCCTTCAGCCCCTCGACGACCTCCGTGAACTCCCAGTTCCTCAGCCCCACCTTCAGATCCACCGCCTTCGCCTTCCCGTCCGCCCCCGCCACCAGCACCCGCGTCCCCTCCACCAGCGCCTGCGTCGGCACCCGCAGCCGCCCCTCCGCCTCCCGCAGGATCACCTCCACGTCCGCCGACGTCCCCGGCTTCAGCTCCAGCCCTCCCCCGCCGCCCGTAATCTCCGTCTCCACCTCCACCGTCCGGTTCTCCTCCTCCGCCTCCGACACCACCGGCGCCACCCGCGTCACCACACCCGTCAGCTTCCGCCCCTTCCACGGATCCAACTCCACCCGCACCTTCAGCCCCGGCTTCAGCTCCGCAATGTCCACCTCGTCCACCTCCGCCCGCACGTACAGCCTCCCGGGATCGAACAGCCGCAGCACCACCCGCCCCGGGCTCACCCACTCCCCTTCCTCCACCAGCCGCTCCGAAATCACCCCCGCAAACGGCGCGAACAGGTCGCATTTCTTCACCACCACCTTCGCACGCTCCACGTCCGCCTTGCGCGCCTCGATCCGCGCCGAAGCGGCCGCGACGGTCGCTTCGGCGACGCTGACGGCGGTGGAAGCGGCGTCGAGCTCGGCCTGGCTGACGCCCTGGGACTGGCGGAGGCCTTCGAGCCGGGCGCGTTCGCGGACCGCGTCCTTCTGGCGGGCTTTGGCCTCGTCGAGAAGGGCCTCGGTGGCGGCGAGTTCCTTTTCGGCGGCGGCGAGGGCGGCCTCGGGCTCGCGGTGATCCACCGAGAGCAGCAGGTCGCCGGCGGAAACCGCGGCGCCCTCGCGGACTTTCAGCGCCGTGACGATCCCCGCCGCGTCGGCGCCGAGGTCGGCCGCCCGCCGCGAACGCACGGAGCCGGCCTTGGTGCTGGTGACCGACTCCTCGACCTTCCCGCGCCCGATGACCGTGACGCGCACCGGCACCGGATCCTTGCGCCGCGAGTACATCACCAGCCCCACCGCCCCGGCGGCGACCACCAGAACCGCGACCAGCCAGCCTCGAAGCGCGCGCATGGGTCACTTCCCCGCAAATGGGAGTCCCGCGGCTTCCGGCGACAGCTCCGCGGGCGGAAGCGCGAATCTCCGCACCGGCTCCATGCTATGACACGCCGGACGCCCGGCCAACCCTCCGTTTCGCTTCGCGCAGGAACGCCCCGATCAGTTCCTCCGGCCGCACCCCCGCCCAGCGGGCCGCGAGGATCATCTCCGACCCGGGCTCGACACTCGGGCGCGCGTTGGCCTCGAAGAAGCGGAATCCGTCCGCGCCGAGGCGGAGGTCGAATCGCGCGTAGTCGCGGAGGCCGAGGGCGTGCCACGCGGCGGCGGCGAGGCGGTGGAGTTCGCGGAGCTGCGCGGCGGAAAGCGCCGCCGGCAGCTTTCGCGGGTTCCGCGCGCCCCACTTCGCGCGGTGTGAATACACGCCGTCCGCCGCGACCGCGACCTCGACGACCGGCAGCCACCGCAGCCGCCCGCGGACCTCGTACCCCGCCAGCGCCAGCTCGCGCCCCGCGACGAACTCCTCCACCAGCGCCCCGCGCGGCACCGGCCCGCGCCGCACGAGCCGCACCCCGGCGCTGCCGTGCGCCAGCGGCCGCTTCACCACGACCGGCCACCCGAGCCCCCGCGCCGGTCCGACGCGCCACCGCGGCATCGGCACCCCGGCGGCTTCCATCACCCGGTGCGCCGCCACCTTGTCGTCCGCCACCGCCGCCGCCGCCGCGGACGCCCCGACGAGCCGGCACCCCCAGGATTCGAGGAGGAAGCGGAGTTCGGGGCGCCGTTCCGGCGTGCCGCGAAACGTGTCGGCGTGCTCGAAGACAAGGTCGCAGCTCCCGAGCCGTTGACGCGCCGCGTCAATCCGCTCGCACGCCGCCACCACGGCCTCGTGCCCCAGCGCCCGCGCCGCCGCCCGAAGCGCGACATGGCAGCGGCAGGCCGACGCCCCCGTATGGACGATGCCGATCTTCACAACCGCAGTATCGGCCACCGCCCGTGCCCCCGCCAGCCTCGCCGTTTTGCTCCGTCCCCACTCCTCTCGCGACTACAATGCCCCCATGTCCGGCCCGCCTCCCCTGCGCCTCCTTCTCACCCCCCGCCGACTCCGCGCCCTCGCGGCCGCATTCCTCGCGGCGTGCACCTCCCTCCTGACTCCGGCATCCGGGCTCGCCGCCGTCCAGGCAAGTCACGCAGGCCCCCCGTCCGCGCCGGAGCCTGCCCCCGCATTCGCGCCCCCCGCAGCAGCATCATCAACATCGACACTTGATGCCGTTGTAGTTTATTTCAAGTTCGCGACATCGGAAGCGCCCCACCCACCCTACGACTACGACGTCGCCGCCCGCGTTCCGCGCACCGCATCGCCAGAGAGTCCGCGCCCTCGCCCCCGAACCGCGTCTACGACGACGCCTCGGCGCCTCTCATTGCTGGAACCGGAGACCCACGCCAGCCTCGCCATAACTCCCACGAGATCAATGGGTAACGCTTGGGAATGGCTCTATCGAGAGGCTCCTGGTGTCAGTACGACTACGCGAATTTGCAGGAGCATGGCGTTTGCGAAGTACGGCTTCCAAGGACGCGAGTCGGACACAGAGAGCGGGCTGCAGCATTTCAGGGCCAGAAGCTACGACCCGATGACGGGGCGATTCACCAGTCGCGACCCGGTGCCGTACCCGAACCTGTACATCTTCCCCGGGAACAACCCGGTCAACATGATGGATCCGTCCGGGCGCGACGGGTTCCTCGGACTTCCATCATGGGACGAAGTCGAAGCGCGTGCGAGGGCAATGGCCGCAGCCGCTGCGGCAGCTCTGTCAGCTGCGGGCACCCTGATGCATCAAGGAGCCGAAGATCTTCGAGACCTCGAAGACGCGCTTCCCATGGGGCCCAGCATGGTCGTGGGTAAAGCAGCTGGCTGGCTCGAGATCGGTTCGAGCGCCGCGCGTGGAGAAGGCGGCGAACTCGCCTTCCAGGTACTCGTGCCGGACATAGTCAAGGCGGAAGTCGGGAAGATGTTCGAACGCGTGCAGATCTACTCCAATCTGCGGGAACAAAATCACGGTGTTTTCAGTTCCGCGTTTATTGCGGAAGCAACGATCTTCGAAGAAAGCGTCGGCGCTGGGACGATGTACGACTCGATCGATCAGTACAAACGCGGCGCAATCAGCCTGCTGCACTCGATGGGTAAGTTCCAGAGAGGCGGCGGACAATTCATGCTCACATGCGCCACGATTGCGGGGGCCCTGCCTGCGAAGGGACCCGCAGTCCTCGCGTCACCGAAGCAGTGGGTTGTTCGAGGGGGACTTTCAGCACCGGAGACCCTCATTGAGAATGCGGCGAAGAGCGTCGGAGAGGCCAGAACAGGCCTCTCCTGCCAAACCGCCCCTGGAATGTCCGTTGAGCAACTGGCGAGGGAACTCCCATACTCGCCCAAGTGGATCACGGTTAGTACGCCTGAAGAACTCGCTGCGGCGGGAAAATCGGTAGGGTACGACGTAGAGGTGGTAGCACCCACGCCCGGGCCAGGGAAGCATGGAACGATAACGACGCCCGCCGCTCTCCCAGAGGACCTCGCCCGGGCCCTCCACAAGGCCTTCAAGCCCAAGCCCAACCCCTGGTGGAAACCCAAGACATGAGTGCTCTACAAAGAGTGTCCGTCGATTTCAATCATCAGAACGAAGACCGAAAGGTCTGGCTGAACACCCACGGCTCTCTTCGCGATCTTGCTCCCGTCTTGAGAACCTTGAAACCAGGAATGATCGTCCTACTACACGACGCCGAGCTTGAAGTCGAGGCAACTCTTGAACTATTCAGCGATGGGCTGACTTGGCTAGCAATCCCCAATTGGAACACGATTCGGTACTTCGACGAAATGATGCCGCCCACTTCGACCGTGTGAGGCGAGGCGCAAGGCCGCCTGATTCGGCCCGCAGCTGAAGCCCGCCAGCGTCTCGCCTCGCAGCGCTATTCCCCGTGCCCATTTCGCCCGGACTTGTCGATGAGTGTGTAGCGGCCCACTCCGACCGCGTGGGGGGAAAGTTGGGGCATTCAGCAACATCACCAGGCGCTTCCGAAATAGCCGGACCGTCGTCAACCCGAAGATTCAGCGCCGCTGGGGCGTGACGGGCTGGCCGATATCGCTTCCCTGCTCCGATGTGGAAACACGGGGAGCGCGGAGGGTGCTCCCGAGATTCTGGAGGGAGGGCTACGACGCGAGCTTGCGCAGCCGGTAGATGGGCATGCCGGGCTGGTCGTGCAGGTCGCGGCGTTCGAGGACGAAGCGGTCGCCGGGGGCGACGGGGCGTCGTCGTCGCGGGGGGCGGCGGTGTTCGATCTCGTGAGGGGTTCTGAGGGCGATGCCCTGGTGGGGGCGTTCGCGGTTGTCGAAGTCGGCCCACATGCGGAGGCGGTGGGTGAGGATTGGGAGAGGGGCGGCGCGGAGGAGCGAGGTGGCCCATTCTTCCTTGAGGGTGCGCCACAGGCGTTCGAGGCGGCCGATGCTCTTGGGGGAGCCGACGGCGCCGAAGCGGTGGCGGATGCCGCGGCGGGAGAGGTGGCGGCGGAAGGACTTGCTGCGGAACTGGCAGCCCTTGTCGGTGATGGCGTGTGCGGGGCGAACGCCGGCGTTGCGGATGCCGGCCTGGAGGAGGCGGCAGGTCCATTTGGCGTCGGGCTCGCCGGGGCAGAGGGAGATGGCGACGATCTTACGGGAGAAGGAATCGAGGACGGCGCCGACGCGGACGGTGAGGCAGCCGAAGAAGACGGAGAGGGTCGAGAAGTCCATGATCCAGACATGATGGGGGCGCTTGGGGCGGATGGCGAGGCGCAGGAGGGCGGAGAAGACGCGGCCGCCGCGCTCCGGCATCGTGGCGCGGACGAGATCGGCGGCGTGGAGCCAGCGGGCGATGAGGAGGACGGCGCGGAGGGATGCGGCGGCGAACGAGCGGGGGGTGGGCATGGGGCCTCCGGGATGGGACGGGGGCCGTGGGCGCCCGATTCAGCGCGCGGCGCGCCGCCGCCGCCACGCCCGCACTTCTTCGTCCACGTTCACCGGCGCGACCGGGGCCACCGCGTCCGGCTGCGGGATCAGGTTGAGCCGCGCGATGAGCGCGTTCATGGCGACGAGCCGGCTGCGCGCGTCGCGCTCGTCGGAGCACTTCCCCGCTTCGTCCCGCAGCAGCGCGATGCGCCTGCGCAGGTCGATCGGCTCGGGCGTCACCGACAGCTGTTCGCGCTCGAGGAACTCGCGCAGCCACCAGTCCTCCTCGTAGGGCTTGTCGAGGTCCTTCAGCGGCCTGCCGGCGCCCGGGAGGTTGTCGAACGCGCCCTCGCGCTGGGCCTTCGCGACGAGCTCGTCCACCCAGGAGTTGAAGGACTGCTGGATCGGCTTGCGTTCGCTCATGACCGCGCTCCGAGGGGTCGAAAGGTGTCTTCCCCGCCGGCCCGCCATGTTATCCTCGCCCGCACTATGCGACACGCCTCTGCCCTTGTGATTCTCCTTGCCTTGGCCGGCTGCTCCGGCAGCGGCGACTCCCGGCAGGACCGCACGCCGGCCGACCCTTCCCCCGAGGAACGCGCGCACCCGGGCGGCCAGACGCCCCCGGGCCCGCCGCCGATGGCGTTCAATCCGATCGGGAAGGAGCCCCTGCCGCCGGCGCCGCGCGCCGCGGTCAACCGGGATCCCGTCCTGATGCCCGGCGACTCCCTCAGCATCAGCGTGTACGACGAGCCGGACCTGCAGCTGGAGGTGCGCGTGCCGGAGAACGGCGCGTTCACGTACCCGCTGATCGGGTCGGTCGAAGCGGCGGGGCTGACGCCGGGCGGCCTGGAGACGTGCATCCGGGAGCGGCTGGCGAAGGGCTACATCCGGAATCCGCAGGTGACGGTGACGGTGACGGCGTTCGCGCCGCGGCAGGTGTACATCCTGGGGGGCGTGGCGAAGCCGAGCGGGTACGTGCTGCCGCCGTCGGAGCGGCTGACGCTGCTGCAGCTGATTTCGGTGGCGGGCGGGATCACCGACCGCGCGTACAAGGAGTTCGTGCAGATCGTGCGGACGGGGCCGAAGGGCGAGCGCGAGGTGGTGCAGGTGTCGCTGGTGGAGATCGAGAACGCGATCGCGCAGGGGCGTGGGGAAGCGGACGTGCCGCTGCAGCCGGACGACCTGGTGGTGATCCCGTCGGCGGCGCGGGTGGTGTACGTGCTGGGGGCGGTGAAGAGCCCGGGGTGGTTCGAGATTCCTGCGGACACGCAGATGACGGCGTCGATGGCGATCAGCCGTGCGGGGAGCTACACGATGTTTGCGTCGACGTCGAGCATCCAGATCCTGCGGCGGGAGCCGGGCGGGGGCGCGAAGAAGATCGCGGTGAACCTCGACGACATCGTTGGCGGCAAGCTGGACGCGGACGCGGTGCTCCAACCCGGCGACGTTGTCTGGGTTCCCGAGCGCGGACTGTTCTGACTCCGCAGTCTCGATCCTCTTTCACCCTCTTTTATCCCCCCCAAGTCGTTCCTATCGCCGTTCATCCTTTTTCCTCAGAAAACAGCCCTACGCAGGCTGCTTCTGTGTGACAGTCACTTCAAACCCGAGTTCGCCGAGGCGCTTGACGAGTTTGCTTTTCAGGCGCTCCTTGTCGCGACGGTCGAAGTA
>JADLHC010000137.1 GCA_020849035.1 Planctomycetia bacterium
CCCACAGGGCTACGATCCGACGCTTCATCTGTTCTCCGGTCCGCGGCCGGCTCCCGAATTCGACGTCGTGATGGTCGCCACCTGGCGCGCGGAGTACGGACGCCTGGTCCGCGAATTCGCGGCCGCCACGGAAGGAACGTCAATGCGGGTCGCGATCGGGGGGCAGGGATGGGAGAGGGACGCCGCGGTGCTTCCACGCGGGTGGATCTTCCCCGGCCGGCTCCAGGGCCCGGCTTAGGTCAGGTGGTTGCTGAAGGGCCGGATCTGCTTCGCGCCGGTGACCCGCGAGGTGGTCCACGGCGGGATGACGCAGCCCGGCGATGAGGACACGACGCGCACCTACGAGCTGGGAGCGGCCGGGTGTTTCTTCCTGCATCGTCGGACCGACTACCTGCCTTCGGTCTACGACGAACGGACGGAGGTCCCGTTGTTCCGCGACGCGCAGGAGCTGGCGGCGCTGGTGCGGAGATTTCTTGCGGCACCTGAGGAACGGGAGCGCATGGCGGCGGCCGCGCACCGGCGGGCCGTGCCGGCGTACTCCCTGGACGCGCGTGCGGAGAGGATCCTGGAACTCCTGAAACCTCGGCTGGCGGGGAGGCGTTGATGGAAGGAGAACGCCGCCGGATCCTCGGTGAGGGAGCCTGGGTGGTCCTGGGCCAGGTGGCGGTCGTCGCCGGCGGGCTTCTTGGAACCCGCTTGCTGACGCAGTTCGTGCCCCCGAGCGCCTTCGGTGACGTTGCGCTCCTGCTGGGGGCGGCCGTCCTGGTCCGCAACATGGCCGTGATGCCGCTGGCGCACGCGGGTACCCGGTTCTATCCGGAACTGGCGGTTGCGGGCGGGACCGGGATGCTGCGTCGCGCGCTGTCGCGCGGGCTGCGCTGGGCTTGGGCCGCCGCGGCGCTCGCCCTGGCAGCCGGGGCCTGCTGGTCCCTCGCCCGCGGCGGGTCGCCGTGGGCCGTTCCCCTCGTCTCGGCGCTCTTCGTCATCGACGCGATCCGGACGCTCGAAATCACCTACCTGTCGGCTGCGCGCCGCCAGGCGGCCGTCAGCGCCTGGAACTCCTCTGAAGCGTGGCTGCGCCCTGCCGTGGCGGTGGCGGCGGCGACGATCGCGGGGGCCTCAGCCGTCCCCGTCCTCGCGGGCTACGCCGCCGCAAGCGGCGCCTTGCTCGCGGTCTTCGTCCTGACCGGCACCCGGGCCGGGACGGACGGCGGCGTGGCCCGGGGCTGGACTGAGGACCGCCTGCGGTCCGAGATCCGGGCCTACGCCGCGCCGATGGTGCCTCTGGCCGTGGTGCTTTGGGCGACGTCCGTCGGGGACAGATTCGTCATCGGGTGGCTGCGTACACCGACGGAGGTCGGAATCTACGCCGCGGCCTACGGCCTCGTCGTCTCGCCGTTCATGATGGCCCAGGGCGTGGTCACCCAGACCCTTCGGCCCGTTTACCTGGAGTCGCTGGCCGCAAGCTCCGCGGCGCGCGGGGCGAGAATCTACGCAGCGTGGTTCGGCCTCACCGCAGCGGTGTGTGCTGCAGGATTCGGGGCGGTTTGTCTCCTCAGTCACGTCCTCGCCGCGGCGTTCCTCGCCCCGCAATACCGCACCTCCGCCGCCCTCATGCCCTGGCTGGCCGGGGGTGCCGCGATTCAGGCGACCGCGCAGGTCGTCGCGCTTCACCTCCTGGCGCACAAGCGCAGCCGAACCTGGGCCCTCTCGGAGACGGCAGGTGCCGTACTGTCCGCGCCGATCTTGATAGTCCTGGTGGGCCGCGACGGCGCCATGGGTGCCGCCCGCGCGTTCCCGGCGTATGCGGCCGTCACCCTGATGATCCAGGCCGTGCTGGTGGCGTCCGCTCCCCGACGGAAAGCACCATCCGCCCTGAGTCCCCCGTCTCTGTAACCGCCTCCTCAGACCCGTGTGCACCCCAAAGAACGACTCGGCGCGGGGTGGGTGGTGGCGGAGGGGGACGTGGACGGGCTGCTGGCGGCGGTGGAAGCGGCGCGGGACCCGGCGGAGCGGGCTCGGCGGGGAGCGGCGGCGCGGCGGTTTGCGACGGAGCGGTTCGACGCGGCAACGAACGTGGGGCGGATCTGCGGGATGCTGGAGGGGGCGGCGCGGAGCGCACGGGTCTGACCCGGTCGCCGACCGCCTCGCGGCTTCACCGGATTCCCTGGATTCCCTCCATTCCCCGCCCGTCGTTCCTTTTGCGGCGTTCAAGACGGCAACGGCGTGGGGAGGATCTCCTTCTCGCCCTCCCGCGTACCCGCGCACCCGCGCACCTGCGCACCCGCGCACCCGCGTACCCGCCCTCTCGCGCCCCGCCTACCCCATCTGCCTCCTCCACGCCTCCGCGTACCGCCCGCCCTTCGCCACCAGCTCGTCGTGCGTCCCGCTCTCGACGATCCGCCCCTCTTCCATCACGTGGATCACGTCCGCCTGCCGCGCGGCGGTCAGCCGGTGCGTGATCACCAGCACCGTCCGCCCGCCGAGGACCTCGCGAAAACGCTTCGTCCACTCGCCTTCGGCCCAGGCGTCCATGGCGCTGGTGGGCTCGTCGAGCAGGAGGATCGGCGCGCGGCGGAGGAGGGCGCGGGCGAGGGCGAGGCGCTGCCACTCGCCGCCGGAGAGCTCGACGCCGTCGTGCATCCACTTGCCGAGGACGGCGTCCCAGCCGCCGGGGAGGCGGGCGACGATGTCGGCGGCGCCGGCGGCGCGGGCAGCGCGGTCGAGCTCGTCCTGCGAGGGGGGCGGGTCGACGTCGCCGAGCGCGACGTTCTCGCGGGCGGGGGCGTTGTAGCGGACGGCGTCCTGGAACTGGGCGCTCACGAGGCGGCGCAGGTCGGCGACGCGCAGGGCGCGCAGGTCGGCGCCGTCGAGCGTGATGCGGCCCTCCGACGGGTCGTACAGCCGGCAGAGCAGCTTCATCACCGTGCTCTTCCCCGCCCCGTTGAACCCCACCAGCGCCGCGATGCGCCCCGCGGGGACCTCGAGGTCGAACCCGCGCACGGCGGGCCGCGACGCGCCCGGGTACGTGAACGAGACGTTCTCGAACCGGATCGCCTTCGTGAACGCCGCGGGCGCCGGGCTCGCGGGGTCGGCCAGCGCGGGCTCGAGGTCGAGGAACTCGAAGAGCGCCGAGAGGAAAAGCAGGTTCGCGTAGATGCGGCCGGCGTTTTCGAGCGACGAGCGCAGGAGCCGCTGCCCCTGCCAGAAGGCCTGCAGGAACAGCGCGAGCGTCCCCAGCGACGCCGCCCCCGCCGCGACGCGCTTCCCGATCCACGCGACCGCCGCGGCGGCGACGGCGAGGCCGGTGGCGGCGGCGGCGGTTTCGGCGAGGGCCTGGCCGCGCAGCAGCGCGAGGCGCTCGCGGCGGAGGCGGTCGCGGAGGGCGCGCCACTGGGCGCGGAAATGGGCGGCGAGCTGGAAGAGGCGGAGTTCGGCGGCGGAGTCGCGGGCGGTGAGGAGCCAGTCGAGGTACCAGGTGCGGCGTTCCGGCTCGGAGTTCGCCTTCGTCCACTCGTGCTGGCGGCGCGCGGCGAGGATGACGACCGCGAACGCCGGGAGCGTGCTGAGGAGCAGCGCCGCGGGGACGCCGAGCCCGAACGTCACGAGCAGCGCGCCCATCGCGACGAGCGTCACCGCGTCCTGCAGCAGCGCGCCCAGGCTCTCGACGATCGCCAGCGACCGGTGGCTCCCGTGCTCGCGCGCCCGGAACAGCAGGTCGTACGACTCCGGCACCTCGTAGAACGCCATGTCCATCGCCGCGCACTGCTCCTGGATCCGCCCCGCGATGTGGTCGCGCAGCCGCTCCGCCTGCACCCACCGCACCCACACCGCCGCCGACCGAAGCGCTTCCCCCGCCAGCACGCACACGCCCGCCGCCACGGCGAGCCCGGCGACGTCGGTCACGGTGCGGCCGGAGGCGAGGTCGTCGACGATGCGCTTGACGAGGAGGGCCACGGCGCCGGGGAGGAGGCCCTGCACGAGGAGGAGAACGAGCCAAAGGGAGGTCCAGGGGCCCGCGGCGGCGACGACGAGCCCGAGCGCGCGGAGGAGGTGGGCGAGGGGGCGGGACGCCGCGGGGGCGGGAGAGGGCACGGGGGGAGATGGTCCTTCATCGCGGAAGGCAGGGAGGACAAGCTCCGGACCGGTCAGGAGCGCGCCTGCCCCCCGGCCATCCTCCGCGCCACCGCCCCCGGCACCCCCGCCACCGTCCGCGCCACACCCCTCAGGCCGTCCTGCGCCAGGATCTTCAGGAAATACCGCGCGATCACCCCGTCGTTCCCCCGCGGGTCCGCCAGCGCTTCCGGCCGGAGCAGCCTCCGGAACAGCGCGCGCTGCCAGCGCGGCAGCGCGAGCGCCCGCGCCAGCCCTTCCGGCACCTCCGCCCCGAACCACGCCGCCGCCAGCGCGAGCCCCGCCGAGAGCGCCGCCGACGTCCTCGTCTCCGC
>JADLHC010000138.1 GCA_020849035.1 Planctomycetia bacterium
CGGATCACGACGATCACGACGATGGAACGACGGGGTCGCGGATCACGACGATCACGACGATGGAACGACGGGGTCGCGGATCACGACGATCACGACGATGGAACGACGGGGTCGCGGATCACGACGATCACGACGATGGAACGACCGGGCCGCCGATCACGATAGACACCCGGACCTATCGCCCCGGATGCCCCCTCTTCCCCGCCAGCCACGACTCCAGAATCACCTGCGCCGCCACCGTGTTCACGTGCGCCTTCTTCGCCCCCTTCCCCAGCTTCACCCCCTTCAGCCTCTCCTCCGCCTCGACGCTCGACAGCCGCTCGTCCCAGTACTCGACCGGCACGCCGATCCGCGCAGCCAGCGCGTCGCCGAACTCCCTCGCCAGCCTTGCCCGCGGCCCCTCGCTGCCGTCCATGTTCAACGGCAGGCCGACGACGACGACCTCCGCGCGCTTGTCCTCGACGACCGCCGCCAGCGCCGCCAGGTCGGACTCCCAGTCGCGCCGTTCGAGCAGGGGGATGCCCAGCACGATCCCGCCGGGACCGCTCACCGCGAGCCCGACGCGCCTGTCCCCGGTGTCCACCCCGAGCGCACGAATCACAGCAGCCGCGCGCGTTTCTGCGCCTCCAGCAGGTCCACCAGCTTCTTCACGTCCTGCGCCCGGTCGCGCCGGCAGACCAGCGTCGCGTCCTTCGTGCGCACGATCACCAGCCCCGTGACGCCGACCGCGGCGACCAGGTGCCCGTCGCTCAGCACCGTGCAGTCCGTCGTCTCCACCGCCAGCACGTCCCCGCGCACCGCGTTCCCCGCCCCGTCCCGCGGCAGGTACGGACCCACAGACGCCCAGCTCCCCACGTCGTCCCACGCCCACGCCGCCTCGATCACCCGCACGTCCGCCGCCTTCTCCATCACCGCGTAGTCGATCGACACCTTCTCGATCCGCGGGAACTCGCGCGCCAGCGCCGAGGCGCCGCCCTTGCGGATCCGTTCGAGCGAACGGCCGATCGCAGGTCTCTCCCGCGCGATCGCCGCGAGAATGTCCTTCGCCCGCCAGCAGAAGATGCCGGCGTTCCAGAGGAAGCGCCCGTCGGCGACGTACTTTCGCGCGGTCTCCAGGTCCGGCTTTTCGACGAAGCGCTCGACTCGGTGCACCGGGACACCCTTCGAGTCTGCGACCTTCCCGCCCCGCAGGATGTATCCGTACCCCGTCGCGGGTCCCGTCGGCTTCACGCCGAACACGTAGAGCCCCCCGTCCCTCCGCGCGGCGGCCGCCGCCGCCGAAAGGGACCGCCGGAACGCCGCCGCCGGCCGGATCACGTGGTCCGCCGGAAGCACGACCATCACCGCGTCCGGGTCGCGCTTCGACACCAGCACCGCCCCGAGCCCGATCGCCGCCGTGGTGTCGCGCCCGTCCGGTTCGCCGACGACCTGGGCGGCGGGGACGCCGGGAAGGGCTTTCCGGATCGCGGAGACGGTGGCCTTGTTGGTGAGGACGTGGACGCGCGACGGCGGGACGAGTCCCCGGAGGCGTTCGACGGTTTCCGCGATCATGGGTTTCTCGCCGGCGATGGCGAGGAGCTGCTTGGGCGTGGCCCTGCGGGAGAGCGGCCAGAACCGCTTGCCGGAGCCGCCGGCCAGGACGAGTGCGTGGATCATCCGGGCATGATAGCGGCGGAAGCGCGGGGGCGACACCGCGCGGCATCTCGCAGCCCCGCCCGCCTTCGCCCGCCTCCGCCCGCCTCCGCCCGCCTCCGCCCGCCTCCGCCCGCCTCCGCCAGCCTCCGCCAGCCTCCGCCAGCCTTCGCCCGCCTCCGCCAGCCTCCTTTCGCCTTGCCTCCCGCCTCCCCCCGCGCTACAAGCCCCCCACCACCCCAACTTCCGGATCCCTGCCCTGGGCGCCTTCCGCCTCCTCCTCTGCTGGCTCATCGTCGCTTCCCACGTCACGCCCGAGAGCGCGGGCGCCGCGCGCTACACCGGCCCGCTCGGACTGCTCTCGTTCTACGCGATCAGCGGGTACTACATGACGCTGACCCTGACGTCGACCTACGCCGGACACGGCGGCCTCCGCGCCTACTACGCCAACCGCGCGCTCCGGCTGCTGCCGCTCTACGCCGTCTGCCTCGCCGCGGGAACGGCGCTCCTGTTCGCAAACGGGAACGCGACGCGGGAAGCGTGGCGCGGGCTGCGCGGGGGGAGCGTCGCGGTCGCGGCGGCGCTGCAGGCACTTCCGCTCGGGCAGGAGCTCTTCCACTGGCTCGAGATCCGCGGAGGCGCGCTGGCGTACACGCCGGCGTTCCACGAGTCCGCGTCGCAGGCGTGGCACCTGCTCGTCCTGCCGACGTGCTGGTCCCTGTCGATCGAAGGGTGGTTCTACCTCGTTGCGCCGTGGGTCGTGCGGCGCGGGCTTGCGGCGCGGGCCGGGCTCGCCGCGGCGTCGTTCGGCGTGTGGGGCCTCGTGCTGGCGCTGCGGCTTGCGCCGGACCCGTGGATCTACCGCTTCTTCCCCGCAACCCTTGCGTTCTTCGTCGCGGGCTCGCTGGTCCGCACGCTCCACGAGCGGCACGCCGCGGCGGTGGAGCGGGCGCTGGCGCGGCCCGCGCTGCTGGCGGCCGGGATCGCGGCGCTGTTCGCGGCCATCGTCGGCTGGAGGCTGGCCGCGCTCGCGCACCCCGGCACGGCCCTGGTCGCCGCGCTCGTCCCGCTGTACGCCGCCGTCGTGGCCGCGCTGCCGTTCCTCTTCCGCGCGCCTTCGCTGCACCCCGCCCTCGCCGCCGGCGACCGGTTCCTCGCCGGCATCGCCTACCCTGTCTTCCTCCTTCACTACCCCCTGCTGCGCCTCACGGGCTGGACCGAGCCGCTCGCGGTCCTCGCCGCAAGCGCCGCCGCCGGGGCCGCGGCGTGGATGCTCGTGGACGTGCCGCTCGCGCGGTTCAAGCGGCGGCCGGCTCAGCGGGAGTTGCCGAGCGCTTCAAGGACCTGAAGCGCGCCCGGGTGCCCGGGGCGCCGCTCGAGGGCGGCGCGGGCGTGGCGCCCGGCTTCGTCGCGGGCCGCGGGGGCGCCCTGCGCGAGGAGCAGCCCGGCGAGCTGGACGTGCAGGTCCGCGTCGTCCACCGCGGAGAGCGCGTCGCGCAGCGTGCGGATCGCGCCGTCGGGGTCGCCGCGCGTCGTGTACCAGAACGCGAGGTTCTGCCACGCCCGCGGATACTTCGGCGCCAGCCGCGTCGCCAGCCGGAACTCCTCCTCCGCACCCGCGACGCCTTTCTCCCCCAGCACCGCCCCCAGGTTCCCGTGCGCCTCGGGATAGTCCGGCCACAGGCGGATCGCCTCCTCGTAGTCCTTCTGCGGGTCCTCGCCGAACAGCGCCTTCACCGTCCCGATGCGGTAGCAGCGCACGGCGGCTGAGCGGCGCCGCCCTTCCCCCCACGGCCACAGCCCCCCCGGACTCCCGGCCTCGAACCCCGGCGCCGCCGCCGACGCAAACCGCTTCACAAGCTCCGCGTTCGCCCCGGCGCGCCTGGCGAATACCACCGCGCACTCGTCCCGCCAGACGAGGGCCCAGTCGGGGGAAGCGGCGAGCCAGCGGATGGCGGTGCGGGTGCCGTGGGACTGGTGCGTGAGGAGGGCGAGCTCGAGGTTGTAGCGGGCGGCGTAGGCGGGGAAGAACTCGGAGGGGCGCTCGGCGGCGTTGTTGAATTCCTCGAGGGTCTCGAGGTTCCAGTCGCCTTCGGAGTTCATGGTGGGGAGTGAGCGCGGGAACATCGCGAAGTTGTAGTACGACCCGGCATCCCAGTTGACGAAGGCGTGGCCCTGGAAGCCCTCGCGGTTGAGGAAGTCGCAGGCGTCGACGGGGAGCGAGAGGCGCGAGACGCCAAGGCCGGCGCGGCGGACGGTGCGCTCGCCGACGGCGGCGAGGTCGGAGGTCGAGAGGGCGGCGGCGAGGGCAAGAAGGGCGGCGAGCGCGAGGGCGCCTGCGGCGCGGACGCGCCGCGCCGCGTCCCCGGCGCGTGCGAGCAGATCGGCGGCGAGCTCGTGCAGGTTGCGCGCCAGGACGGGAAAGAGCAGGACGCCCGCGATCGCGATATTGCGGCGGATCGAGAACGCGGCGAGCGCGCCGGCCGCGAGGAGGACCGCGTCCACGAAGCGCGCGCGGCGGCGATTGGCCGCGAGCGCGAGCGCCGCGAGCGGGACCACGACCCAGACGGCCCGCAGCGTCACGCTCGGGAAGGCGACGTCGTCCGTGACCCCCTGCATCTCCGTGATGAACCCGCGGTACCACTCCGGGCCGTTGCGCACCCTCAGCATGTACCCGGGAGCGATCGCGAAGATGTTCCAGCCCTGCGGGTTGGCGAGAAGGGCCGCCACGGAAGCGCCCGCGGAGAGCCCCCAGACCCTCGCGTCGCGCTTCTCCCCTTTCCGCCAGGCGGCGAGCGCGGGAAGGAGGAGCAGCCCGGGAAGCGCAACGTTGACGGCGTGAATGTTCGCGCCGACGAGGGCCACGGCGGGGGCCGCCCACACCCACCTCCCGGCGGCCGTCCCCCGGGCCGCGACGGCGAGCATCGCGGCGAGGGCGAGGTGGACGGAAAGTTCTGAGCGGATGTCCCAGCGCTCGTACATGAGGAGCGCGGCGAGGAAGGTGGCCAGCGCGCAGGCCCAGGGACCGGCCGGCCGCGCGGCGGCCCAGAGGAACGCGAAGGTGATCGCGAGGAAGGCGATCTTTGCGAGCGTCAGCCCCGTCCAGCCCCCCGCGCCGTAGACGATCCACGTCGCCAGCTGGAACAGCCACCGGTCCTGGTACAGCCCCCCGGGACGCTTCGCCGTGACGAATTCCTCCGGCGCCGGAAGGTGCTTCTCCTGCGCGATGTACCTCCCCTTCGCCAGGTGGACGCCGACGTCGTAGTTGTAGACGTCGCACGCCCCCAGCGCGAACAGGAACGCCAGCACCGCGAGCGCCCACAGCACCCAGGCGGGCCGTCCGGCCTGCGCCGGGGGCGGCGCGGGCTCGGCCGGAGGCTCCGGAGGCCGGACGGCGGGCGCTTCCATGGGCCGCGAAGTCTAGCACGCCCGGGCCGGAGGGTTCCGCCTTGATTCCTGCGCCTCCGCGGGCTACAACGTGGCCATGGCGAACGCTCATAAACCCCGCGGCGACAAGGACCTCAGCGCGGCGGCCGCTTCGGTCTTCGACAAGGTAAAGCGCATCAAGACCGAGAATCCCGAGGTTTCGCGCAAGATCGACCGGCTGGAAGCCGACATCAGGAAGAAGCTGGTCGACATCAAGGGCCTCGTCGCCCAGCTCGACGAAAAGGACCGCGATTTCGTGACCGTCCTCATCGTCAACGGAATCCACCGCACCGCCGATGAAGTCCTCATCGAGTGACGTCCCAGCGGCCGCCGGCGCCACGCAGGCGCCGGCCCCGCCCCCGATGTGGCTCGAGGACCGCGCCCGCCCGGTCGGCGGCTTCCGCGGACTCGTCGCCGCCGCCGCCACCGCCGGCCTCCGCACGGTCGGCCGCACGTGGAACCTCGTCGAGCGCCGCAACGAGGACTACACCGCCCTCCGCCTCCTGGGCGAGCGCAGGAACGTCCTCCTCGCCCTCTGGCACGACCGCATCCTCTACACGCTCTATTACATGGCCCGCCGCTTCCGCCCCCACGGCGTCCGCTTCTCCCTCATGATCTCCGCCTCGAAGGACGGCGACATCCTCGCCGGAGCCGTGAACCGGTTCGGCGGCGACGCCGTCCGCGGGTCGAGCTCGCGGAGGGGCCGCGAGGCGCTGATGGGAATGCTCGACCGGCTTGAGCGCGGGTACAACGGCGTCATCACGCCGGACGGTCCGCGCGGGCCGCGGTACAAGGCGCACGCCGGGATCGCGCTCCTCGCCCAGAAGTCCGGCGTGCCGATCGTCCCGGTCATCGCCGGCGCCCGCCACGCGTGGCGCTTCAATTCCTGGGATCGCTTCATGCTCCCCCTCCCCGGCTCGCCCGTGCGCCTCCTCTACGGCGACCCGATCTGGGTCCCCGCAAACGCGGACGACGCCATGAGGGAACACTTCCGGCAGAAGCTCGAGGACGACCTGAACGCGCTGGCGAGGGAGGCGGACGACTGGCGCACGCTGAGGCGTCCCCTGCCGGATCGCCGACCGCCGCATTAGCCATGGGCCTGCGCCTCCCCTGCCTGCGGTGCGGGAAGTTCGAGCCGGATTGCAAGTGCCCGCCTCTGCCTCCCGAGCCGGAGGAGCCTGAGGCCGCGGCGCCGCTGCCCGCGCCGCAGAAGCGGACGGAGGCGATCCGGATGCGGCGGGAGAAGCGCGGGGGCGGGCGGGAGGTGGTGCTGCTGGAGGGTTTCCCGCGGGACGAGGATCTCGACGCGCTGCTGCGCGAGCTGAAGAAGTCGCTCGGGTGCGGAGGGAGCGCAAAAGGCGGGGTGCTGGAGATCCAGGGGGACCACCGCGACCGCATCGCGCCGATCCTCGCCGCGCGCGGCTATCGCCCGGTGCGGGCCGGCGGGTAGAAGGGCGCCGGAAGACTTCGCCCCTCCCGCGCGTACAGTCCCCGGACGCTTGATTCGCGCCCGCGGCACTTTCACAATGCCGCCCCGGGGGAATCCCATCGGACCTGCCACCATGCGACGACTCGCCGCCGTGCTCCTCCTCGCCGGAGCCGCTTCCGCCGAACCGCCCGCGAAAGCGTCGTGGGAAGCCCTTCGCCCTGCGGCCCAGGAGTATTTCACGGCCGCGGACGACGCAGGCCGGAAGGCCGCGATGGAGAAGCTGAAGGCTGCGGGGCTGGCGGAGGTGCGGCTGACGAAGGCGCAGGCGGAGGCCGCGGAGAAGCTGGCGCTGGCGGGGAACACGAAGGCGAAAGGCCGGCCGGGGACGGTCGTCATCGACGTGGAGGCGGCGGACGGGAAGCACGCGGTGCACGTGCACGCGCCGCCGGGGCTGAGCGGCTCGAAGCCCGCGCCGCTGATCGTCGGGCTGCACGGCGGCGGGCCGTCGGACTACGAGTCCGGGAAGAAGCACGCCGGCGAGATGCTCGCGTGGTTCCAGAGGTACACGGACCCGGTGGGAGCCGTGGTGGTCCTGCCCGCGAGCCCGAACTGGGGCGCCGGCGGGCTGGAGGCGGCATGGAAGGCGGTCGATCACGCGCGGGCGACTTTCAACATCGACCCCAACCGCATCATGGTCTACGGGGGCTCCATGGGCGGCTTCGGCGCGAGCGCCATGGCCTCCGAGCGCCCGACGGCCTTCGCGATGGCGGCGCCGTTCCTGGGCTGCTCCGACCTATCCGGCCGCGCGGCCGACTTCCGCAACCTCGCCTTCTACATCGAGATCGGCGAGGTCGACATGGACGCGATGAACAAGCCGTCGAAGGCGACCGCGAAGGCGCTGAAGGAAGCGGGGTGCGACGTGACGTTCATCGAGCAGGCGGGGAAGGGCCACGAGGTGGGGCCGAAGGAATACCCGCCGTTCATGGCGAAATTCGCGAAGACGACGCGGAACATGCACGCGAAGAAACTGACGCGGGCGCAGGGAAACGGGAGGTGGTACTGGCTCGACGCCCCGGGGCCGCTGGAGGCGACGATCGAGGGGCAGACGGTGACCCTCCAGGGCCCGGACAGCGCGACGGTGTGGCTGAGCGACCGGATGCTGGACCTGGAGCAACCGGTCAAGATCGTCGTCAACGGGGCCACGAAGTTCGAGGGGAAGGTGTCGCGGTCGCTGGCGGTGATGATGGACGAGATCGAGGCGACCGGGGACAGGGGGAGGACGTACACGGCGAGGGTGGAGGCAAAGTAACGGCAGCGGAAGGGGGAAGGAAGGCGGGGGCAGCCCGCCCCATCCCCTCCCCGCCGTTCCCCTTCCCCTGCCCTTTCTCCCCCCTTTCTCATTGACCCTCCCCCTCCCCCAAGTACAATCCTCCCCCCTTTCGTCTCGACAGCTGCGCATCCTCCTCACGGGGGAGCCCGCCCCGAACGTCGGGCCGGGTCTCGGCGGAGACGGCTAACTCAGGTGAACTTCGGAGGCCAGATGGCGCTCGTTTCAGTCCAGGAACTCCTTCAGTCCGGCGTCCATTTCGGACACCGCGTGTCGCGCTGGAACCCCAAGATGAAGCCCTTCATCTTCGGCAAGCGCAACCTCATCCACATCATCAACCTCCGCGAGACCATCAAGGGCCTCATCCAGGCCTACGAGTTCTGCAAGAAGCTCGCGTCAGACGGGCAGGAGGTGCTGTTCGTCGGCACCAAGCGCCAGGCCAAGAAGGTTGCCGAGACCGAGGCGGCCCGCTGCGGCCAGCACTACGTCTCGGAGCGCTGGATCGGCGGCACCATCACCAACTACGCCACGATCAGCTCCCGCCTCAAGCGCCTCCTCGAAATCGAGGACCTCGAGGCCAAGGGCACCCTCGACCTCTACACCAAGAAGGAAAAGGCGATGGTGCTGCGCGAGAAGCGCAAGCTGAAGCGCAACCTGGACGGGCTGCGGAACATGAAGAAGCTCCCCGCGGCGCTCGTTCTGGCCGACCCGCGGCGCGAGAAGAACGCGGTGGCCGAGGCCCGCAAGTCGGGCATCGCCGTCATCGCGCTCATCGACACCGACGGCGACCCCAGCTCGGTGGACATCCCCATCCCCGGCAACGACGACGCCATGCGCGTCATCCAGATCGTCTTCTCCCGACTCGCCGACGCCGTCCTCGAGGGCAAGACCCGCTACGCCATCGTCCTCAAGCAGCAGGAGGAGCAGCGCAAGAGGGAGGAGGAGGAGCGCCGCAAGAAGGCCGCCGAGGAAGCCGCGAAGCGCAAGGAAGAGGAAGCCAAGCGCGCCGCCGAGGAGGCCAAGAAGAAGGCCGCCGAGGAGGCGAAGAAGGCCGAAGAAGCCAGGAAAGCCGAAGGAGCCGCACCGAAGGCCTAGCCCCACCCCCAACTTTTCCTGCCACCGGGAGGGGTGGGCCTCGGCCCACCCCCCCTTCATATCCAGAGGTCGAGAACATGGCCATCAGCGCAGCACAGGTGAAGGAGTTCCGCGACCGGACCGGCGCGCCGTTCATGGCGGCCAAGTCCGCGCTCGAGGAGGCGAACGGCGACTTCCAGAAGGCCGTCGAGATCCTCAAGACGAAGCAGGGCATGAAGGGCGCGAAGCTCGGCGAGCGCGAGGCCAAGGCCGGCCGCGTCGTCAGCTACGTGCATTTCAACGGCCGCCTCGCCTCGCTCGTCGAGGTGAACTGCGAGACGGACTTCGTCGCGAACACGACCGACTTCCAGGAGCTGGCCGCCAACATCGCGCTCCACATCGCGGTGACCAAGCCGAAGGTCGTCACGCGCGACCAGGTCCCCGCCGAGATGATCGAGAAGGAGAAGGCAGCGAATGCGGACGCGATCAAGGGGAAGCCGCCGGAGATCGCCGAGAAGATCCTGACCGGCAAGCTGGAGAAGGGGCTGTTCCTCCAGATGGTCCTGATGGACCAGCCGTTCTGCAACGAGGAGAAGTACAAGGGCACGATCAACGAGATGGTGAAGCTCGTGGCCGGCAAGCTGGGCGAGAACGTGGTGGTGCGCCGGTTCGCGTGGAGCGAGATCGGCGTCGGGGGCGGCGCGAGCCTGTGACCTCGCCGCGCTACCGGAGGATCCTGCTCAAGGTGTCCGGGGAGGGGCTCTGCGCCCCGGGCAACAAGGGGCTGGACATCGACGAGATCGATTCGCTCGCGAGCGAGATCCTCAAGGCCCGCGACGTCGGCGCGCAGGTGGCGGTCGTGGTCGGCGGCGGCAACATCGTGCGCGGGGCGGAGCTGTCGAAGCGCGGGGTGACGGCGCCGACGGCGGACTACATGGGGATGCTGGCGACGGTCATCAACTCGCTGGCGCTCCAGGACGTGCTGGAGAAGCACGGCGCGCAGGTGCGGGTGGCGACGGCGATCAGCGTGCACAGCGTGGCGGAGCCGTACATCCGGCGACGCGTGCTGGCGCACATGGAGAAGGGCCGGATCGTGATCCTGGCGGCCGGCACGGGGAACCCGCACGTGACGACGGACACGGCGGCCGCGCTCCGGGCGACGGAGCTCGGCTGCGAGGTCATCCTGAAGGCGACGAAGGTCGACGGCGTGTACAGCGGCGACCCGAAGAAGGACCCGACGGCGAAAAAGTACGAGCGGCTGACCTACCTCGACGTACTGAACCAGCGCCTCAAGGTCATGGACTCGACCGCGATCTCCATGTGCATGGAATACCACATCCCGATCATCGTCTTCGACCTCAAGACCCCGGGGAACATCGCGCGCGTCGTGACCGGGGAGCAGATCGGCACGACCATCTCCGGATAGGAACACCCATGCCCACCGACGACATCATCCTGGAAGCGGACGACAAGATGGACAAGGCCGTCGCGGTCCTCGCGGAGGAGTTCAAGGGACTGCGCACCGGCCGCGCGACGCCGGCCCTCGTGGACCACTTCACGGTGGAGTACTACGGCGCCCCGACCCCGATCAAGCAGGTCGCTTCGATCTCCTGCCCCGACGCGCGCCTCATCGTCATCAAGCCCTACGATGCCGCGGCCCTGCAGCCGATCGAGAAGGCGATCCAGAAGTCGAACCTCGGGATCAACCCGCAGAACGACGGCAAGATGATCCGCCTCGCGATCCCCCCGCTCTCCGAGGAACGCCGCAAGCAGCTCGCGAAGATGGCCAAGGACTCCGTCGAGAAGGCCAAGGTCGCGATCCGCAACATCCGCCGCGACGCGATGAAGCAGGCGGAGGAGGAGGAGAAGAAGGGGATCATGACGGAGGACGACCTGACGCGGTTCAAGGACGAGATCCAGAAGTCCATCACGGACCACGAGAAGAAGATGGACGAGATCCTGGAGAAGAAGACGAAGGAGATCATGGAGGTGTAGGACCCGTCGGCCGTGAACCCTTTCGGGTCTCCGGTCGATGATCATCCCGTCACGCCGCAACAGTCGCCGGAACCGCCGAGGAGCGCCCGACTCATGTCGTTGATCAATTCGAAGAAGGAAGTCACGAAACGAAAATGAGCGCCGGCGCGCGCGGCCTTTCGCGCGCGCCGTGCGCTCGTTTTCGTTTCGTGACTTCCTTCTTCGAATTGAGGGCGTAGCTCAGCTGGTAGAGCAACAGCCTTTTAAGCTGTGGGTCGTGGGTTCGAATCCCACCGCCCTCATTTCGAGGAGGAGGCCCGGCGGGGGCGGGGGGGGGGGGGGGGGGC
>JADLHC010000139.1 GCA_020849035.1 Planctomycetia bacterium
CGGGGGGGGGGAGGGCGGAACGGCAACGAAACTAAAAACGAAAAGGGAAAAACAAAAAACGAAAATTGAGACGCCCCCCGCCTGCCGCGCTTTTCCTTTTTCGTTTTTCCTTTTTCCTTTTTCGTTTCGTCCTTCCGTTTTGGCCCCTCCCGCTCTACCCTGTCCTTCAAGGGGGACCGAAGGAGGCCTGAACCCATGCGTATCCTTCTCTCGGCGGCGCTCCTCGCCGCAGGGTCCATTGCTTGCGCCGACACCGTCTGGCTCAAGAACGGCGGCAAGCTCGAAGGCGTCACGACGACAATCGAGGGCGACAAGGTCATCGTGAAGCGCCCCGGCGGCGTGGTGAAGCTGGACCGCGACCAGGTCGAGAAGATCGTCCACCGCACGACGCCGATGGAGGAGTACGAGCTCCTGGCGGCGAAGCTGAAGGCGGACGACGTAAAGGGGCACCTCGAGCTCGCGAACTGGTGCGCCGAAAACAGGCTGCCGCACTACGAGCGGGTCGAGCTCGAGGCGGTGATCGCCGCGGACCCGGACCACGCGGAGGCGCGCAAGCGGCTCTCGTACGAGAAGGTCGGGGGCAAGTGGCTGCGGGGCGAGGAACTGCTGCTGGCGAAGGGGATGGTGAAGGTGGACGGAAAGTGGGTGACGAAGGAGGCCGCGGCGGCTATGGCGGCCGAGAAGGAGAAGAAGCGGCTGGAGAAGGCGCTGGCGGAGGCGGAGCGGAAGGCGAAGTCCGACGCGGAGGAGACGGAGGCCGAGCGGCTGCGCGCGTACTGGGAGTCGCGGGCGCGGGTGGACCGCAGGATCGCGGAGCGGGACAACCGGTTCGACGCGCGGCGCGGATACGGCGACGGCTGGTATCGCGACGGGTTCTGGGCCGGGACCGTCGGCTACGACCCGTACGGGTACATCCCCTACGGCTACGGGTACCCCGGCGGCTGGTACGGGCACGGCCACCGCCATTACCGCCCGACGGCTGGCGTCTACTACCGCCACGGCGACTGGTCCTTCTCCTTCGGGACGAGCCACTACGGCCACGGCTGGTACGGCGGCGGCTGGTACGGCCACGGCTGGTCAGGCGCCGGGACGAATTCGTACGGGCCCGTCGGGCCGTACGGCAACAGCTCCGGGAACTTCAACCGCGGCGGGCTCGCTCCCGGCTACGGCGGCTATCCCCGGTAGCTCGACGCACGACTCCAGGGCCCGCGGCGCTTCGCCGCGGGCCTCTTCGTTTCACCGGAAAAGCGCGGGAAGCGCCAGGATCCCGGCGAGCATCGCGCAGACGATGATCGCAAGCACCGCGCCGATCTTCATCCAGAGCGGCCACCCCGCGCCCGGCGCGTCCTCGGCGGACAGGTACATCCCGCACTTCGGGCACCGCTCTGCGTCGTCGTAGATCTCCTCGCCGCAGTGCGGGCAGGGCGCGAGCACGCCGCCGTCGTCGCCGGCTTCGTCCTCCAGCTCTTCGTCCTCGTCGTCCCAGCTCACGCCGCAAGGTTACGACAGCATCTGCAGGTCGCACAGCCGCCGGTACAGCCCGCCTTTCGCCAGCAGCTCCTCGTGCGTCCCTCTCTCGACGACCCTTCCGCCGTCCAGCACCGCGACCGCCGTCGCGCGACGCACCGTCGCAAGCCGGTGAGCGATCACCAGCGACGTGCGCCCCTGGAACAGGCGCTCGAAGGCCCCCTGCACAGCGGATTCCGACTCCGCGTCGAGCGCGCTCGTCGCCTCGTCGAGCACCACGATCGCCGGGTCCTTCAGGAACACCCGCGCGATCGCGATCCGCTGGCGCTCCCCCGTCGAGAGCCGCACCCCCCGCTCGCCCACGACCGTCTCGTACGCCTTCGGAAGCCTCCCGATGAACTCCGCCGCGTGCGCCGCCTCCGCAGCCGCCTTCACCTCCGCCTCCGTCGCCTCCGGCTTCCCGTAGCGGATGTTCTCCGCCACCGTCCCCCCGAACAGGAAGACGTCCTGCGGCACGAACCCGATCGCGGCGCGCAGGTCCGGCAGCTTTACGCCGCGCAGGTCCTCGCCGTCCACGGTGACCCGGCCGGAGCCGGGGTCGTGGAAGCGGAGGAGCAGCGACGCGAGCGTCGTCTTCCCCGCGCCCGACGGCCCGACGAGAGCGAGCATCGTCCCCGCGGGCGCGGCGAGCGTCACGCCGTCCACTGCCGGCTTTTCCGCCGAGGGGTACTGGAAGGTCACGCCCTCGAAACCGACGTCGCCCCGCGGACGCGGCAGCGCCTTCGCACCCTCGGCATCCGCGACCGCCGGCGCCGTGTCGAGCAGCTCCCGGATGCGCTTCGTCGCCCCTCCCGCGGCGGCGAAGCGCCCGTAGAGGGAGGTGAGCGAGCCGACGGAGGTGGCGACGAGGAAGGTGAAATACATGAAGGAGAAGAGCTGCCCGTGGGTGATGAGGCCGCGCGTGGCGAGGTCGAGGGCGTAGTAGAAGACGGCGCCGACGGCGCAGATGCCGAAGAACTGGACGCCGCTGTGGAACGCGCCCCACGCGAGCGCGGCCTTGAGTTCGATGCCGAACAGGCGGCCGAGGCGTTCTCCGTAGCGGGCGCGCTCGAACGGCTCGCGGACGAACGCCTGCACCGTGCGGATCCCGGAGAGCGCTTCCTCCGCCGCGACGCCGGTCTCGGCGAGGATGTCCTGCTCCTTCTCGGAGAGTTTCTCGATGCGGCGGGCGAAGAGGACGGCGGCGGCGACGACGGGGGGGACGGTGGCGAGCATGACGAGGGTGAGGCGGAAGTGGACGGAGACGAGGACGACGAGGGCGCCGGCGAGGACGAGGGAGCGCTGGAGTCCGTCGACGAGGTCGCGGGTGAGGACGTTGCCGAGGGTGGCGGCGTCGCCGGTGAGGCGGGAGAGGAGTTCGCCGGTGCGGCGGTTGTCGAAGAAGGCGGGCGTGAGCGTGAGGAGGTGGGACTGGAGGCGGGCGCGGAGGTCGCGGAGGAGCCCTGCGGCGGCGGACTGGAGGAGCCAGGTCTCGACGAAGTTGAGGAGGGAGCCGAAGGCGAAGAGGGCGACGAGGAGGAGGGCGTAGCGCTCGAGGAGGGAACGGGAGCGTTCGACGAAGGCGCTGTCGACGGAGCGGCCCATGAAGACGGGGTAGACGAGGTTGAGGGCGCTGGAGGCGCAGAGGCAGAGCACGGCGACGGCGAGGCGGCCGGTGAAAGGGCGGAGGAGGCGCGCGAACCAGCGGGAAGCGGAGGGGCTCCGTGGCATGAGCCGGACAGGGTAGCCGCGAATCCGTCCAGCGCCAGATTGGAGCGCGGCTGCTACCCTTTCGCGCATGTGGGACGCCAATCTCGCCGTCGCGCGCGCCGCGGTCGCCCGCGGGCTCGTGCGGGCGCGCGAGCTGCGCGAGTTGGCGCCGCTGTGGCTGGGGGAGGCGCCTCGCGAGCTGGGGGACCTGCTCGTCGAGCGCGGCCTACTCTCCCCGACAGCGGCCGACTCGCTGCGCTCCGACACCGCCGGGTCGGCCGCGACGCTCATCACCCCCGATCCCGGATCCGCGCTCGACGCGACGCGCGTCGTCTCCGGCGGCGGGCGCGCCGAACCCGCGGCCGCGCCGCCGCCGACCGGGGACCGCTTCACGCTCGGACGCGAAATCGGAAGCGGCGGGCTCGGGCGGGTGGTGGAGGCGGCCGACCGCGACCTCGGGCGCACGGTCGCGCTCAAGCTGGCCCATCCCGGCTCGCCGGGGCATGCGATGGAGCGCTTCCGCGCCGAGGCGCGCATCACGGGCAGGCTGGAGCACCCGAACATCGTCCCGGTGCACGAGATGGGGGAGCTGCCGACGCGGGAGGTGTACTTCTGCATGAAGCGGATCGTGGGGCGGAACATGCAGGAGGTGATCCGGTCGGGGCAGTGGCGGCTGAGGCGGCTGGTGGAGGCGTTCCGGGAGGTGTGCCGGGCGGTGGCGTACGCGCATTCGCGGGGCGTGATCCATCGCGACCTGAAACCGGCGAACGTGATGCTGGGCGACTTCGGCGAGACGCTGGTGGTGGACTGGGGGCTGGCGAAGGAGCGCGGGGCGGCGGAGGCGCAGGCGGCTTCGGGCGGCGACTCGGACGCGGTGCGGCAGAGCGGCTCGACGCTGACGCTGGCGGGCGACGTGCTGGGGACGCCGTCGTACATGCCGCCGGAGCAGGCGCGCGGGAAGGTGGAAGACGTCGACGAGCGGTCGGACGTGTACGCGCTGGGCGCGACGCTGTACGAGATCCTCGCCCGGCGCCCGCCGTTCCTGGGGAAGACGCAGCTGGAGATCCTGCTCAAGGTCATCGAGGAGGAGCCGGCGCCGCCGGCCGGGGCGCCGCCGGAGCTCGCCGCGATCGCGCTGCGCGCCCTCGCGAAAAAAAAACAGGATCGCTTCCCCTCCGCCGCCGCCCTCGAGGAAGCCGTCGAGGCGTGGCTCGAGGGCACCCTCGAACGCGAGCGGCGCGGGCGCCTCGCGGAGGAGCAGGTTTCGGAAGCGCTGGCCTCGCTGGACCGGTGGCGGCAGCTCCGGGCGGAGGCCCGCACGGCGGCGCTGCGCGCGAAGGACCTGAAGGAGACGGTGAAGCCGTCGGCGGGGGCGGCCGACAAACGCGATTGCTGGGCGGCCGAGGACCGGGCGCGGGCGCTGGAGGACGAGGCGATCGGCGCGTTCAGCGCGGCGAACGCGGCGCTCTCGGGCGCGCTCGGGAACGCGCCGGAACACGCGGGGGCGCGGCGCCTGCGGGCGCAGCTGTTCTGGGAGCGGTTCCTTGAAGCGGAGGAGGCGGGGGACGCGAAGGGGGCGCTGCTGAACCGGCGGCTGGCGGAGCGGTTCAACGACGGGAGCCTGGACGCGGCGCTGCGCGGCGAGGGGACGCTGTCGGTGACGGCGCGGGCGTACGGGTGCCGGTGCCTGCTCGACGGGCGCGACGTGGCGCCGGACGAGCTCGTCTTCGGCGGCCACCACCTCTGGAGCGGCCGCCGCGTCGACGACGGCTCCGACGACCGCGAGCGCGGCCTCGAGCCCGTGGCGCCCCTCCGCCTCCGCGTCCACGGCCCGTCCTGCCGCGCGGCGGAGATCGCCGGCGCCGACGTCTGGGCCTTCCAGTACGTCGAGCAGGACCGCGTCCTCGTCCCCATCACTCCCGCGCACCCGCGCACCCGCGCACTCGCCAACCCGCCCCCCGCCCTCGACGCCCTGTTCGGCAACTCCCCCTACCGCCCCGCCGGCCCCGGCCTCTACCTCGGCCGCACGCCCCTCGCCCCGCGCCCGTTCCCCATGGGCTCCTGGCTCCTCGTCGTCGCCGCCGACGGCTTCGAGCCCGCCCGCGTCCCGGTCGAAATCCGCCGCCAGGGCGACGCCGCGCCGGCCGTGACGCTCTTCCGTCCCGGCGAAATCCCCGCCGCCTTCCTCCCCGTCCGCGCCGGCGAATTCGCCTGGCAGGGCGATCCCGGCTACAACGACACCGCCCCCGGCGAGCTCCGCACCCTCGACGACCTCCTCCTCGCCCGCTTCCCCGTCACCTGCCGCGAGTACTCCGCGTTCCTCGGCGCGCTGCCGGTGGCGGAGGCGTCGAAGCGCGCGCCGCGGGAGTCGCCGGGGCACGCGGCCTCGTGGGCGCACGACGGGAAGGGCTGGCCGGTGCCGACGGCGGCGTGGAAGGCGTCGGCGGCGCCGGAGCTGGCGGCGCGGACGAAGCCGCTGGCGTACGCGGGGCTGGACTGGGAGGAGGAGTGGCCGGTGTTCGGCGTGGACTGGACGGACGCGGCGGCGTACGCGCGGTGGGCGGCGGCGCGGGAGGGGAGGGTGCTGTGCCTGCCGCACGAGGAGTGGTGGGAGAAGGGCGCGCGCGGTCCCAGGGGGCGCGCGTTCCCCTGGGGGCCGGCGGCGGACCCGTCGTTCTCGAACACGAACGTGTCGCAGCCGGTCTCGATGCGCGTGTCGCCGGTGGACTCGTTCCCGCTCGACGAGTCGTGCTACGGGATCCGCGGGATGGGCGGCAACGTGCAGCAGTGGATGCTGAACGAAAACCTGCGCGCCGGGCGGCGCTGGCAGATGATCCGGGGCGTTTCGTGGCCGCAGTCGCAGGGCCAGGCGCGGTCGTGCATCCGGACGGCGGCGACGCGCGAGTACGTGAACTTCACGGTCGGGTTGCGTCTGGCGGCGGCGGTGAGGCTGGGCGGATAGAGGGGGCGGACCGCAGACAGAGATCCTCCTTTACCCTCTTTTGTCCCCTCCCAAGCCGTTCGTATCGCCGTTCTATCCCTCTTCCATCCGCACGAAATCCCGTTGCCGGCGCGGGCGCGAGGTCCGTCTGAAATGAGATGGGAACGGGGATGGGAACGAGGATGGAACGGCGATAAGAACGGCTTGGGGGGGGTAAAAGAGGATAAAGGAGGACGAACTACTTCCCCCCGCCCGACTCCGTCGTCCCCCCGCCGTTGCTCGGCGGCGGATCGAACGTCATCACCTTCGCGGTGAACACCATGTTCGGATCGTTCCGCGCCACGGCGCTCTCCAGCGCCACGTCGAACGACGGCGCCATCATCCCTGTGAACTTCTCCGTCCCGTTCACCTTGATCGTCACCGGCTTCTTGAAGTCGACCAGGTGCTCGTTCAGCCAGACCGTGATCCGCGGCGAGAACTTGTCGTAGTTCACCTCGACGACGTTGTCCTTGATCTCCCCCGTGATCTTCGTCCGGTCCCCCGCCGTCCCCTGGATCTCCTCCACGCTCAGCCAGTAGCTGTACGGCTTGTATGCCCGCGTCGGCATCCACTGGATCTTCTTCGGGTTCGGGTTCCGCGACTTCGCCAGCATCCAGTCCACGATCGGCCCCAGCCCGTCCGGAGGATAGCCGTGCCCGATCCCCTGGTACTCGTGGAAGTCGTACGACTTCTCCGCCCCGATCTTGAACGCCCACTCCTCGAACTTCGCGTTCGCGTACCGGCTCCCGTGCACCGGGACCTGCGGGTCGTCGGGGCAGTTATAGAAGCGCACCCAGGTGTTGTAGAAATTCTCGAGGCATCCCGGCTCGTGGTAGAGCACGCGCCCGTTCTCGTAGCGCACGACGGGCGCGGCCGCGCACGGCCCCACCGCGGCGAACAGGTCCGGGTGGTGCCCGCCCATCCCCCACGAGCCGTACCCGCCCATCGAGTGGCCCGCCACGTAGATCCGGTTCGTGTCGATCAGGTACGTGTGCTTCATCTCCTCGATCAGCAGGAACAGCCACTCCTGCTCGTTCTCCTTGTTCCACTCCCCCTCCGTCAGCGGCTCCAGCACCCACGGCGACACCTGGATGCACTTCGAGGAACACGCCGCCCACTGCCCCTGCGCCCCGCCCGCGTCCGCCACGTTCTTGCCGCCGCCATGCAGCGAGATGAACAGCGGCAGCGGCTTCCCCTGGCGTGCCTTCGAGTCGCCCGAGATCAGGTAGTGCCCCTTGTGGTCCTTCTTCCACGGGTCCGTCGTGAACAGCCTCTCCGGCAGCACCGTCCAGTTGTCCGCCTTCCCCTCGGACTTCTTCCCGTTCTGCATGATCGCGTTGAACACGACCGGCATCTGCTTGGCGATCTGGTCCGCGCCCACGCCCATCGCCGCGATCTCGGCGAGGATCGGCGCCCGGTCCTTCGCCTCCGCCTTCACGTACTTCTGGATCAGCGCCGCGAAGGCCTTCTTCTCCTTGTCGCCCCACGGCTTCTTCGGCGGGGGCGGGTCGCCGGCGAACGCGAACGCGGCGAGGAACAGGCAGGCGGGCAGGACGAAGCGCAGGGCTCTCACGGTCGCGCCTCCGGCGTTGCGAGGGGGGAAGGCCGAAAAGCATACCAGCCGCGCCGCGCCGCCGGTCGGACAAACTTATCCGGGGGCCTTGCGCACGGCGGCCTCGGCCGCGAGGAACTCCTGCTGGAAGCGCCGGTGGAGGAAACGCGGGCGCGCGGCGCGGGCGGCCTCGAGGGCGGCGGGGTCCGCCGTGAGGCGTGCGAGGAGAGCCAGGGCGCGGAAGCGCGCGGTCGGGGAGCCGGCGTCGCGCAGCGCACGGGCGGCGTCCGCGTCGGCGCGGACGACGGCCCGCGCGGCGGCGATGTCCTAGTCCGCGGCGAGCGGCTCGAGCAGGGCGCGCGCCTCCTCCGTTCGCCCCTCCGCGCCCAGGGCTTCCGCCAGCACCTTCTTCCGGTGTGCGCGGCGCTGCTCGAGGCCGAGCGATTTCAGGATGGCGAGCGACTCCTCCGCCGCCGCGCGCGCCCCCGCGGCGTCGCCGAGGTCGAGCCGCGCCTCGGCCAGGCGCTCGAGGGCGATGGAGACGCCGAGGCGGTCGCCGGTCCCGGCGCGGAGGTCGCGCGCCCGCTCGAGAATCGGGATCGCCTCCTCCGGACGCCCCATCCGGTTCCGGAAATCCCCCTCGTTCCCCAGCAGCATCCCCTCGCCCCACTTGTCGCCGATCTCCTGCCGGATCGCGAGCGCCTCCGCCGAGACCGCGAAGCACCGGTCCGGGTCGCCCTCGTTGAACGCGACCGAGGCGAGGTTCGTGAGCACCATGGCGATGCGCCAGCGGTCGCCGGCCTCGCGGAAGACGGCGAGCGCGTCCTCGTAGGCCTGTCGCGCCTCCGCGTACCGCCCGAGGTCCATCAGCGCGTTGCCCTTGTTGTTGAGCGAATTGGCGGCGTTCATCCCCTCGCCGGCCTCGAGGAAGAGCCTGTACGCGCGGTCGGACGCCTCGAGGGCCTTCTCGTACTCCCCGAGCCGGATCAGCACTCGGACTTCCTGGGAGATCGCGTTCCCCAGCTCGACCTTGGCCTCGGGCTTTCCTTCCGCGGCGAGGGGCTCGACGCGGCGGGCGACCTCGCGGGCCTCGCGGAGGCACTCGTCGAACCGCGAAAGGCGGTAGAGAAGGCCGTAGCGCTCGCGCCGGATGGCGCCGTGCTGGAACGCCGACCGGGGCTCGGCGAGCAGAGCGTCGCAGATCTCGAGGGCCTTCGCGAACTCCCCGCGCCGCTCGTGCACGACGGACTTCTGGCGGAGCGTGCGGAACCGCAGCGACTCCTCGAGCCCCGGCTGTTCCAGGAGCGTGTCGGCCTCGGCGAGCGCCTGCTCGTTGAGGCCCAGCACGGACAGCGCCTTGACCGCGCACAGCGCGGCCGCCGGCGAGCCGTCGATGCGCTGCGACTCGCGCGCCGAAGAGAGCGCCTCCTCGTAGGAGTAGTGGTTCAGCGCCTCCTCGGCCGCCTTCGTCCAGAGCTTCGAGGCGGGCTCCGGCTGGGCTGCCAGCTCGCGGTGCCCGGCGGCGAGGATGAGCACGCGGCGGCCGAGGTGCGGGGCGAGCGGCTCGAGCAGCTCCGCGGCGCGCGCGTGCAGCCGCTGCCGCTCCTTCTTCGTGAGCAGCGAGTACGCCGCGTCGCGCAGCGGCGACTGGCGGAAATGGAACTCCTCGTCCTGCGGGAGGAGCGACGCCGCGGCGCGCTGCACGAGGTTCCGCCGCCCGGCGAGCTCGAGCGCCGGGGCGACGTCGCGCCCCGCGAGCGTCCCCGTCGCCGCGGACCAGAACGCGCGCCCGAACACGCTGCCGCACTTCAGCGCCTCCCGCGCGTCCGCCGAGACGGCGTCGATGCGCGACACCAGCAGCCCCCGCAGGCCGTCCGGAAGCCGGTCGGGACGCGTCGCGAACCGCGCCGGATTCCCCTCGACGAACCCTTCCTGCGACAGGAACCGGACCAGCTCCTCCATGTAGAGCGGGTTCCCCGCCGACTGGTCCACGAGGAAGGCGGTCAGCTCCGGGTCGAGGTCGCGGCGGAAGAGCTCGCGGGCGAGGGAGGCGGCCTCGGCGGGGGGGAGTTCGGCGAGCCGGATCCTGTCGAAGCCGCCGGGGATGCGGGGCGCGGGGCGCGTCGTGGCGAGGATCGAGACGCGCTCGTCGCGGAGCTTCGCCGCGAGGTGGTCGAGGAGCGCGAAGGTCGCGGGGTCGGCCCAGTGCAGGTCCTCGAGGCAGAGCAGCACCGGCGCGCGCTTCGCCAGCCCGCGCAGCCAGCGTTCCCAGGCCTCGAGCGTCTCGGCCCGCGCGCGGGTGGCGTCGCCCGGCGCCGGTCCTTCCCCCGCCTGTCCCATCGAGCGGGTCATGAGGTGGGCGAAGTTCGAGCGCTCGGCGCTGCCGGGGACCGTCGCGGCGAGGACCTGCGACACGAACGCGCGCGTCGCCGCGACCTCGTTGGTTTCGCCGGCCGGAGACGCCGCGCGCGCCGCCGCGCGCACGATCTCCGCGAACGGCCCGAGCGGCAGCGGCGAGCCCTCCTGCGCGTGCCCGACGCCGATCCACATCCCCGGCTCCGCGGCCCGCGCCCGGTCGCGCGCCGCCGTCGCCAGCCGCGTCTTGCCCACCCCCGCGTCCCCCTCCAGCAGCACGAACCCGCCCTTCGCCCCCGAGATCGCCTTCACGATCCGCTCCAGCTCCGTCGAGCGCCCCACCAGCCGCGCCGGCCCGATCTCCCCCGCCGGGGGGATCACCGTCGCCGTCTCGCGAAGCGCCTCGCTCGCGCCCACCGAGTCCTGCCGCCCGCGCAGCCGCAGCTCGCGCTCCGCCCCGTACTCCACGCGGTACGCCGTCGCCCGCGCCACCGACCGCGACGCCAGCACCTCCCCGGGACGCGCCTCCGACTGCAGCCGCTGCGCCACGTTCACCGCGTCCCCCATCGCCGTCGGCCGGTCGCCCCCCACGCTCCCCCACAGCACCTCGCCCGTGTTCACCCCGACCCGGATCTTCAGCTCGAGCGACCGCTGCGCGTTGAACAGCTCCAGCTCCCGCTTCATCCCCAGCGCCGCCCGCACCGCCCTCAGCGGGTCGTCCTCGTGCGCCGTCGGCGCGCCGAACACCCCCATCACCGTCTCGCCCACGAACTTGTCCACCGTCCCGCCGCGCGCCTCGATGACCCTGCGGAAACGGGAGAAGAGCGCGTCCACGACCTCCGCCGCGGACTCCGCGGCGTCCTCGGGATCCGGGGAAGCGGCGGCGTCGAGGCCGACGAGGCCCACGAACAGGACGGTTACGACGCGGCGTTCTTCGGCCATGAGTTGCGCAGAGGATAGTCGCCGGTCGGCGGAGTGACCAGCGGTCAGCGGTCAGAGGTCAGAGGTCAGTGGCCAGTGGTGAGCGGCCAGCGGTCAGTGGCCAGCGGTCAGGAACGGCGGGTAGGGCCGGTGGACTCCGGCCGGAGTGGGCGCGGGCCTGCAAGGAATTGGTCGAGGGGGACCGGGGTTATAGTTCAAGGAC
>JADLHC010000140.1 GCA_020849035.1 Planctomycetia bacterium
GCACGCGCGCATGCAGCCAGCCGTAGACGGGAACCCGCGCCTCGAGCGTGGTGCCGAGGGCGAGCAGGTACCCGAGCGCGCAGAGCCCGACCCAGAAGTAGAGGAGCAGCAGGGCGCCGCCCTCCGCCCGCCCGCGGGCGATCTCGCGGCGCCGCTGGAGGATCCCCCAGAGGGCGAGAAGCAGCGCGGCGTATCCGGGGTAGATGTTCTTCTCCGCGTTGGGGCTCTTGCGGAGCAGGTCGCCGAGGAGCGGACTGAAGGCCTGGACGTTCTTGAGCGTCCGACCGCCGCTGACGGACGAGGGGGCGATGATGGCGTGACGCACCCAGAGGAGGTAGGCGACGCTCGCGGCGGCGGGCAGAAGCAGCCCCCCGAGGATGCGCAGGGCGGTGCGCGTCGCGGCGGGCCGTCCCGCCTGGCGGGCGAGAGCGGCGAACGAGACGGCGAAGTAGACGCAGAGCAGCGGGGCGAGGTAGAAGCTGATGTGGAGCTCGGTCATGGCGGTGGAGAGGACGCAGAGGCCGCAGGCCAGTCCCCACCGGAACGCGTTTCGTCCGCCTCCGCCCGCCGCGAACCCGCGCTCAATGCAGTAGAGCGCCAGCGGCGGGAGGAAGAAGACGAACCCCCCGATATGGCCCCCGTACAGGTGGCCGAGGCGGTACGGCACGCACGCGTAGAGGAGACCGCACGCGGCCGCGGCCCCGGGGCTCCCCGTGACCGCGGAGACCAGGAGCGCCATCGCCGCCCCCGCGGCGAGGAACGAAAGCACGACGAGGGCGTTGTAGGCGGCGATGTTGCCCAGCGGCATGAAGAGCATGAAGAGGAACGAGATCGGTATCCCCTGCGTCACGAAGGTGGGCGGGGTGCGCGGGGTGGAGAACTCGAAGGCGTTGGAGAAGAACGCGGTCCGGCCCTCGAGCGCCTTCTCGAAGAGCCAGAAACGGTACATCAGCTGGAGATAGTCTCCCGGGTGCTGATGCAGCAGCTCGAGGCCGGGGACGGGGAGAAACGAATAGGGCATCCCGCTGCGGAGATGGAGGGCGAGCGGGTGGCTGAAGATGAACGCGAGCAGGAGAAGCCCCGCGAGGAACAGCGCCCAGCCGCGAAGACCCATCGGTGACCTCCCTGCAACGGTGCCTGCGAACGGGGGCAGTATAGCGCGTCGCCGCCCGGGGTTCAACCCGCCCGTTTGACTGGCCGGCGGCCGTGTGGTATCCTGTGTCTGCTTGGGGTCCGATCGGTCCCGAGGCAGGAAGGACCCGGAGATGCGCGCCTCGCCCGACGACTGGCACCTTCGCCTCTTCGAGAAATCCGTCATCAAGCAGGTGAAGCTCCGCGCCTTGCGCGACTTTCTCCCGCCGACGGAGGGGAAAGTCTGCCTCGACCTGGGCGGGGACAACGGCGTCATCAGCCGCCTGCTCAGGGCGCACGGGGGCGTCTGGCACAGCGCCGATCTCAACGACGACGCCGTCGAGTCGATCCGCTCCCTGGTGGGGGAACGCGTCTCCAAAACCGTCGACGGGGCCGCGATGCCGTTCGCCGACGGGCAGTTCGATCTCGTCGCCGTCGTCGACTATCTCGAGCATCTCCGGGACGACCGCGGCTGCGTCGCCGAACTGCGCAGGATACTGAGACCCGGCGGCGTGCTGGTCGTGAACGTGCCGCATCTGAAGCGCCGTTCGGTGTCCCGCCTCCTCAGAAGCCTCGCGGGCCTCACCGACGAGCAGCACGGGCATCTGCGGCCGGGCTACTCCCGGCAGGGGCTGGAGTCGCTTCTGGGAAACGGGTTCCGCGTGACGCGGGTCTCCACCTACTCGCGCTTCTTCACGGAACTGGTCGATATCGCGGTCACCCGGGCCTCCTCCGCCTCGGCGGGCGGGGCGGTCCACAGCACCAAGGGGCTGCTGATCACCGAGGCGCAGATGAAGCGGATGGAGAAGAGGTTCCGGCTCTACTGTTTCGCGTACCCGTGTCTGCGTCTCCTGTCGAAACTCGACGCCCTCGTTCCGTTCACGGAGGGCCACCGGCTCATCGTGCGGGCGGAGCGGGCCTGAGCGGCCGCGAAGCGCGCGCGCAACAGCGGAGGTGAACGATGAAGATGCTTGCGCGTCTCGCCGCGGCGTCCGCGCTCCTGTGCGCGGGGGCCGCCTTCTGCCTCGTCGACATCAATACGGCCTCGAAGGGGGAGCTGGAGGGGCTCACCGGGATAGGGCCGGTGATGGCCCAGAGGATCATCGAGGGGCGCCCGTATCGCAGCGTCAACGATCTGCGGAGGGTGAAGGGCATCGGCGGCAAGACCCTGGAGAAGTTCAAGGACGAGATCACGGTCGGCGCGCCCGGCGACTCCGCCAAGGCCCCGCGGGAGGAGGCGCCCCCGAGGGAGGAGCCGGAGCAGGCCAAGGTCCCCGTCTACGCCGCCCCGCCGTTCACGCTGGTCGAGTGCCACGCCTGTACGAACAGGTTCACGGTGTCCTCCGAGCTCGGCAGCGGCTGGTGCCCGTACTGCGACACGCGGTGGCGTTTGAAGACGCCGCAGGCTCCCGCCGCGCGGGAGGCCGCCGCGGCGCCGAAACCCGACGCCGCGGGGGGGGCGGTCGTGGACGCGATCCCCTTCTCGGAGGCGGCCGACTACGTCGACCAGAGGAAGAGCGTGGCGGGGACGATCGTGGGGGCGCATCGGTCGGCCAGGAGCGGCAACCTGTACCTGAACTTCCACGCCGATTACAGCAGGTACCTGTCCGTGAAGATCCCCGCAGCCGAGCTTTCGAAATTCCGCCGCGACGCGGAGAGCTACTACCTCAACAAGGAGGTCGTCGCCACCGGGGAGATCACCAGGGAGGGCAACGGGAACTACCTCCGCATCACCGTGACGGCTCCGGCCGATTTCAAGGTGATCGAGTAGATGCCGACCCGCCGCGTGCGTCCCCCGTGCGGTAGCCGCGAGGCCTCGGCCGCGCGGCTGTCGATCGTCGGCGCGGTGCTCACCTTCGCCGTCTCGTCCGCCGTCGGCGTCGCCTGCGATTCGGTCGCCCTGCTGCTCGACGCGGGGACGGGGTTTCTCATCCTCTGCATGACGCTGTTCGCGCGGGTCGCGATACGCAAGGTGGGCAGCCCGCCCGACCGCCTCTTCCATTTCGGGTACGGAAAATACGAGCCGCTCGCCGCCGCCGCGCAGAACATCGGCATCATCTCCACGTGCGTCCTCGGGTCGATCGTCGCCGTCCAGGACATCATCCACCCGGAGGATATCGTCCGCTACGATCTCCCCGCCGCCTCGTCGCTCTTCTGCGGGATGCTCGCCCTGGCGCTGGGGGCCTACCTGCGGGGCGTCGCCGGGCGGGAGGGATCGGCCATCCTTCGCGCCTCCGCGACGCAGTGGTTCGTGGACGCGGGCCTTTCGTTCGCGATGTGCGCGGGGTTCATGCTCGGGATCGCGGCGGTTCGGCTCGGGTACCGGGAAGCCGCCCCCTACATCGACCCGACGATGGCGATCGTCCTCGCCCTTCTGTTCATGCGGCTGCCGCTCAGGGAGCTCGGCGGCGAGCTGCGGGAGCTTCTGGACGGCGCGCCGGAACGGGAGATCTGCGACCTGATCGAGGGGATGGCGAAGCGGTACGGGGCCCGCGCATGCGGCGTCCACCGGGTGCGGGCCCGGCGGGCGGGACGCAGGACGTTTCTCGATGTCGGATTCGTCGTGCGCGAGGATCTCACCGCCGCGGAGGCCGCGGCCCTGGCCGACGAGTTCGAGCGCGAGCTCATCGGCGCCGTGCCGGGGTGCGAGGCGACGGTCTACTTCAAGCCCGCGCGGCGTCCGCCCGTCGCCCCGCGCCGTGTCCCGGGGCTGTCGTGACGCGCCGGCGGACGGACCGGGCTACGGCAACGGGGGCGCGCCGCGGCTGTACGATGTGGAGTCCAGGACGGCAAGCCAGTCGTAGTCGGTGAAGCTCCTCGCGTCGAGAGGGAAGTAGCCCGGGTTCCTCGCGCTGCCGGAGCGCGCCCGGATCGCCGGGAGCGTTCCGGGAGGGAACTGCGTCCCCCGGTGCGTCGGGATGAACCGTGCCGGGCCGGGCGCGGCGGTCAGGAGCGCCTCGAGCGTGCCCGGTTCGGGAACGCCGATGCCGTTATCCTCCGACACCCCCAGCCCCGCGCCGACGACGGCGTAGCGGGCGCCGAGCATCGAGTCGAGGTGCGCGCCCGCCGGCCACCAGGCGAGCGCGTGCGGGCCGAGCTGCCACTCCGCCTTCCCCCGTTTCAGGTGGCTGTTGTGGGCGAAGACCAGCACCTTGCCCCGTCCGCATTCCAGGGTCGCGATGTAGGCCAGGGTGTCGGCCATCATCAGATCGCGTATCCCCAGCATCTCCGCGATCCGCGCCTCCGACCTCCGCGCCAGCGCGGCGTGGTAGTTCAGCAGGTGGCGCGCCATCTCCGCGTGGTGGACCGCCTCCAGGTACCGATCCCGCCCCTCGTCCGCCGCGAGCGCCGGGCGTCGCGCGCGGAGGTCGGCGATGAGCTCCTCCGTCTCGACCCGGAGGGCGGCCGCGGCGGGCGAGGAGCCGAACGCCTTCGACGGGTCGGTCGAGGCGGCGGGGTCCTCCCAGGCCGCGTCGTCCCCGAGGAGCGGCTCGATGCGCGCGCGGCGCGCCTCCGCCGCCGGGCGGTCGGCCGAGGCGAGATAGTCGAGTGCGAAGAGGACCAGGCGCCGCGGGCTCGGGGTGCCGATCATCTCCATCGGGCCGTCGAAGCCGTAGAAGCGGAGTCGTGTCGGCCGGGACGGATCGGCGTTCCGGCTCCGCATCCACTCCACGAGCTCCCGGTTCGCGTCGAGCCGGCCGAAGGTGTGACTGAACCCCTCCTCCCGCACCTCTTCGTACGACGCCGGGCCGCGGCCCGACACGAACTCGTCCACGAGTCGTCCGCGGAAGAAGTCGCTCTCGACGGCGATGGCGCCGAAACCGTGCGCCTCCGCGAGGCGTTGAAAGAGCCGGTTGCGGAGAAGAAGAAACCCCTCGCCCCCGTGCAGCGGCTCGCCGACGCCGAGCAGTTCCACCCGGCCGTCCAGCTCCTCGACGAGTCCGGCCACGGCAGCGTTGAACGATTCAGGGGAGTCGGGGGAGAACGGGATCGCCTCGGCCGCGATCCAGTCGCCGGGGGCCCGGTAGGCGGGTACGGAACGGTCTGTCGGCTTCATGGCGGCTGTGTCGAGACCCGTGCGCCCGCACGATACGCAGACGGCCGCTGCGATCGAAAGGATGCCGATGGCGGATCGTTGCATCGGTCGCGCTCGCGGTGTGAAATACGATTACACCACGATCCCGGCGCCGTGTCAACGAATCCGGCGGTCCCGAAGGCGCGGCGGCGCGGCGAGGTCCGGCGAGAGGCGGCGTATTTCCCCCCGGGCTGCAATCTCTCCCTCGCATATTCGGGGCGATACGGGTATGCTTGTTGTCGTGGCACGGTCCGGAAAGGGCGGCAAAGATGCATATAATGGAAAAGGCGGTCGTGGCACTCGGCCTCGTCGCCGTTCTCGCGGGCGTTGTCCTCTCCCATGTCGATGAGCCCGCGTTCAGGCACGGCTACGTCGAGGAGGATGGACTGATCGAGTGGGGCACGGTCCTGGCGCTCCTGTTCGCGGCGCTCGTCTGTTGTCGGCGCTTCCTCCTGCTCCGGCGGCGCAGGCCGGTCCTGTTTCTTGCGGCCACCGCCCTCCTGGGGGCGCTCTTCGTCTTCGGCGCGGGCGAGGAGATCTCCTGGGGGCAGAGGATGCTCGGCTTCGAGAGCCCCTCCTGGTTCATGGAA
>JADLHC010000141.1 GCA_020849035.1 Planctomycetia bacterium
CCGCGTTTCGCCGCTACACCGGGCGGCTCGCGCTGCTCGCGGGGACGTCGGCCGTCAGCGCCTTCTGCGAGACGCTGGCCCTCGTGGCCCTCGCGCCGCTGGTGAAGGCGATCGCTTCGCCGGACGGCGCGTTCGAGGCCCGCGTGCCCCTGCTCGGGGACACGGTCCGGCTCACGGTGGGCACCCTCCTCGTGTTCACCTGCCTCGCGATCCTCGGCCGGCTGGCGCTCCAGGTCGCCGTCGCCTTCCTGGGCGCGGGGCTGACGACGTCCTACGAATCGAACCGCAGGCGGGAGCTGTTCGGCGCCTTCCTCGACTCCGACTGGGCGCAGCAGTCCCGCGAGAAGGGCGGCCACCTGAACCTCCTGATGGTGGAGAACGTCTCGCGGGGGACCCAGGCCCTGCGCTCGATCGCCGCGGGGACGGTCGCCGCCGGAAACTTCCTCGTCCTGCTCGGCTCGGCGTTCTTCATCGATCCCCTGGCGGCGCTCTCCCTCGCGGGCGCCGCGCTCGGGCTCTTCATCCTCACCCGCCCCATCTCGAGGCTCTCCCGCCGGATGTCGCAGGAGAAGACGCAGAACAACGCGCGCTTCGCCGCCGAGGTCAACCAGGCGGTCCGCGTGGCGCGCGACATCCGCGTCTTCAACGCGACGGCGCGCGTCCGGGAGATCGGTGCCGCTGTGATCGAGCAGGTCCGCCGGAGCCGGTTCCACGCGCAGCTGTCGCACGGCCTGCTCCCGGCGCTCTACCAGAACGCGGCCGGGCTCATCGTCGTCGGGGGCCTCGCCGTCGTGCACTACGCCGGCTACGGGCAGCTCACGCAGCTCGCCACCGTCGCCTTCCTCCTCATCCGCGCGCTCGGCTACAGCCAGGCGTTCCAGAACGTGCATCACCAGATCGCCGAGAGCGGCCCCTTCCTCGAACAGATCGCGGCCATGGAGCGCGAGTACGCCGCGACCGCCGTGTCCGACCGCGGGGAGAAGCTCCCGTCGGTCGAGAAGATCGCCTTCGAGGACGTCTGCTTCGCCTACAAGCCGCCCGAGCTCACGCTGAAGCACCTCACGTTCGAAATCCCGCGGGGCGAGGTCGTCGGCGTCGCGGGCCCCTCCGCCAGCGGCAAGTCCACCCTCATCCAGCTCTTCCTGCGCCTCCGCCGCCCCCAGTCCGGCCGCATCCTCGTCAACGGCCGCCCGCTCGAGGACTTCGCGCTTTCCAGCTGGTTCGACCGCGTGGCCTACGTCCCGCAGGAGCCGCAGCTGGTCTCGGGCACGCTGGCGGACAACATCGCGTTCTACCGCGCGGGAGTCGCCCGGGAGCGCATCGAGCGCGCCGCCAGGATGGCGGGCATCCACGAGGAGATCCTGGGCCTCCCGGCGGGATACGACACGGACGCGGGGGAGGCCGGCAGCCGTCTCTCCGGCGGCCAGCGGCAGCGCGTCGTCATCGCGCGAGCCCTCGTCGGCGAGCCCGATCTCATCATCTTCGACGAACCCACGAGCGCCCTCGACGTGCACTCCGAGGCCAGGATCCAGGAGACGCTGTCGCACCTGAAGGGGCGGGTAACGCTGCTCATCGTCGCGCATCGCCTCAGCACGCTGTCCATCTGCGACCGCGTGATGGTGCTGCGGGAGGGCGAGATCGCGGGTTTCGGCCCGGGCGAAGAGCTTGCGCGGACGGACGCCTACTACGGCGACGCGCTGCGGCTCGCGAGGAAAGGCGCCTCGTAGCCCGCGATGCGGAGGAGTTCGCCGACGACCCGCGCCGTGCAGCCGCCGTCCAGCACCGCCCAGTCCCCGCCCCGCAGCTCCTGCTCGCGCCGCCGTTCCCCGTAGAACGCGGGGTCCTCCAGCAGCCGGCGCAGCGCCCCGGCAAGCGCGTCGCGATCGCGGATCACGGCGGTGCCGGGCGCCGTGTCGTACACCGGATACCCGAGCCCGTAGAAGTCCACGACGACGGCGGGCTTGTGGACCGCGATCGCCTGCGCGACCGTGCTCGAGTAGGCGGCCACGAAGATGTCGCAGGCCGGGATGAGCTCGTACACGCGGCGCGAGGCCAGGATTGCGCCGGCCGCGGCGGCCCGTGCCCGGTAAGGCTCCGGGTCGCTCCGGGGATGCAGGCTGAGCACGACGGAGGCGCCCGTCGCGCCGAGGGTGCGGAAGAGGAACTCGATCTCCTTCCAGTGCGCTTCCCACGTGAGGCGTCCGTGCTCGGCCAGCGGCGGGACGCTGCAGAGGATGAGGCGGCGGTCCGCGGGAACGCCGAGCTCGCGCCGGACGCGCGCGGGGTCCGCGGCCTTGAGCTCGCGCGCGATGTCGTCGCCCGACGGCTTTCCCGTGACGACCATCTTCTCCGCCGGCGTGCCCTGCTCCACGAACATCGCCCGCGACCGCTCGCTGTCCACCGTCATGCGCGTCGCGAAGCCGCCACCCAGCGTCCAGGGATTGCGCGGCATCATTCCGCACCACTGCGCCGCGAGCAGGTTGCCGGGGGGAGCGTAAAAGAGCCGGCAGCCCTTGTGCCGGAACACCCACCCCGGGTGGCGCCGCGCCAGGCGCGTCCGCCACGGCCCGGCCACGACGTGTTTCCGGCGCACCTGCTCGTCCCGGTATCGCGTCTCCGCGATCGCCTCGGGGAAGCTCGCGGCGAACGGGAGAATGAGGCTCGGGATCCCGCGCGCATTGGCTTCGCACACGAGCGCCGTCTCGATGCCGACGCGGCGGTCGCTGACGAGGAGAAGGGCCCTGAGCCGGGGCAGGCGGTCGAGGATGGAGCGGGCCGTGCGCCGCACCCGGCGGTAGTGCCTGAGTCCCCGGAGGAACTCGGGCACGAATCGCGACAGGCTCTTTCGCGCGGACTTCAGGAGCGGCTCGCCGCCGTCCTCCTCGTCCTCGGGAGCTCCGGCCGCCGGGGCCTGCGCCGTCGCGGCCGGCACGAAGGGCGCGCCTTCCGGGCCGACGGCCGTCATCCCCTCCGACGCGAGCACCGGGGCCGTGGCCGGCGCGTGCTTCGGATCGAGATAGAACACCGGCGCGGGCCCTCCCCGGGCGGCCAGGGAGCGTGCCACGGGCAGTGTCTCGAGCAGGCTGGCCTTGGAGAAGGGGACGAAGAGGATCGTGCCGTCGCCTGGCGTGTCTACCGGCAACAGCAATCGTCTCCCGCGCCGCCCTCGTCCTTTCCGTTCGGCCCCATTGAGTAGAGGTCGAACGTCGCGCCCATCGATCCCGGCGAGCGGTAGACGAGGGGATTCCCCCACCCGTCGATCACCTGCCCCGATCCGTTCAGCTCGGCCCTGTCAAACCGGTAGTAGCCTCCGCGCCTTCCGCGCGACAGCGCGTTGACCATGCCGGCGTTGACCGAGTGCGGCAGGTACCCCGCGTCGGACTCGAACGCCTTCAGCGCGGCCGCGACCGCGTCCAGCCGGTCCTGCGTGATCTTCGTCAGGTCGGGCTTCGGCGGCTCGGGCGGCGGCGGCGGCGGCTTCGGCGGCTCGGCCGGCGGCTTCGCCTTGGGCACGACGAACCAGAGCGTCACGCGCCCGTCGTTGCAGGCCGTCGCCATCAGCTTCCCGTCCGGGCTGTACGCGACGCCGTTGATGCGCTCCTTCGAGCCCGTCTCCCAGCACTCCTTCTCCTCGCCGCTCGTCGGATTGAGCACCCGCACCGTCGCGTCCGAGGAAACCGACGCGAGGCGCGAGCCGTCCGGCGTGAAGCAGACGCCGCGGACCTGCTCCGCGTGCACGCTGATGGCGCGCACAGAGCGGCCGGTCGCAGGCTCCCACAGGCGCACCGTCCTGTCCTGCGAGGCCGAGGCCAGCAGGGTCCCAGCCTTGTTGAAGCAGACGGACCGGACCTCGTCGGTGTGCCCGCTGCACTTCTTCACCTTCTTCCCGGTGTGCGGATCGCAGACGTACACCTGCGCGTTGCTGTCGCCGACCGCCAGGAGCGCCCCGTCCGCGCTGAACGCGGTGCACTCGACGGAGGAGCCGATCTCGATCTGCCGCGTCATCGTCCAGGACGTCGTGTCGAAGATCCGGACGTCGCCGTTCTGCAGCCCGACCGCCATCACGTTTCCCGCAGGGCTGGTCGACACCGAGTGGATCTTCTCCTTCACGTGCACGTCCCGGATCTCCCGGCCCCTCAGGTCGGAGACGCGGAAGTGGCCGTCGTCGCCGCCGTAGACGAGGTAGCGCCCGTCGGAGGTCCAGGCCACGCTCACGACGGCGCCTTCCTTGATGCGGATCGCCTTCTGCTCGATGCCCGTCTCGACGTCCCAGATCCGCACGCCCCGGTCGTCGCCGGACGAGGCGAGGAGGCGCCCGTCCGGGCTGAAGGCGACGGCGCGGACTGGGTCATTGTGCCCGGTGAGCGTCATGGTCTCAGGGTCTGCGGACGCCCCGGCGGCGAGAAGGAAGAGGAAGGCGGCGCGGCATGTCGTCCGCGCGAGCGTTGTCGGCATCTGCGGGTCTCCTGGGAAATCCCCCTGACCGGGCGCGGCATTGTCTCAGGAACGGGAGCACCGTCGCAGAAATTCCGCCCGGCCGTCACGCGACCGGCGCTTCCTCCCAGTTGTAGACGAAGCCGCCGGCCACGGGGCTGGCGAAGCGGCCGCGGTAGTAGTCGCGGTTGAGCAGCTCGGTTGCGGAAAGGGTGCGCGACGCGGACCCGAGGTACGCCGGCCAGCCCGGGACTTCGCGCCGGACGCGTTCGCGCCGCTCCTCGACGGGCAGGTCCGCGAACTTCCGCAGCTCGCGGAGATGTTCCGGCGTGATCGACACGGGGCCGTCGCGGGTGTCTCCGGGGGGAAGGACGGTGTAGTGCCGCTCGAGGCAGTCCGCCCCGAGGGCCAGCGCCACCTTGTCGGGATCGATCCCCAGGTCCGAGGTGCGCGGATGGCAGGAGAGCCCGACGCGGTCGAGCTGCAGGCGGAGGAAGTTCATCCGCGAAAGGTGCATCTCGTGCGCGGGGGTCGGGTAGATCGTGACGCAGTGCAGGAGGTACGCCGTCTTCCCGGACTCCCGCAGGAGGGCCGAGGCGGCCGCGATCTCCTCGTCCGTCGAGGCGCCGGTCGAGACGACGATCGTGTCCCAGCGGCGGACGAGGTCCCGGATGAAGGGCAGGGAGCCGCAGTCGTAGCTGGCGACCTTGATTGCGTCGAAGCCCATCTGCGCGATCCCGGGGATCGTCGCGCGCGCGAAGGGCGTCGTCATCGACTTCACGCCCGCCCGGCGGCACGCCTCCACGAACTTCGCCTCCTGCTCGAGCGTCAGGTCGAGCTTCCCGAGGCGCTCGCGCTCGGCTTCGAAGGGGCGCTTGATCACGCGCACCGTCCCGTCCGGCGCGGTCTCGCCCGTATCGAAACGCGGCCGGTGGGTGAGCTGGCTCGACCGGATCGACTGGATCTTCACGTAGTCGGCGCCGGCGTCCGCGGCCGCGTCGAGCATGCGCGCGAGCGTCTCGTAGGAGCCGTTGTGGTTCTGGCAGCACTCTGCGATCAGGATGGGGCGTGTCATGGGGATGGCGCTCCCGCCGGCTGCGGCGCGATGCGGCCCTGCCGCCGGCATTCGTATTCCGCGAGGACGAAGTCCGATTCGCTGTCGATGTTAACCGAGCGCTCGGCCGGCATGACGTGGCCGAGGCAGTAGTCCCCCCGGAACGTCCCCTTGTCCATCAGCACGTCGCGTCGCGTCGCGTACATGACGCCGTTCACCATGAAGACGGGGGGCAGCTCCTGCCGGGGGACATTCTCCTTCGGCGGCTTCTCGTAGTCGACCATCCGTCCGCCGCGTCCGCCCTCGCCGAGGAACTTCTGCATCTTCATCGGATGCCAGTTGTCCACGTCCACGACCGTGATGATCCCCGTCGCCTCCGGCGTCGCGATCAGCTTCCCCAGCGCGGCGTCGAGATCCTCCGGGGTCTTCAGCGGGCTGGTCGGCTGCAGCATCGCGACCACGTCGTACCGCTCGCCCGTGCGGGCCTCCATCTCCCGCACCGCGTGCTGGATCGTCGGCACCGCCAGCGCACGGTCCGTCGCCAGCTCCGCGGGCCGGAGGAAGGGCGCCTCCGCCCCCCAGGCGAGCCCGACGCGGCGGATCTCCTCGTCCTCCGTCGAGACGCAGACCCGCGTGATCAGCCGGGTCCGGCGGGCGCAGTCGACCGTCCAGGCGAGAAGCGGCGCGCCGCAGAGCGGCCGGATGTTCTTCCGCGGGACGCCTTTCGACCCGCCGCGCGCCGGGATGACGCCGAGGATCTTCATCCGCGACTCCCCGCGACGGAGGCGCAGCGGTCCGCCAGCCATTCCGCCGACCGCCTGACGCCGTCCCACCGCTGGCGGCCGCGCGCGCGGTCGAACGCGGCGCGCGTCCCGGGCTGCATGAGATCCTCCAGGACTCCGCCGAGTGCGGCGGCGTCGGTCGAGGCGCCGAAGTCCCGCGCCAGCCCGAGCTCGCCCAGGCGCTTCGCAACGTGCGCCATCTCGAGCTGCGGCTGCTCGTAGGAGCAGACGAGGGGCACCCCCGCGGCAAGGGCCTCATGGACCGTGCCGAGCCCCGGCCGCACCACCGCCGCGCGGCAGCGGCGCCAGGCGGCGGGGGTGAAGTCGAACCGGGTCACCCTCGGGCGGCCGGCGACGCCGAAGGAGGCGATGTCGCGCGCCGCGAGCGCGATCTCCCACCGCGGGTCCGCGAGGAGCCCTTCGACAAGCTTCGCGTGGATCCGTCCCGCCGCGCCCCCCGCGCCGCCCAGCACCGCGACGGGCCGGGGGCCCTCCGGGATCTCCGTCCCGACCGGCTCCAGGGACTCCCAGGCCGTGAATCCGACGTCCACGGCGCGGGTGAGGCGAAACACGTCCGGCGTCGCGAGCGCCCCGACGCAGAGCATCGGCGGGGAAGTGCGCGCCAGCAGCCCGCGCTCCCACGCCGCGAAGTCTCCCACGACGGGATCCCCGGGGTACGCGTCGGCGAGCACCTCCGACCACAGGAACGACCCCTCGAGGACGGCGTCCGGGCGGCGCGCCAGGACTCCCGCCAGGTTGTCCGAGAGCACCAAGTCGAAGCGGTCGAGGTCGAGCCGCCCGAGTCCTTTCTCCCAGCCGCGCAGCCGGCCGTCGGCGAAGGTCCCCGCCCGGTCGGACCAGCCGACGCCGGGCTCCGTGATTCCCGTCTCAGTCCGGAACCCCGGCGGCGGCGGCATCGCGGCGACCTGCGCCTCCGAGCACGCGACGGTCACCGCGACGTCGTTCCTCAGCTCCAGCAGCCTTGCCAGCACGGCCATGACCCTCCGGTAGTGACCGAGGCCGTTGGGGCAGACGAGCGCCAGGAGGGTCATGGCGCCCCGGCGGGCGGCCGGTGATGGATGCCGGACCCGAGGACGTGGACACCGGGCGCGCGCGACAGGTCGTGGCCGTCGAAGATCTGCCAGCCGTCGAAAATCACCAGGGGCGGAGCCATCGCGCGCAGGCCGTCGTAGATGTCCCACTTCGCGTACACGGGGTGATTGTTGAGGAAGAGCGCGGCGTGGCAGCCCTTGAAGGCCTCGCGCCACTGCGGGGCGCTGTACGCTTCCACTCCCAGCGCGGCGATCTTTTCCGGGTCGACCACGGCGTCGAGCGCGCGGATGTCGCGGACGCCGTGACCGCGCAGCGCCGCGAGGACGTCGAGGGTCGTGGACTGGCGGAAGTCCGACGTCTCGGGCCAGCCCTTGAACGCGACGCCGACGAGGAGAACCCGGCAGGACTCCGGCGAGCGGCCGGCCTCCCGCAGGACGCCGACGACCCGGTCGGCGACCCGGCGCGGAACGAGTTCGTTCACGAAGCGGCCCGCGACGGGGAGGGCGCATTCCAGCCCGGCCCGGCGCGCCACGCCGCCGTACAGGTAGGGGTCCTTCGTGAGGCACGCGCCGCCGACGCCGGGACTCGGCAGCGGAACGGGGTTCCGCGGGTAGCCTTCGTTCGCCGCGCGGATGATGCGGCCGGCGTCCATGTTGAAGTGCTCGCAGACGAGGGAGAGCTCGTTCGCGAACGCGAAGCTGAGGTCGCGGAACGAGTTGTTCACCAGCTTGACCATCTCCGCTTCCTCGAGCGAATTCATGATGATGACGGCGTCCGTCAGCTCGCGGAAGATGCTCGCGGCTTTCTCGGCGGCCTCGCGATTGTGGCCGCCGATCACCTGCGGGAGGTTCCGGAGCTCCTCGAGCGCCTTGCCTTCCAGCGTGCGCTCGGGGGCGAACGCGAGGAGGAACTCGCGGTCGACCGCGAGCCCGCTCTTCTCCAGGATCGGCTTCACGACGTCGCGGCAGGTGCCGACCTGCACCGTCGACCTCAGGATCACGATGTCCCCGCGCTTCAGAACGCGCGACACCGCCTCCGCCGCCGCCCTCACGTCCGACAGGACCGGTTCGTGCTTCCCGTCGATCGGCGTTCCCACCGTGATGATGTAGACGTCGGCAATCCCCTTCGCCTCCGCGACCGAGGCGTGCACGTGGAACCGTCCGTCGGCCAGGACGTTCCGGAGCACGGGCACCAGTCCGGCTTCGCTGAAGTGGGGCACTCCTTTGGCCAGGGACTCGCGCACGGACGGGTTCTGCTCGATGCCGAGGACCTGGTATCCGACCTCGGCCATGACGACGCCGAGGGTCAGGCCGACGTAGCCGAGGCCCAGGACGGCGATGGCGCGCGCGGTCGGCTGCTGCTGCTGCCAGTAGCGGTAGAAGTCCACGACGTCGACCGCGCACCCGGCGTCGTCGACGAAGATCAGTTTCTCGAGCGAGCCGTGCCGGTAGCGTCCTTTGCGGTCGAGTTCCTTCGGGATGCGCCTCAGGATCTCGATGTACGAAAGGGACTGCGGGAACACGATGGGATCGCGCACGACGAAGGCGCTGACGGGGTCGCGAAGGGTGTGGCCCCGGACGAGACCGCGCCGGATGTCGCCGTCGGTGACGACGCCCCTGAGGGGCTTGCCGGCGGAGCCCACGAGCGCGATTCCGGCGGGAAGACCGCGCGCGGGGGCTTCGTTCATCACGCCCAGGACGTCGAGCAGGGACGCGCTTTCGTCGACGAACAGTGCGGACACCTTGCTCATCTGGGGCCTGTGCGCACGGGAGACCTTAGAGGGAGTCGCGCGATACTAGCGGCGGCCGGATCGCACCGTCAAGGAGACGTTCGCCCGGCGCCGCGCGGGCCCGCTGCGGCTCCGGATGTTGACGCCCCGCTCGATCCCCCGATAATTCGCGGGGAAGGACCGTCGAGGGCGCGGAAAACCCCGTCTACGGAGCGCTCCCTGCCCGTCAAACGCTTTGTCCGCGATGTCGCCTGGGCCTCCTTCGCGAACTACTTCGCGATTGCCGCGGGCATTCCGCTCGGGGTGCTCACCCCGCTCTTCCTCAGGAACCCCGCGGATTTCGCGATCATCGGCCTCGTCGACGCCGTCGCCGCGCTCCTGCGGAACTACCCCCTCGGCGTGCACCTGGCGCTCGAGAGGGAACTGCCGATGCTCCAGGCGCGCGGCCTGGAATCGGAGGCGGCGGACGCGCGCGACGCCGCGTGGACCGTCTGCGTCCTCGCCGGCATCCCCGTCGCCGTGCTTCCCGTGCTCGTCGCGCGCGTCCTCCTCCACTCCGACCCGACCTTCCAGCTCTGCCTCGCCCTGGGGTGCCTCGCCGCGCTGGTCTACTCCCTCGCCGGCGTCTACCTGAGCATCCTCAAGGCCGAGCGCCGCTTCCGCACCGACGCCGCCACGCAGATCGCCGTCGCCGTCGCCCCGCTCCTCTCGCTCCCGCTCGCCCTCGCGCTCCTCGGCGTCGCCGGGTACTTCGCCTCCAGCCTCTTCGTCGCCGTCGTTTCGCTCGGCCTCTACCTGGCGGTCTTCGAGAAGCGCCCCCGGCTGCGCCTGCCGGGGCGCGCCCTGGCGTCCCTCCTGTCCGTCGGGTTCCCGATCTTCGTGATCGGCCTCCTGGACAGCGGCTACGTCACCGCCGCGCGCTGGCGGCTCCTTCCCGCGTTCGGGGCGGTCGCGTTCGGCCTGTACTTCTTCGGATGGAAGATGAGCAGCTACCTCGTGGCGTTCCCCCAGGCCGTCGGGCGCGTGTACTTCCCGAACTTCGCGGCGAAGCTCGCGGGCGCCCCCGACGAGCGCGACCTGGCGGCCGACGTCGTCGAGCCGGCGCTCTTCCTCGGCCAGGTCATGGCCCTCCTCGCCGGCGGCGCGGCCCTGTTCCTGCCCGACTTCGTGCGCGTCGCCTATCCCTCCTACGCCGGGAGCGCGGAGCCGATGCGCATCATGCTCGCCGCCGCGTGGTGGTCCGGCGCGGGAGTCGTTCCCTGGAAGCACCTCGTGGCGGCGAAGCGCTGGGCGCCTGTGGTCGCGGGGTTCTCGTTCGCGATCGCCGCGATTGTCTTCGGGATCGGCCTCGTTCCCGGCGAGCTGACGGTCGTGAAGGCGGCGTGGGTGACCGGGCTGTCGATGGCGCTCTGCAACGCGACGTTCGTCGTCGCGTCGCTCTCCTCCGTTTCGCGGACGGGGCGGGAGACGGCCGCCCGGCTGGTCGCGGCCTGCGCGCCTTTCGTCGGCATGGCCGCGCTGGTCGTCCTGCTCGGAGGCGTGTCCGTCGCCGGCGTGCCCGCGCTCGCGCTCGCGGCCCTCCGGGCGGCAGCGTTCGCCCTCCTCTGGACGCCGGTGCTCTGGCTCTTCTGGCGGCGGCACGCCGCGTTCCTTCACCGGCCCGCGGAGCCGGCCGACGAGGGCGGACCGGCCGAGAGTCCCTGAGACTCGGCGAGGCGGTCGCAGGAACGAGGACTCGCCCGGCCGGCGCCCGGCCCCTTAGCATGGGCGCAATGGACGCCCCGACCGGGATCGTGACCCTGCTGTTCGCCGAGGCGGCCTCCGGCGCCGCGCCGGCGGCCCTGCGCGACGGCCTCGCCGCGGCCGGCGGTTTCGAGGTCAAGGCGCTGCCCGGCGGATGC
>JADLHC010000142.1 GCA_020849035.1 Planctomycetia bacterium
CGGCCTTCGCGAACATCTATGCGGAGGGGTATCCCTCGCACCGGCTGGCGCGCCGGGAGTCGTCGCGGGCCGGTGACTTCGAGCGCTTCCTGGCGTTCCACCGGCGTTACGGCGACCGGCGGTTCTACAAGGGGACGGAGTTCTCGGACTTCGTGGAGGTGCTGGCGCAGCGGCGAGCGGCGGAGGTGTTCGCGACGGCGGCGTGCCCGGCGAAGGACCTGTACGTGAACGTGCAGCCGCTGTCGGGGGCGGCGGCGAACAACGCGGTCTACGAGGCGTTCCTGAAGCCCGGGGACGCGGTGGTGGGGCTGAACCTGTCGCACGGCGGGCACCTGACGCACGGGAGCCCCGCGAACCGGAGCGGCAAGCGATACGCGGTGACCTCGTACCACCTGGACCCGGAGACGGGGCTGCTGAACTACGACGAGATCGCGGCGATCTGCGCGGAGAAGAAGCCGAAGCTGCTGATCGGCGGCGGGTCGGCGTACCCGTACGACATCGACTGGGAGCGGCTGCGCAAGATCGCGGACGAGTGCGGCGCGATCCTGCTGGCTGACGTGAGCCACCCGGCGGGGCTGATCGCCGCAGGGGTGCTGTCGAACCCCGTGGGGATCGCGGACGTGGTCTCGATGACGACGCACAAGACGCTCTGCGGGCCGCGCGGCGCGATCCTGATCTCCACCGACGCCGGGCACGCGCGGGCCCTGGACGCGGCCGTCTTCCCCGGCGAACAGGGCGGCCCCCACCTGCACCAGATCGCGGCGAAGGCGGTGTGCTTCGCGATCGCGCAGACCCCGAAATTCAAGTCGCTCATGAAGCAGGTCGTCGCGAACACGAAGGCGCTGATCCGCGCGTTCGTCAAGGAGGGCATCCCCGTCGCCGGCGGCGTCGCCCTGCCCGAGCGCCTCAACGCCCAGTCCGAGAACGACCCGAAGGCGAAGAAGAAGGAGCACAACTACGCGCACCTGTTCACGATCGACCTGAAGGGCCTCGAGACGAAGACCGGAGTGGCGCTCTCGGGCGACGTGGCGGCGAACATCCTGGACCTCTGCGGCATCACGCTGAACAAGAACACTCTTCCCGGCGACGCCAACGCGGCGCGACCCAGCGGCCTGCGCATCGGGACGTGCTTCATGACCCAGCGGGGGCTGACCGAGAGCCACATGGCCGAGCTGGCGAAGCTGATCGCGAAGGCGCTCAAGGAGTGCGAGCCGTACGAGGTCGACGGCGGCGCGGGGGCCGTGGGGCGGGCGAAAATCGGCCCCGAGGCGCTCGAGGCGGTGCGTGAAGGGGTTCGGAAGCTCGCCGCCGAGGGGCGCTGGGACGCCGCGGACATCGGCACGACGCGGATCCTCGCGGAGAGAAACGAGACGCCGCTGACCGCGGCCCATCGGGACGCGAAGGCCTCGATCGAGGACCGCAACGGCTGGCTCGTCCCAGTCCATTTCGGAGAGCCGACCGCCGAGCGCGCCGCGCTCGACAAGGGCGTCGCCCTGTTCGACTGGTCCGACGTCCCGCTGTTCACGATTCGCGGCGAACGGTCGCGCCCCTTCGTCAACGAGGTCTTCGCAAGCCGCACCTCACTCGCCGCGGGCGACTGCGCCCCCGCCGTCCTCCTCTCCCCTTCCGGAGAAACCACGGACGAGCCCGTCCTGCTCCGCCTCCCCGAGGGGCCCGAAGGCTCCGACGAATTCTGGCTCTTCGGCGCCGACCGCCGCAGCCAGGGGTGGCTCGAGGCCCTCTCCGACGGCTTCGTCCGCTTCGACCCCAATGACCTGCACGCGAAGATCGACGGCCCCGTCGCCGTCGAGGACCTGCGGACCGCGCGCCGGCCCGACCGCCGGCAGCTTGTGCTCGGCCTCGCCGGCCCGAAGGCCGCTTCGATCCTCAAGGCCGCGTGCGCCCCGTTCGGCGCGCTTCAGCCGGGGAAATGGGCCCAGGGTTCGATCGACGGCGCGCAGGCGATCTGCGCGCGTCCCGGGGCGAAGGACTGGTACCTGCTGTTCGTGAGGCCGGACGACGCGTTGCGGGCCTGGAAGAAGCTCGTGGCCGCGGGCGCGACGCCCGCGGGGCTGAGGGCGCGCGAGGCGGCGAAGAGGGACGAGGCGAAGCCGGACCTGACGAAACCGTATTTCATCGGGTGCCGGAAGGTGGCGGCGCCGGCGGCGAAGAAGGAGAAGTTCGTCTGGAAGGAGTACGAGGGGCCGCCGAAGAAGTCGTGCCTGTGGGCGCAGCACCAGGAGAAGGACGCGAAGGGGGCGAAGGGGCGGATGGTCCCGTTCGCGGGGTGGGAGATGCCCGTGCTGTACACGACGATCATGGACGAGCACGAGGCGGTGAGGACGCGCGCCGGGCTGTTCGACATTACGCACATGGGGACGATCGAGGTCGCCGGGCCGAACGCGCAGCGCTTCGTCGACCTGCTCACGACGAACTTCGTCCCGAAGCTGCGGGACGGGCAGACGCACTACTCGTACGTGCTGGACCCGGACGGGGGCGTGCTGGACGACATCCTGGTGTACCGGAGGGCGTGGGACCGGTACCTGCTGGTGGTGAACGCCTCGAACGCGGACAAGCTGTGGGCGTGGTTCTCGGGGGTGGCGGCACGGCGGTACGTGCTGGACAACGCGCGCCCGGCGCTCGAGATCGAGGGGGACGTGACGCTGCGCAATCTCAAGGACGAGTCGAGCGGCGAAGACCAGCTGGTGGACATCGCGGTGCAGGGGCCGAAGTCGCTGGCGATCCTGCAGCGGGCGTCGGATGAGAAGGCGACGAAGGCGGCGCTGAGGGACTGCAGGAAGTCGGACTTCGTCGAGACGACGCTGTGCGGCCGGATCCCGGTGATCGTGTCGCGGACGGGCTACACGGGCGAGACGACGGGATTCGAGATCTACGTGCATCCCGACCAGGCGCCGAAGCTGTGGGCGGGGCTGCTCGCGGCGGGCGAGAAGTACGGGCTGCAGCGCTGCGGGCTCGGGGCGCGCGACTCCACCCGGACCGAGGTCGGCTTCCCCCTCTACGGGCACGAGCTGGCGGGCGCGCACGGCATCATCCCCGCCGAGGCGGGGTACGGAGGGTTCGTGAAGCGGCACAAGCCGTTCTTCGTCGGGCGCGACGCGATGATCGCCCGGGAGGAGGCGTCGAAGGTCGAGGTCGTCCGCTTCAGGGTGAACTCGGAGAAGGCGCGTGCGGTGCGGGCGCACTACCCCGTGGCGAACTCGAAGGGGCAGAAGATCGGCGAGGTGACGAGCTGCACGCTGGTCGGGAAGGCGCAGATCGGGATGGCGCTGATCGACCGGCGGTTCGCGAAGCAGGGCGGGCAGCTGGCGATCATCCCGCTGGCGCGCGAGGAGGAGGACGGCGGGAAGAAGGCGAAGGCGAAGAAGGACGCGGTCGAGACCTGGGTGTTGCCCGAGTACGCGACGATCCTCGACCGGTTCGTGCAGTCGCGCGTCGAGAGCGAGGAGGAGGAGTAGGGCCTATTTCCGCGGCGGTTCCGGGACCTTGCCGATCAGCACGTCGGCCTCCCAGATCTCGCCGCGGCGCACGAAGGTGACGACGACTTTCTGGCCGGGCGCGCTGCGGCTGAGGAAATCGCGCAGCGCGGACGGCCTGCTGACCGGCGAGCCCGCGATGTCGACGATGATGTCGCCCTCCCTGATGCCCGCCTTCTCCGCGGGCGACAGCTCCGTGACGGAGTTCACCAGCAGCCCGCCGTCGTAGCCGGCCGACTTCACGTCCCGCGGGTCCGCCTCCTCCACCTGCACGCCGAACCAGCACCGGCCGGGCCGGACCATGCCGGGCAGGCTGTTCTCGGGATCCGGCGGGACGAAGCCGTTCGGGGCGAAGGACAGCGTCTGGTCCTTGTAGTCGAGGGTCATGCGGAAGCGGCTGAGGAAGTTGAACCCGAGCACCCCGTCCGCCTTGAGATCGAGGAGGCCCGCGGGTCCGGAGATCTGCGGGACGCTCATGACCGCCACCTTGAGGTCGTCGACCTCGAGGGCGCCCACGCGCACCTTCGTCACTTTCACGAACTGCGTCGTCTCGCCCCACTGCGGGCCGGAACCTTTCACCAGCCCCGCCGCGCGGGCCGACTCGGGGAGGACGATGGTCGTGGAAGCGCCGGTGTCGACGGCCATGCGGAACGGCCCCTTGCCGTCGAGCGTGACGTCCACCCAGGGGAGGTTGGCCTCGAGCTGGAATCGGACGACGACGGGGTTGCGGTTGGGATCGGGGTCGGCCTTGAGGGAGAGGGCGGCGGCGAGGGCGGCGGCGGACGCGGCAAGGAGGATGCGGCGCATGGATTCGGCTCCCGGGGGGTGAGCCGGCATCATAGCGCGCCGGAGCCGCGCAGCCGGGGGCTACTTCGCCTGCTCCGCCGGCGCGGTCCCGCCCGGGCCCTTCGCCGCGCGCACTTGCGCGATCCCGTCCCAGGCCAGTTTCGCCGCGACGACCACGACCGCGGCCGCGAACACCCTCTTCAGCGCCGGCACGTCCATCTTCTTCGCAGCCCGCGCGCCGAGTTGGGCTCCCGCGATGACGCCGATGCCGAGCCAGAGGGCGAAGACGAAGTTGCAGTGACCGCGGAACATGAGGGTTGCGGCGGCGACGAGCGACGAGAGGAGGAGGATGAAGGTCGAGGTCGCGGTGGCGCGGTGGAACGGGCGGCCGAGGAGGACGGAGAGAAGCGGCACGTAGAAGATTCCGCCGCCGACGCCGAGCGTGACCGCGACCAGGCCGCTGGCGGTCGCGATGGCGAGGGCGGCGCGGAAGCGCGCGGGGTCGGGGCGCGAGGTGTCCTCGTGGTGTTCGAGGCGCGCGCGGAAGCAGATGTAGAATGCGCCCAGGGCGAGCATCCCGGCGAACGCGACGAGGAACCACGGCGAGTTGAACTTCGGGACGATGAACCAGCCCGCGAACGCGGAGGCCGGGATGGCCGCCAGGGCGAGCCAGACGGCGAGGTCGTAGTCGATCTTGCGCTGCCGGTCGTACGCCAGGGCCCCGCTGAAGGCGTTCAGGACGATGACGGCGTGCGAGGTGCCGACGGCGACGGGCTTGTCGAAGTGGTAGAAGTAGAGCAGGACAGGGACGAGGATGAACCCGCCGCCGAGCCCGAGCAGCGTGCCGACGAACCCGATGACGAGGCCGGTGCCGGCGAGGATGAGGGGCTGCATGGCGTGTCGCGCAAGGAAACGGGAAAGCCCGGCAAAAGACGAACGAAAAACGCGGCCCGCCGCTACTTCCTCCTGCGCCGGGCGTTCCGGCCGTCGAGGTCCACGGAGACGACCTTCGCGAACTCCTCGACGCGTGACTCGATCTCGCGATTCGACAGGCCGAACAGCCGCCGGAGGCCGAAGTCCTCGCACGCGAACGAGGCGAGCACCGTCCCGTAGACGAGCGCCCGCTTCATTTCCTGCATCGTGACGCTGCCCGCGCGTGCCAGGTGGCCCATGAAGCCGCCGGCGAAGGAGTCGCCCGCCCCGGTCGGGTCCACGATCCTCTCGAGCGGGTACGCGGGGAGCGCGCAGACGGCCTCCTCGGTGAAGAGCATCGCGCCGTGCTCGCCTTTCTTGACGACCACGACGCTCGGTCCCTGGGCGAGGGCCCATCGTGCGCCGGCGACGACGTTGGGCTCGCCGGAGAGCTGGAGGAGCTCGCTGTTGTTGAGGATGAGGCCGTCCACGTCGTGGACGAGGTCGAGCAGGGCGGGGCGCTCGGTCTCGATCCAGAGGTTCATGGTGTCCGCGAGGACGAACTTCGGGCGGTCCACCTGGCTGAGCACGGCGCGCTGGGTCCGCGGCGAGCCGGTGGCGAGGAACACGAAAGGCGACTTGCGGAACGGCGCGGGGATCTTCGGCTCGAACTTCCCGAACACGTTGAGCTCGACGCTCACGGTCTCGGCGTTGTTCATGTCCTTCCCGTAGCGGCCGTGCCAGCGGAACGTCTTTCCCCGGCCCTCCACCTGGATCCCCGAGACGTCGATCCCGCGGTCGCGGAACTCCACGATGTGCCGCTTCGGGAAGTCCTTCCCCACCACCCCGACCAGGCGGACCTCGGGGGCGAGCCAGGCGGAGCTGTGGCTGAAGTAGGTCGCGGAGCCGCCGAGCTCGTCGGCGGCGTGGCCGGATGGGGTCTCGAGCGTGTCGAACGCGAGCGAACCGACGACGAGCAGCGAGCGGGCGGGCATCGGGTGTCTCCGGGGTGGCGGCAGGGTGCGGGTCAGGCTCCGAGGGCCTTGCGCGCGGCGTCCATGCGCGCGAGGCAGCGGTCGCGGCCGAGCACTTCCATCGTCTCGGTCAGCGGCGGCGTGGCGGTCCTGCCCGTGACCGCGACGCGGACGGGCATGAAAAGGTCGCCGGCCTTGACGTTCTTCGCGTTCGCGAGGTCGCGGAGGCGGGCTTCCATCGCGGCGTGAGTCCAGTCGCCGGAGGCCAGCGCTTCGCGGGCGGCGGCGAGAAGGGCGCTGACCTCGGCCGGGGTCTGCTTCTTCGAGGCGAAATTCGCCGGGTCGTGCCGGATGTCGTCGGTGAAGAAGAACGAGGTGAGGTCGTTCCAGTCGGACAGAACGCGCAGCCGGTCGTGGACGAGCGGGACGATGCGCCGCACCAGCGCCGGGTCCTTCCCCGCCGCGCCGTACGCCTCCAGCCGCTTCGCAAGGTCCTCCACCGACAGCTTGCGGATGTACTGCCCGTTCATCCAGTCGAGCTTCTGCATGTCGAAGACCGGGCCGCCGGCGTTGATCTTGTCGATCGAGAACTCCTTCTCCATCTCGGCGGGCGTGAAGATCTCGACGCCGCCGGGCATGGAGAAGCCCATGAGGGCGAGGAAGTTGACGAGCGCCTCGGGCAGGTAGCCCTGGTCGCGGTACCAGATGAGGCTCGTGGGGTTCTTGCGCTTGGAGATCTTGGTCTTGTCCTTGTTGCGCAGGAGCGGCACGTGGCACCAGGTCGGCGGCTCCCAGCCGAAGACCTCGTACAGCTTGATGTGCTTCGGCGTCGAGCTGATCCACTCCTCGGCGCGGATCACGTGCGTGATCCCCATGAGGTGGTCGTCCACGACGTTCGCCAGGTGATAGGTCGGCCACCCGTCGCTCTTGATCAGGATCTGGTCGTCGATCTGGTCCCACGCGAAGACGACTTCGCCGCGGACGACGTCCTTGAAGCGGCACTCCCCCTCCGAGGGGACATTCAGCCGGATGACCCAGGGCGCGCCCGCGTCGATCTGCTTCTTCAATTCGGACGTGGGCAGGTTGCGGCAGTGCCCGTCGTAGCGCGGCGACAGCTTCGCCGCCATCTGCGCCTTGCGCACCGCCTCCAGCCGCTCCGCCGTGCAGGTGCAGTAGTACGCCGCGCCCTTCTCGACGAGCTCCTTCGCGTGCTTCGGGTAGATGTCCACCCGTTCGCTCTGCCGGTACGGACCGACCGGGCCGCCGACGTCGGGCCCCTCGTCGTACGTCAGCCCGAGCCATTTCAGCGACTCGAAAATCTGCCGCTCCGACTCCGCGTTGGACCGCGCGCGGTCGGTGTCCTCGATGCGCAGGAGGAACTGGCCCCCGTTGCGGCGGGCCCAGGTGCGGTTGAAGAGCGCGACGTAGGCGGTCCCGACGTGCGGGTCGCCGGTGGGCGACGGGGCGATGCGGACGCGGACGGGCAAGGTGGGGCTCCTCGGGGTGAATGAAGGGCGGGGAGGATAGCAGCGGCGGGGCGGGCGGTCAAAAACCGCCCGTCTTCATCGCGCAAGGGGCCTGCGGGGATCGCGCTATCCGCGACGGCGGCGGTCCATGAGCCCGCCTTTCGGCCGCGGCGGCGGCGGAGGCTTCGCGGGAGGAGGCTTGTCTCCCAGGAGGTCGTCGTCCGACGCCGGGGCGTTCCCGGGCCTGGCCGGCGGAGGGGGCAGGCTGTCGAAGTCGAGGTCGGATTCCTCCTCGTTGTCGGCGGCCGGCGGCGCGGGTGCGCGGTCCGGGGGAGGCAGGTTGTCGAAGTCCAGTTCGTCGTCGGACAGGACCGGCCCACCGGCCTTGGGCGGCGGAGGCTTCAGGCCGCCCGCGACGGCCGGCGGACGCGACCCGGCCTGCGGCGGCGGAGGCTTCAGCCCGGCGGCAACCGCCGGCGGCGGCGGCTTCAATCCTCCGGACGCAGCCGGCGCATCGGCCCTCGGCGGAGGAGCCTTCAGCACCCCCGAGGCCGGCGCGCCCGGGCGCGTTCCCAGCGTCGGCTTCTTGCGGAAGCGGTCCTGCATCGCCTTCTTGCGCTTGAACTCCGCCTGCGCCTCCGGGCTCATGCACGCGTTGCAGTACCCCGTCTCCGCATCCGCGTCGTTCTTGTGGCACTTCTTGCACGGCCGATACCCGCACTTGCACTCCACCGTCGTCTCGTCGATCGGCCGCTCGCATTTCGGGCACAGGAACTCATCGTCGAGCAGCAGCTTGTCCGCGCTGCTCGACAGCGGCTTGCCGCAGACGACGCACTTCTGCTCGCTCGCCGGGTTGGGCGTCTTGCAGAACTGGCAGAGGCGTCCTTCCTGGCCTCCCGCGGCCGCCGGGGTCTCGCCTTTCAGTACCGCCTCGAAGTCGCGGGCGACCTCTTCCGCGAAGCCATAGCGGTTGGCCGGGTCCTTTTCCAGCAGCTTGAGGATGATCGCGGAGATCGCGCGCGGGAGTTCGAGGTTGTACGCCCCGGGAGGCTTGGGCGCGGTCGAGCGGTGAGCAATCTCGATGAGGCGCGGGTCGGTCTCTTCGAACGGGGGCCGGCCGGCGGCGAACACGTAAAGCGTGACGCCGAGCGCGTAGAGGTCGGCCTTGCTGTCGAAGGGCTCGTTCTTCCAGATCTCCGGCGCGGTGACGAGCTGGTCGCAGGGCGTCCCGAGGGTGCTGTCGTGCGCGAGGCCGAAGTCGGCGAGCCGGGCGCCGGACTCCTTGACGAACACCGAGGAGGGGCGGACGTCGCCGTGCAGCAGGCCGTTCGCGTGGATGACCGCGAGGCCGCGCGCCAGCTCGATCCCCGCCTTGCAGAGCCGGTTCCAGTTCATCTTCTCGCGCGGCGGCCAGATCCGGCCTTCCGTCACGAGTTCCGTTACGATGTAGCCGCGGCCCTCCGAAATCCCCGCGTCGATCACGGAGACCAGGCCCGAGTGCGAAAGCGGCATCGCCTTGCGCGCGTTCGTCACGTAGCGCTGCATCGCCGCCCCCGGCGTCTCAGGCGCAAACAGCTTCACCGCCGCGGGGCGGTTCTGCGCCGGGATCAGCCCCTTGTAGACCACCGTCCACCGTCCCGACCCGATCTTCTCCTCCAGCCGGCACCCCCCGAAGACCTTCCCCGCCATCGAGTCCACCGGCGCCGTCGGCGCCCCGCCCTTCACCCTCGTCGGCACCAGGGGCTGCCTGCACTTGTCGCACGTGAACGGCGCCCCGTTGACCTTGTACAGGAAGTCCACCTCGCCGCACGATCCGCAGGCAAGCGTCGACTCCTTCGTCTTCTCCAGCACCCCGCGCCCCCGCACCAGGTCCAGGTACCCCTTCTCCATCAGGATGTCCTGGATCGGCCGCGGCTTTCCCATCCCCTCCAGCCGCACCCACTGGTCCACCGCGTCCTTCATCTGCTCGATCGTGACTTCCTTCTCGCGGATCGCCACCAGGCAGAAGAGCTGCGCCTCCCGCACCCCCTTGTCGCGGTTTCCCGTTGCGGGAGCGACGCGGGTGTTGTCCTTCTTGTAGAAGCGCATGAGCGCCTCGTAGAGGGCGCGGGGAATGACGCCGTTCGTGCACAGCAGGTCGCCGAGACCGCCCTGCGGCGCCTCTTCAAGCCACTTCAGGGCGATCTCCAGCTGGGCGCGGGTCAGCATGCCCGACGCGAGGAGGGCGCGGGCGAGGAAGGAGTCTGGGCTCATGGGGGGATTATACGCATGTCCGGCGGGACGGGAACCGTCCGCCGCGACTCTTCCGGGACCGATCGATTTTCCCCAACCGCCACTATCGGTTGACGTTACGTCCGAAAGCGGAACATAATGCGCGATTGC
>JADLHC010000143.1 GCA_020849035.1 Planctomycetia bacterium
CCGCGTACCCGCGCACCCGCCCACCCGCCCAACTCTGGCCCCTTCCGACCACCTCCCGTAGATTGACCCCATGACTTCGAGAAAAACCGTCGCCGTCCTGGGGGCGAGCGGGTACGCCGGCGGAGAGCTGGCGCGAATCCTCCGCGACCACGGCGGCGTGGACGTCATCGCCCTCCAGAGCGAATCCTCGCCCGGGCGCCCCCTGAGGGACGCCTTCCCCGACTGGCAGGGCGACGAGCGCTTCTCCCAGAAGACCCCCGAGCAGATCGCGGCGATGAACCCGGACCTAGTGTTCTTCGCGACGAGCGAGGGGATCGCGAAGAAGGCGGCGCCGCTGTTCGCAAAGTCGCGGCTCGTCGACCTGTCGCGCGACTGGCGCGGCGAGTGGCGGTACGGGCTGCCGGAGCTGGACCGCGGGAACATCGTCACGGCGGACGCGGTCGCGAACCCCGGGTGCTACGCGACGGCCTGCCTGCTCGCGGCGTGGCCGCTCGTGAAGGAAGGGCTGGTCGAACGCGCGGTGTTCGACGGGAAGAGCGGGTATTCGGGGGCGGGGCGGAAGCCCAACGAGCGGAACGACCCGAAGGTCCTCGCCGAGAACGTCCTCCCCTACCACCTCGCGCACCACGCGCACGTCGCCGAGATCGAGCGCGCGCTCGGGATGCTCGTCCACTTCACGCCGCACGTCGTCCCCGCCTTCCGCGGCCTCCTCGTAACCGCACACCTCTTCGTGCGCGGAGCGGGCGACTTCCGCGAGCTCTTCGAGGAGACGTACCGGAACGAGCCGGTCGTGAAGGTGCAGGAGAAGATCCCCGACTTCCGCGACGTCCGCGGCCGGGACGGCGCGGTGCTCGGCGGCTTCGAGTTCGACGGCCGCGGCCGGCTCGTGGTCGTGAGCGCGATCGACAACCTGGGCAAGGGCGCTGCGGGGCAGGCGGTGCAGAACATGAACTTGCTGCTCGGATTCCCCGAAACCCGCGGTCTGAGGCTCTGAAGCGAGGTCCCATGCCGACGCTGTGGTTCAAAGGGCTGTCGCCGGACGCGCTGACGCAGCGTTTCTGCGCGGGCAGCGACTGGGAGCTGGACAACGAGCTGCTGCCGTTCGACCTGAAGGCGTCGATCGCGCACGCGCGGGGGCTGGTGCAGCTGGGCGTGCTGACGCCGAGGGAGGCGGACCGGCTGGCGAAGGAGATGGAGAAGCTGCTGGCGCGGTGGGAGAAGGGGGCGTTCCGGGCGGCGCCGGAGCACGAGGACGGGCACACGGCGATCGAGTTCGAGCTGACGAAGAAGCTGGGGGACCTGGGGAAGAAGGTTCACACGGGGCGGTCGCGGAACGACCAGGTGGTGGCGGCGCTGAGGCTGTTCGCGAAGGACCGGCTGCGGCTGCTGTCGGACGCGGCGCTGGATCTCGCGCATGCGTTGATGGGGCTTGCGCGGCACAACGAGCGGATCCCGATGCCGGGGTACACGCACACGCGCCGGGCGATGCTGTCGTCGGCGGGACTGTGGGCGGGGGCGCACGCCGAGACGTTCGCCGACGACGTCGCGATGCTCTCGGTCGGCTACGCGCTCGCGGACCGGTCCCCGCTCGGGAGCGCCGCCGGATACGGCGTCCCCCTCCCCATGCCGCGCCAGCTCGTCGCCGACGCCGCCGGCTTCGCGCGCGTCCACGAGAACGTCCTGGCCGCCCAGAACGCCCGCGGCCGGATCGAGGCCGCGATCCTCGCCGCGCTCTCGCTCCTCATGCTCTCCGTCAACCGCCTCGCCACCGACGTCGTCTGGTTCAGCTCCGAGGAGTTCGGCTTCGTCCGCCTCCCCGACAAGTTCACGACGGGCAGCTCCATCATGCCCCAGAAGAAGAACCCCGACGTCTTCGAGCTCGCCCGGGGCGCCTACGCCGTCGTCGCCTCCTGCGAGCAGCAGGTCCGCCAGGTCCTCCTCGGCCTCCCCTCCGGCTACAACCGCGACTACCAGCTCACCAAGGAGCCCTTCCTCCGCGGCATCACCCACGCCCTCGCCACCCTGCGCGTCATGGCCCACGTCGTGCCGCACCTGGTGTTCGACGAGAAGCGCTGCCGCGCGGCGTGCACGCCGGACCTGTTTGCGACGGACGAGGCGCTGCGGCGCGTGTCGAGCGGCGTGCCGTGGCGCGATGCGTACCGCCAGGTGGCGGAGCAGGCGGGGAGATGGAAGACGCCGGACCTCGACGCGGCGCTGCGGATGCGGTCGCACATCGGGGGGACGGGAAACCTGGGGCTCGGGCGGCTGGCAGGACGGCTCTCGCGGATCCGCCGCGAGTGGGCAAACAGGTAGGCGGGAGGGCGAGGGGGAACTGCCCTTCCATGCCCGGAGGTTCGACCTTCCCCGGTCTTCCCCGCGCACCCACGCCTACTTCAGGATGGTGACGTCGAACCCGCTCCCGTCCCGGTAGCGCGCCGCGGCCTCGACGAGAGCGCGGTACGGCGCGAATCCGCCGGGCTTGTCCTTCATGCGCTCGGGGTGCCACTGCACGCCAAGAAGGAACGCCTTCCCGGGCGTCGCCTGCTCCACCGCCTCGATCACGCCGTCCTCGGCGCGCGCCGTGACACGCAGCGACCCCGTCTTTCCCGCGGCCTGGTGGTGGTGGCTGTTCACCATCATCGCCTCGCACCCCTGGATCCGGTGGATCACGCTCCCCTTCTCGATCCTCACCGGGTGCTCCGCGTCCTTCGGCGGCTCCCCCCAGTGTTCCAGCGCACCCTTCACCATCGTCGGCACGTCCTGCACGAGGTCCCCGCCGTGCAGCACCGTGAGCAGCTGCATCCCGTAGCAGACCCCGAGGATCGGCAGCTCGAACTCCAGCGCGCGCGCCGCGAGCTGGAAGTCCGCGTCGTGCTTCGGCTGAAGCACCGGCGCCAGCGACGCGTGCGGCCGCTGGCCGTAGCGCGCGGGATCGATGTCGCCGCCGCCCGTCAGCACCAGCCCGTCCAGCGTCTCGAGCACCGCGTCCACGTCGTCCAGCGACTCCAGCGGCGCCACCGGGACCGGGATTCCCCCGGACGCCACGACCACCTCCCAGTACGGCTTCTGCAGGCTGAACGTGCCCTTGTCCTGGTTCAGGTTCAGCCCGATCAGCGGTTTCATGGACCCTCCGGGGTTCGCTGGGTCGTTTTTCGGCGGCCGCGCGGGTTGCGCTGAAGGGGGATTCGGCGCGTGCAGGGCGGTACGACTTGAAGCTTCGAAAACCCCGCAAACCTTTGGCGCGATGCATCTTGGCGCGAGGCATCATGCTCGGGAGACACTTTACCATTTTAACGTTTTTGTTGACACCCGGAAACGGCCGGAACTACACTTCCCTTGGATTGTTACCCGCTCCAAGGACCCCCCGATGAAGCGCTTCTTTACCTCTGCCGAAGTCGGCCGCATCTGCGGCATCTCCGTCCCGACCGTCCTCAAGCGTCACGAGGAGGGCATCCTCCGCGGGTACAAGACGCGCGGGGACAAGGGCGAGCTGCGCGTGCCGCGCCAGTACCTCGTGGAGTTCATGGACCGGCTCGGGATCCCGCGGGAGGAGCTGGAGCGGACGGAGATCGGCGGCGAGAAGAAGCGGATCCTGATGGTGGACGACGACGAGGTCCTGCTGAAGGCGCTGAAGGCGAATTTCTCGCTGGACGTGCGCATCGACGTCGAGGTGCGCGTCGCGAACAACGCCGTGGACACGCTGTTCGCGTGCGGCACGGCCAAGCCGGACCTGATCATCCTGGACCTCAAGATCCCCGGGATGCGCGGCGAGAAAGTTCTGGAGTTCATCAAGGCGTCCAAGGAGCTGCAGGGGACGCCGGTCGTCGTGTTCAGCGGCTACCCGCGCCTCAAGCCGAAGGTGCTGAAGTCCGGCGCGGAGGCCTTCGTGTCCAAGCCGGACGTGAAGGCGCTGAAGGAGACGGTGTACCAGCTCCTCGGCATCGAGCGGCGCAGCCGACCGGAGATCAAGGTCGCCTCGAACGGTTAATCGTCCATCCCCCAACGGAGCCCCTCGGGGCTCTTTTTTTTCGCCCGGGAGTTAGGCATGAGTTCGGTACCGGAAGCGCTGCTGGAGCGGCTGGTCGAGGAGTGGACGAAGAAGGGGACGCTGGCGGGGATGAAGCGGCTGCCGGCGCGGGCGGCGCGGCACGCGGACTGGCCGGCGGCGGTGCCGGCGAAGCTGCGGGAGGCGTTCGCGGCGCGGGGGATCGAGCGGCCGTACGTGCACCAGGCGCGGGCGGCGGAGCTGGCGCTGTCGGGGAAGGACTTCGTGGTGGTGACGCCGACGGCGAGCGGGAAGACGCTCTGCTACAACCTGCCGGTGCTGAAGGCGATCCTGGACGATTCGTCGAGCCGGGCGCTTTACCTGTTCCCGACGAAGGCGCTGTCACAGGACCAGCTGGCGGAACTGGACGAGGTGATCGCCGGGACGGGCGCTTCGATCAAGGCCCACACGTTCGACGGGGACACGCCGGACGACGCGCGGCGGGCGATCCGGGCCAGCGGTCAGATCGTGGTGACGAACCCCGACATGCTGCACCAGGGGGTACTGCCGCATCACACGAAGTGGGCGAAGCTGTTCCAGAACCTGAAATACATCGTCGTGGACGAGCTGCACACGTACCGCGGCGTGTTCGGCTCGCACCTCGCGAACGTCTTCCGGCGGCTGAAGCGGATCTGCCGGTTCCACGGGAGCGACCCGAAGTTCATCCTGTGCTCGGCGACGATCGCGAACCCGAAGGATCTGGCGGAGAAGCTGGTCGAGCGGCCGGTGGAGCTGATCGACGAGAACGGCGCGCCGGCCGGGGAGAAGCTGTTCCTGCTGTACAACCCGCCGATCGTGAATCGGGAGCTCGGGATACGGGGCTCGTACGTGACCGCGGCGCGGCGGATCGCGGAGGAGTTCATCCGGGCGGACGTGCAGACGATCGTGTTCGCCACGAGCCGGCTGAACGCGGAAGTGCTCTCGACGTACCTCAAGGAGCGCTTCGAGAAGCTGCCGCACGACGCCGGGAAGATCCGCGCGTACCGCGGCGGGCTGCTGCCGAACACGCGGCGGGAGATCGAGCGGGAGCTGCGCGCCGGGCGGATCGCGGGGGTCGTCTCGACGAACGCGCTGGAGCTCGGGATCGACATCGGCGCGCTCGACGCGGCGGTGATCGCGGGGTATCCGGGGACGATCGCCTCGCTCTGGCAGCAGGCCGGCCGCGCCGGCCGCCGCAACGGCCTCTCCGTCGCCGCCTTCGTCGCCCGCAGCGAGCCCATGGACCAGTTCCTCGCTTCCAACCCCGACTACTTCTTCGGCCGCTCCCCCGAGCACGGCCTCGTCAACCCCGACAACCTCCAGATCCTCGTCGAGCACCTCAAGTGCGCCTGCTTCGAGCTCCCCATCCCCGTCGGCGAGCCGTTCGGCCCCGCCGCCAACGCCGCCACCGTGAAGGAAGTCCTCGAGGTCCTCGGCGAGCGCAAGATCCTCCACCAGGCCGGCGGCTCGTGGCACTGGGCCAGCCAGGTCTACCCCGCCGACACCGTCCCGCTGCGCAGCATCAACAACGAGAACTTCGTCATCATGGACGAGTCGCGGCAGAACAAGGTCATCGCCGAGGTGGACTTCGAGAGCGCGCCGGCGACCGTTTACCCGGAAGCTATCTACCTCTGCGAGTCCAAGCCGTACCACGTCACCCACCTCGACTACGCGCAACACCGGGCGTATGTGAAGCCTGTCGACGTCGACTACTACACCGAGGCCATCACCAACACTTCCGTCCGCGTCCTGGATATCTTCGACCACGCCGACGCCCCGGCCGCGAAACGCGAGCACGGCGAGGTCCACGTCGCCTGGCGCGTCAGCGGCTTCAAGAAGATCAAGTTCGCCACGCGCGAAAACGTCGGCTACGGCGACGTCCAGCTCCCCGACCAGGAGATGCAGACGACGAGCTACTGGTTCACGATCGAGCCGGACGCGCTGAAGGACACGGGGTTCGACCGCGCCGACCTGCTCGACGGCACCACGGGGCTCGCCTACCTCCTCCACCACCTCGCCCCGTTCCTCCTCATGTGCGACCGCCGCGACCTCCACCACGTCGTCGGCGACACCGAGGCCGAGTGGTTCGCCACCGAGGGCCAGCGCATCGGCAAGGTGCGCGAGGTGAAGCAGAAGGGCGCGTCGGTGCCGCTCGACGCGCTCGCCACCTTCCGCCCGACGGTCTTCCTCTACGATTCGTTCCCCGGCGGCGTCGGGTTCTCGCAGGCGCTCTGGGAGCTCCACCCGCAGCTCATGGCGCGGGCGAAGGAACTGCTGGAAGCCTGCCCCTGCTCCGGCGGGTGCCCGTCCTGCGTCGGGCCGGCGAACGAGACGGGGGGGAAGGCCAAGGAAGTAGCCGGCGCGCTTCTTCGGCAATTGACCGGTACACCTTCCTGCCGCGAGAAGACCGCATCAGAGGAAGAGGCTCGGCGGTAAGATGCGGCGATGGTCCGCGTTCTGCTGGTGCTTCTCTGTCTCGTCGGATGCGGGAGAACGCCCCCCAAGGCGCCGCCTGTAACACTCCCGGTC
>JADLHC010000144.1 GCA_020849035.1 Planctomycetia bacterium
CAACGTGAGCGAGCAGGCGACGCGCTCCCAGAACTACCGCGGTTACCGCGACGGAACGGCGGGTTGCCAGTTCGCCGAAGTCGAGGTGGACATCGAGACCGGGCACGTCAAGGTCGTGCGCGTGACCGCCGTCCACGACTGCGGGCGCGTCGTGAACCCGCTCACCGCCGAAAGCCAGGTCGCCGGCGGCATCGTCCAGGGCCTCTCTTACGCCCTCCTCGAGCAGCGCGTCCTCGACAACGCCTCCGGCCGCATGCTCAACGCCAACTTCACCGACTACCGGATCGCGGGCGCGAAAGAGATCCCCGAAATCCGCATCGTCCTCTTCGACGTCTCCAACGGCCGCACGAACACCGGCGTCATGGGCATCGGCGAGCCGCCGATCATCCCGACGCCCGGCGCCATCGCCAACGCCGTCTCACATGCGATCGGGAAGCGAATGACCGACCTCCCCATCACCCCGGACAGGGTCCTCGCCGCCCTCGGCAGAAAATGACGCGACCCTTCACATGGTGGGACGCCCGCACCGCCGAGGAAGCCGCCGCCCTCCTCGCGAAGCCCGGCGCTTCGGCGCTCGCAGGCGGCGTCGACCTGCTCGGCGAGATGAAGGACGGGATCCGCGCGCCCGAGCACCTCGTGAACCTGCGCTCCATCCCGGGGCTCGACCGCGTGGAGAAAAACGACCGCGGCTGGAGGATAGGCGCCACCGCGCTTCTCGCCGACCTCGCGTCGCACGAAGCACTGCGCAGGGACCTCCCCGGTCTCGCCGAGGCCGCCGCCGCCGTCGCCACGCCCCAGATCCGCAACCAGGGGACGATCGGCGGCAACCTCGCCCAGCGCCCGCGCTGCTGGTACTACCGCGCGGCCGAGTACGCGTGCGTCAAGAAGGGCGGGAAGGGCTGCCCGGCCGAGCAGGGCGAAAATCGCTACCTTGCGATCCTGGGCGGCGGCCCATGCCACATCGTGCATCCGAGCGATTGCGCGCCGATGCTCGTCGCCCTGGGCGCACGGCTCTTCCTCCGCGGGCCGGAGGGCGGGAGAGACCTGCCGGTTGCGGACTTCTATGAGCTCCCCGCGAAGAACGTGTCGTGCGAATTCTCTCTCAAGCCCGGGGAGTTCATCGAGGCCGTCGAGGTCCCGACGGCCCTTCCTCGCTCGACCTACGTGAAGATCCGCGAGCGCGACTCGTTCGACTTCGCGATCGCGGCGTGCGCGGTCGCCGGGCGCGTGGAGGCGGGTCGTTTTACGGACGCGCGGGTCGTGCTGGGCGGCGTCGCGCCGGTCCCGTGGCGGTCGTCTGCGGCGGAGGCGAACCTCGTGAAGAACACGATCGCGGACGCGGTGGAGCCGGCCGCGAATGCGGCGGTGGAAGGGGCGAGGCCGCTGTCGCAGAACGCCTGGAAGGTGCCGATGGCGAAGGCGGCCGTGGCGCGGGCGATCCGGTCCTTCCTGCCCGGATAGGTTCCCATCGGGGGCGTTCCGCGGCACAATCGGGCCATGGACGTCCGCTTCAGCGACCCGGCCCGCGTCAGCCTCCTGGCGCACATCTTCGCGTCGATCCTGCGGCGCGGGCTTGCCGACGCCGGCGTGGCCCGGAAGGTCTCGGGGCTGGGGCGGATCGGCGTCGAGATGGCCGGAATGGCGATCACCGCCGAGTTCGGCGACGCCGCGGTGACGCTATCCGGCGGGAGGACCTCCTGCCGCGCCTGGGTCGGCGGCGGGATGTCGGACCTGCTGGAGGTCTGCCTGCGCGGCGCGGTGATCAAGCCGTGGCTGGAAGGGCGCGTCAGGTGGGGCGGGAACCCGTTCGCCCTCCTGAAACTGCTGTCCGTGCTCGCGGCCGCACGAAAATGAGCCGATATGGAAATCCCGCGGCGCGCAAAGGGGATCTATTCCACTGTTCCATGGACTAGAATGGGCGCCATCGCATGCGCAAACACGCCCGCCCCTCCCCCCTCCCGCTCCCCCTGAGGGAAAGGGGGCTCCCCCGCCCGGACGCCGCTTTCGCCCGGCGGCTCGCCGACATGTTCGGCCTCCTCAGCTCGCCGACGCGGCTGCGGATCCTGCAGGCGCTCTTCGCCGCCGAAGAGCTCCACGTGCAGGGCCTCGCGGACGCGCTGCGCATGCGGGTCACCGCCGTCTCGAACCAGCTGCGGTTGATGGCGATCATGGGGATTCTCTCCGCCCGGGCCGACAGGCTCCGGACCCTGTACGCCGTGAAAGCGCCGTGGGTGCGCCCGCTGGTCGACGCGGCGGCGGCGCTCGCCCGGAACCGGGGCTGAGCCGATCGCGCGACGACGCGACGCGACGCCGATATACTCCCTCGGATGAGCAGCAGCCTCGCGTCCCGCCTCGCCGCCCTCGTGGGCGAGGCGGCCGTCTCGACCGACCCGGCACGGCTGCGCGAGGCGGCGCGCGACCTGACGGAGATCCGCGGCGTCGCGCCCGAAGTCGTCGTGCGGCCCGCCGAGGTCGCGCACGTCCAGGCCGTCCTGCGCTTCGCGACGGCCGAGAAAATCCCCGTCGTTCCCGTGATCTACAACACCAACATCGGCGGCCTCGCGATCCCGCAGCGCCCGGGGTGCATCCTCCTCGACATGGCGGGGATGAACCGCATCCTCTCCGTGAACCCCGACGACCTGTACATGGTCGTCGAGCCCGGCGTCCGGTGGGACCAGGTCAAGGACCACCTCGACCGCAACTTCCCCCAGACACGCTTCGCCTACTCCCTCTCGCCGCCCGATACCTCCGTCCTCGCCAACTGCCTCATGGACGGGCTCCTCAACCTGTCCCTCCGGTTCGGCACCTCCTCGACCTGGCTCAATGGCGTCGAGGCCGTCCTCCCCGACGGAACGCTCGTCCGCACCGGCGCCGCGGCCTGGACGCAGGCCCAGTGGTGCACCTCATCCCCCATGCCCGACCTCACCGGACTCTTCGTCAACCTCCACGGCACCACCGGGATCGTCACGAAGGCGTCCGTCCGCCTGCAGCACGCGAAGCGCCTGCGTCGGCGCTTCTTCATGATGGGCTACGACCTCCGCGCCTGCTTCGCGACAGTCCGCGCGCTGGTCCGGGAGGAGATCTGCGACGACATCGGGGTGCTGACGTGGCCTGTGGCGAAGATGCTGTTCGGGGAGCGACGTCCGACGTGGCGCGACCCGGGGGAGCCGCTGGCGATGATCTACCTCGACGTGTCGTCGAACCGGCAGGCGGAAATGGACCTGCGCCTTGCGATTCTCGAGGAGACGCTGGATGCGTCGCGGAAGTCGGGGCACGCGTGGCAGGGTCCGCTCGACGTGCGCGACCTCGTGAAGATCGAGCCGGCGTTCCAGAAGCTCGCCGAGTTCCCCACGCGGCTGGATTTCATGCTCGACCATCCCGGGGGAGGACTCTCCTGGGTCGGCACGTACGGCCCCACGAGCCGCTGGGACGAGGCGACCGAGACGAGCCTGCGCATCATGCAGGAACACGGCTTCCCGCCGTTCGGGGTTGCGCGCCCCATGGCGCAGGGACACTTCGGCGTCCTCCGCCTCATCGAGACGTTCGACCGCGACAAGCCCGAGGAAGCCGCCGCCGTCGCGAAGATGAACGCCGCCATCGTCGAGGCGATCCTCCCGATGGGCTTCATCCCCTACAAGACCCCCGAATGGGTCTTCGCGGCCCACGGCTCCAGGATCGACCCCGGGTTCCGCGAGCTCCTCCGCCGCGTCCGCACCGCGATCGACCCCGCGGGCGTCCTGAACCCGGGCAAGTGGCCGGTGTGAGCGCGCCGCGCCCGCTCTTCGCGCGCTTCCCCCGCCTCGCCGAGGCCGTCCCCGTCGTCGACATCGGGGACTTCCCCACGCCGGTGGCGCCGCTGCGCTCGCTCGGCGCCGCGTGGGGACTGGACCTCTGGGTCAAGCGCGACGACGTGACGGGCGCGGAGTTCGGCGGGAACAAGGTGCGGAAGCTGGAGTTCCTGCTGGCGGAGGCGAAGGCGCGCTCGAGCCGGATCTGGGCGTACGCGGTGACGGGTTCGAACTGGGCGGTGGCGGTGGCGCACTACGGGAAGCGGTTCGGGATCCCTGTGGACCTGCTGCTGTTCAAGCGCCCGTTGAACCCGTATCTCGAGAAGAACCTGGCGCTCGCGCGCGGGCTGGCGAGGTCTTCGAGGATCACGGCGACGGTGGCGGCGGTGCCGATCCACGGGCTGGCGCAGATCCTCTCCGACCGCAGGACGTACGTGATGCCGCCGGGAGGATCGTCGGCGCTCTCGACGCTCGGCTACGTCAACGCCGGGCTGGAGATCGCGCAGCAGGTCGCGGCCGGAGAATGTCCGGCTCCCGACGTGGTGGTCGCGGCGCTCGGGACCGGCGGGACGCTCGCCGGCATCCTCGCAGGACTGCGCCTCGGCGGCCTCCCCGCGGAGGTGATCGGCGTGCGCGTGGCCGACCGCATCGTCTCCAACGCCACCTTCACGGCCCGCCTCGCCCGCCGCACCCTCGCGATCCTCGCGCGCCGCGCCGGCGAGCCCTCGGCCGCACTCGACCTCCGCGCCCGCGACTTCCGCGTCCTCCACGACTTCATCGGCCGCGGCTACGGCATCCCCACCCCCGCCGGCGACGAGGCCACTCGCGAACTGGCGGAGCGCGAAGGCCTCAAAGCCGAGAGCACCTACACCGCCAAGGCCCTCGCCGCGCTCCGCACCCTCGCGCCGTCGCTGAAAGCCCGCCGCGTCCTGTTCTGGCTCACCTGCAACAGCCGCCCGGTCGAGAACCTGGGGACGCCTTGAGCGCGCTCCGGGGCCTTCTCATGGGCGTCACCTGGCTCGCGGTCGCCGCCGCGGTCGTCGCAGCGGCGCTTCGCTGGCCCCGCGCCCTCGGCGGCATGCTCTGCACCGCCGCCGTCCTGGTCCCGTTCCTCTACATCCTCGTGTGCACCCTCTATCCCGCGTGGGGCGACGCGAAATGCCCGCGGTGCGGCAAGGAAGCGCTGCGGAGGCCGCGGCGCGGGAATCCGGTCGGTGTGGTGTGCGACTCGTGCGGTTTCGAGGACCCGGAGCTGTACCGCGCGTACCTCGACGAGATGCGGTGAACTCCCGCGGGATCTCCGGAAGTTCCCGGGCCCGGACCGGGCCGGATCCTCACGCAAGAGCCCCGGAGGCGCTCTTCACTTCGAACGTCTCCAGCTGGTTCTGGATCTTCATCTCCCCGTGCGGCGAGGGCTTCCCCGAGTCTTTCGCCCGCTGGTGCCCCTTCTCGAACGCCTGCGACTTCGTCCACGCCTCGAAGTCCTCCTTCGAGCGCCAGTGCGACATGGAGATCATCCGGCGCGGGTTCTCGCAGGAGTGCAGGAACGAGAACGACAGGAAGCCCGGCTGCTTGTCCACGAGCCCGGCGCGCTTGAGGAACATGGACTCGAGGTTTTTCGCGGACTCGTCGTTCTCGGCGGTGAAGACGTTCATGGCGACGAACATGGAGGCCTCCGTGGCGGTTAGTGCGGTTTGAGCAGCTCTCGCGCGATGATGACCCTCTGGACCTGGCTGGTGCCCTCGTAGATCTGGAAGATCTTGGCGTCGCGCATGAGCTTCTCGACGGGGTACTCGCGCGAGTAACCGTAGCCGCCGAAGACCTGCACGGCGTCGGTCGTGACCTTCATGCACATGTCGGCGGCGAAGGCCTTTGCAATCGCGGCCTCGCGGGCGCATTTCTCACCACGCTCGGCCATCGTGGCCGCGCGCCAGACGAGGAGCCGCGCGGCGTCGATGTTGATCGACATCTCGGCGATCATGAACGCGACCGCCTGAAGGTCCCCGATCGGTTTCCCGAAGGCCTTGCGCTCGTTCGCGTACTTGACGGATTCCTCCATCGCGCGGCGCGCCACGCCCACCGCGAGCGCCGAGATCGCCGGGCGCGAGCGGTCGAACACCTGCATCGCGATCCTGAACCCGTCGCCCTCCTGCCCGAGAAGGTTCTCCCTGGGCACGCGCACCTCGTCGAACTCCATCGCGACCGTGTCGCTCGCGCGCTGCCCCAGCTTGTCCTCCTTCTTCCCCACCTTCACGCCTTTCCACCCGCGCTCCACCACGAAACACGACATGCCGCCATACCGCGCCGCCCTGTTCGTGTAGGCGAAGACGCAGTAGAAGTCCGCCACCGAGCCGTTCGTGATGAACTGCTTCGAGCCGCTGATCACGTAGTGGTCCCCGTCCAGCCGCGCCGTCGTCTGGATCCCCGCCACGTCGCTTCCCGCCTCCGGCTCCGTCAGCGCGTACGCCCCTTTCCACCCCTCGACCACCTTCGGAAGGTACTTCTTCTTCAGCTCCGGCGACCCCGCCAGCAGGATCGGCCAGTTGGACAGGTTGTTCACCTCCATCCCCGCCCCCACCCCGCTGCACGCCCAGCCCAGCTCCTCGTTGATCAGCGCTTCCTCCAGCATCCCCATCCCCGCGCCTCCGTACTCCGCGGGGATGTTCACGTTCAGCAGGCCGACCTCGAGCGCCTTGCGGAAGACCTCGTGCGGGAACTCGTGCGTCTCGTCGAGTTTCCGGGCAACCGGCAGGATCTCGGCGACCGCGAACTTGTGCGCAAGCTCGCGGATCTCCTTCTGTTCCTCGGTAAGCGTGAAGTCGGGCATCGCGATGTCCCCCTGGGCGCAGTTTCTCCACGGAATTTATCGGTCCCACCCGGGCTTGTCCAGTCGGCGGGCTACTGCCCCGGGGGACGGGAAAGCGCTCCGGAAGGGTCGCCGGCGAGGCGATGGAACGCGTCGCGGAAGGCGGGGACGAGCGGCGAGGCGTCCGACCGGGCGGCGACGTCCGCTTCACGCGCCGCCTCGCCCCGGTCTCCACAGGCCGCGAGGAGCGCGGCAAGCTGCAGCCGGGCCCAGGAGTGTCCCGGGGCGGCGTCGACGAGGCGACGCGCGTACGGCAGGGCCGCGGCGGGCCCCTCCCGCTCCAGGACCGCCCGCACAAGCGCGAACCCGGCCGGGGCGAAGCCGGGATCCTGCTCCAGCGCCGCCTCGAATTCGCGGCGACCCGACGACCAGCCCCCCGAGCGCGCGTTCAGCCGTCCCTCCACCCAGAGCGACTCCGCCGTCGGCGCACCCGCCTGCGCCAGCGCCGCCCGCGCTTCGTCGCGCCGCCCCTGCTCGAGCCTCAGCGCCGCCAGCTCCACCGCGTCGCGCCCCTCGGCCCCCTCCGCCCGCACCAGCAGCCGCGCGTCTTCGGCGCGCCCCGCCTCCAGCAGGCACAGGATCCGCAGGTGCCGCCCCTCGGCGCCCTCCTCCCACTGGTTCCGGGCGAAGTCGAGGTCGCGAAGCGCCTCCGCTGCGCGGCCGAGGCGGAACAGCAGCTCGGCCCGGGTGATCCACGAGGAGGCGAGGTCCGGGAATCCGGAGACGAGCGCCTCGCCGCGTCCCTCGGCGCTCGCCAGCCCGCCGGGTTTCGCGAAGAGCGCCCTTGTTTCCGCCGCGAGGCGCATGCCGATCGAGGTCACGGCGGTGGTGGTGGAGCTGCTCTCGCGCTCCTCGAGCGACTGGAGCGACTTGACGGCGCGCGCCAGGCCCGCGATCGCCCGCTCGTTGTTCTCGTCGTCGCGCAGCACCGACTCGTAGAGCGCCTGCACGCGCTGCAGCAGCGCGGGCTTCGACGCCGCCTGCTCTTCCAGCTGCGCCGCCTGTTCCAGCGACTTCTCGATGTTCTCCGCCCGGGCCCGCGCTTCCCAGCCGAAAATCCCGATCAGCGCCCCCGGGAGGAGCACGGCGGCGGCGAGGGCGGCCGCGAGCGCGGGGTTTCGCTCGGCGCGGCGGCGCATTCGCCCGAGGAAGCCGATCGGCCGCGCGCTGATCGGTTCGCCCGCCATGTAGCGCCCCAGGTCCTCGGCCAGGTCCTTCGCGCTCTGGTACCGCCTCTCCGGGTCCTTCTCGAGGCACTTCGTGACGATCGTCTCCAGGTCCTTGTGCACCTTCGGCGCGAGTTTCGACAGCGGCGGCGGGTCCGAGTGGATCGTGTTGTAGACGGAGGCCGCGGCCTGGTCGGCGTCGAACGGCAGCTTGCCCGTGACGATTTCGTACAGGATGCAGCCGCACGCGAAGACGTCCGCCGGCGGCCCCACGATCTCCTGCAGCCCCAGCGCCTGCTCCGGCGACATGTACGCCGGCGTGCCGAACACGTCCCCCGCCACCGTCAGCCGCGTCACCGCCGTCTTGTCCACCGCAAGCCCGAAGTCCACCACCTTCGCGTGCCCGCCCTTCGGCGTCGGCAGCACCAGCACGTTCTCCGGCTTCATGTCCCGGTGCGTGATCCCCGCCGTGTGCGCCGCCCCCAGCCCCTCCGCCGACTGCCGCACCAGCTCGATCCGCCTCCTCACTTCAGGGCCCGTCGCCCGGTGCGCGATCCGGTTCCTCAGCGTCTCCCCCGCGCAGAACTCCAGCGCGATGAACACCACGTTCCCCTGCACCCCCACCTCGTACACCTGCACGATGTTCGGGTGCGCCAGCCGCGCCGCCGCCCGGGCCTCGCGCAGGAAGCGCTCGCGGTGGTCGTCGTGCACCGCGTGCTCCTCGTGCAGCATCTTGATCGCCGCCCACCGCCCCAGCAGGTTGTCCCACGCCTTCCAGATCGTCCCCATCCCGCCCGAGCCGATCTTCTCCAGCAGCGTGTACCGCCCGAACTGGCTTCGCGGGTCCTTCGCCGCCTCCGTCACCTCGTCCGGCACGATCCGCTTGTGCGACGTCGACACGATCTCGCCCGGGATCCGCGTCGTCGTGTTCCCGCGGTCGCGCCGGATCCGCTCGACGTCGGAGGCCCGGAGCAGCCCGGAGCTGAGAAGAGCCGACAGCAGGTCGCCGCTTCCGGCGTGCGAGATCTCCCGCCGGACACGGTCCAGCTCCACGTTCGACAGGAGCCCCTCTGAGACGGCGATCTGCGCGAGTTCGGTGTCGTGCATCCGGTTGAGTGGCTCTGTTCTGATTCGGGTTCGGAACTGGCGCAGGGATTCTACCGCGCCGCGCCCGCCCGCGTTCCTCCTCCCGCTCGATTGTTTCCCTTTCAGCGAATACACTCCCCCGCCATGCCCACAGCACGCGAGCTCGCGACGTTCCTCCAGGCCGACCTCGCCGGCGATCCCGAGGTCGACGTCCGCGACGTCGGCGCGATCGATTCCGCGAAGGCGGGCGACGCGGTCTTTGCCCTCGACGCGAAATACCTCGCGCTCGCGGAACAGGGCCCCGCAGCGGTCGTCGTCGTCCCGCGCGCTCTCTCCAGCGCCCACAAGACGCTTCTCCGCGTCGACGACGCCCGGCTCTCCTTCGCGCGCCTCGTGGAGAAGTTCCGCCCCGTCGAGCGCCCGCTTCCCGGCATCCACGCGACGGCGGTGGTGTCGCGTGAGGCGCGGGTGGCGAAGACGGCGTCGGTGGGAGCGTTCGCGGTCGTGGAGGCCGGCGCGGAGGTCGGCGAGCGCGCCGTGGTGGGGCCGCACTGCGTGCTCGGGGCCCGCGCGGCCGTCGGCGACGACACGGTGCTGGCAGCGAACGTCACGATCTACCGCGAGTGCCGCCTCGGCGCGCGCTGCCTCGTCCACGCCGGCGTGGTCGTCGGCTCCGACGGCTTCGGGTTCACGCCGGACGCGAAGGGAAACCATGTGAAGGTCCCGCAGGTGGGCAACGTGGTCGTGGGCGACGACGTGGAGATCGGCGCGAACACGACGATCGACCGCGCGACTCTCGGGTCGACGACGATCGGCGACGGGACGAAGCTCGACAATCTCGTGCAGGTCGGCCACAACTGCCGGATCGGGAAGCGGGTGATCGTCGCGAGCCAGGTGGGCCTGTCCGGCTCCGTGACGGTCTGCGACGGGGCGATTCTGCTGGGGCAGTCCGGCTACGCGGGCCACCTGACGATCGGCGAGCGGGCGATCGTGATGCCACAGAGCGGGATCAGCGGCGACGTGCCGCCGGGCACGGCGATGTTCGGCTCGCCCGCGGTCCCGCGCATGGAGCGCGAGAGGATCTGGCTGGCCAGCCGCAAGCTCCCGGAACTGCTCAAGCGCGTGAAGGCTCTGGAGAAGAAGCTGGGCGGGGAGTAGTTGGAAGTTGGTAGTTGGTGGTTCGTAGTTGGTGGTTCGTAGATGGTGGTTGGTGGCC
>JADLHC010000145.1 GCA_020849035.1 Planctomycetia bacterium
ACCGGACGACGGAAGTCCTGCTGTTCGACGACGCGGACCGGCTGTCGGGCAAGCCTGCGACGCAGGAGGAGTTCCAGCACCTGTTCGACCACCTCGACACGGCAGGGCGCAGCGTCGTCGTGACGACGCGGATCCTGCCGCGCGACCTCGGAGGGCTCCGCAGGCCGCTCCAGTCCCGGCTCTCGGCGGCCATGCAGGTGCGCCTCGAGGCCCCGGACGAGGCCGGACGGCGGTCCCTGCTCCAGCACGAGGCCCTTCGGGAACGCCGCACCATTCCCGCCGACGCCCTCGCCGCCGCGGCCGCTTCGCCGGGAACCGTCCGCGACATCGTCGACCGCTGGGCCCGGCTGCGCGAGATGCCCGTCGTCACGGCGGCGGCGGCGAGCGTCGCTTGCGCGGCCGCGAGCGGCACAGGCCCCACGCTCGAGTCGATCCTGGGCAACGTCAGCTCCCGGTTCGGGCTCGTCCCCGCCGACATACGCGGCGGAGGCCGCTCCCGGCGCCTCACCCTGCCCCGCCACGTCTGCTTCTACCTCGCCAAGAAACTCACGTCGCACTCGCTCCAGGAAATCGCGGACTTCTTCGGCGGGCGGAACCACGCGACCGTGCTCTACGCCGTCCGCCGCGTCGAGGACGACCTGCCGGGGGACGCGGCGCTCCGGAAGAGCGTCGAAAGCCTGATGGCGGCGGCGGCCGGGGCGTAGGCCCGCCGCGCAAGGAGGACCGATGCGCGTGGCGTTGCTCGTCCTGTCGTTCGCGGCCGCGGCGGCCGCGGGCGACGCCGTCAGCACCGAGACCCTTCTCGCCGAAATGACGGACCTGGAGCGCCTCACGCGGCCCGCGGCGTACTCGGAGCGCCAGTTCTCCAGCTACGACCGGCTGTGCACGAAGGGCGACCCGTTCGCGAACGGGGACCGCGGGAACTACCTGCGGAAGGACGGGGAGGAGTACGTGCTCGCCGAGGCGACGGGGCCCGGCGCGATCGTCCGGATCTGGAGCGCGAACCCCGAGGGGACGCTCCGGATCCGGATCGACGACAGGGAAGTGCTGAAGGCGGACTTCAAGGCGCTGCTCTCCGGCGACGTCTCCCCGTTCCGCGAGCCGTTCGCGGGTTTCCGGGCGCTCGGCGGGAACCTGTACTTCCCGTTTGCGTTCGCGAAATCCATGAAGGTCACCTGCACGGTCGGGAACCAGTACTACCACGTCAACGCGCGGTCGTATGCGGAGGGGACGAAGGTGACGCCGTACTCGCCGTATCGTCTCCCGCAGGAGGCGATCGACCGGGCGCGCGCCGCGCTGAAGGAGACACCGGCGGTGCCGAAGGACGCCGTGCGCCGCGCGCTCGGGAAGGAGCTTGCGGGACCGGGGACCATCGTCGAGATCCGGCTTGCCGCGACGGGCGCACGCCTTCGCGAGGCCGCCCTCAAGGTCACCGTGGACGGCGAAGTCTGCGCCTGGGCGCCCCTTCCCGACTTCTTCGCCGTCGGCCCGCAACCCGTCCACCTCGAGACCCTCCCGATGTCCGCCGCCCAGGACGGCACCCTCGTCTGCCGCTTCCCCGTGCCCTTCGAGAAGTCGGCGCTCGTCGAGGTCGAACTCCCGGAGGACGGCGCCGCCGTCGATGGCTCTCTCCTCGTCCGCCCCGGCGCCTGCGGCCCGTGGCGCTTCCATGCGTGGTGGCGCGGGACGCTCCAGCTCAAGACGCGCCCGATGTCCGACTGGCCGGTGCTGCATGGCGAGGGCGCCGGCCGGCTGGTGGGGACGGCGCTGGTCGTGCGAAACCCGGTGAAGCAGTGGTGGGGCGAGGGCGACGAGAAGATCCGGATCGACGGCGAGGAGTTTCCGTCCACGTACGGCACGGGCACGGAGGACTACTTCGGCTACGCCTGGTGCAGCCCGGCGCGGTTCGCGGCTCCGTATCACGCGCAGTCGCGCTGCGACGGCCCCGTGAACCGCGGGTGGACCTCCCTCTGCCGCTTCCACGTGCTCGACGACATCCCGTTCCGGACGTCGGTGAAGTTCGACATGGAGATCTGGCACTGGGAGGACTGCGCGCTGGGGTACGCGACGACGGCCTACTGGTACGCGGAGCCGGGGTTTCGCCATGCGGCCGAGGTTCCTCCGCTCGACCGGAGGCTCGCCCCGCCGCTCGAGCCGGCGTTCGCCGTCACGGGCGCGATCGAGGGCGAATCGATGGCGGTCGAGAAGGCCACCGCCGGCGTCGCGGAGCGGCAGGACACGTCGGCGTTCGGGGAAGGGTGGAGCGGGGAGGCGCAGCTCTGGTGGCGCGGGGCGGGCGCGGGGGACGCGCTGACGCTGACGTTCGAGAGCGGGGTGGAGGGGAAGCGGATGCTGGCGATCGCGCTGACGGCGGCGCCGGATTACGGGAAGGTGCGGGTGAGCGTGAACGGGCAGGTGGTGATGGAGGAGCGGGACCTGTATGCGGGGACGGTGAAGCGGCAGCCGGAGGAACGGGTGAACGTGGAGTTGAGGAAGGGGAAGAACGAGCTGCGGATCCAGGTGACGGGGACGAATCCGGAGGCGAAGCCGGCGGGGCACATGGTGGGGCTGGACTATGTGAGGGTGGTGGAGTAGGGGAAGGGAGTTGACAGGGGAGCCGGAAAATCGGCAGGGTCGTGTCAGGCGCCTTTGCAGGCGCGCGCGCAACCCATTGAGCAGCAATGCTTTGCAATGACGTTGTGATCCGGGTGCGCCGCCCTGAATTCGCTCGCCCCCGACGAAACTTCGAGCCGTGCCGCGGGTTTCAATCCCGTGAGCTGCAAAGACCACGAAAATGACCTCCTCCCGTACCTGGACCGGCGACTCGACGCCGACGCCGCGGCCCGCGTGGAGGCCCACCTCGGATCCTGCGCCGATTGCCGCCGCGAAGCGGACCGCCTGCGGCAGACCTGGAAGCTGCTCGGCTACCTCCCCGGCCGGAACGCGTCGCCGCAGCTCCCCGCCCGCATCCTCGAGGCCGCCCGCCTGCAGCTCGAGATCGAAAGCCGCTGGGGCTACAAGCTCCGCCGCCACCTCCCGATCATCGCTTCCGCCGCCGTCGTCCTGCTGGTCTTCGGCGTCACGATGCTCCTCAGCCCTTCCCACATCGTCTCAGAGTACGACCGCGAGCTCGCCTCGCTCGCCTCGGACGAAGACCGCGCGGTCGTCCAGAACCTGGATCTCTACGAGAACCTCGACGCCGTCCAGAACATCGACGTCCTCCAGGACGACCAGGTCGTCGAGTACCTCGACCTCGTCACGGG
>JADLHC010000146.1 GCA_020849035.1 Planctomycetia bacterium
AGCGCAGAGAAGCGACTCGCCTCGGCGAAGGACTCCGTGACCTCCGCCCAGTACGGACTCGACACCCTGGGACCGGATCGGTCCGTCCGAGACATCATGCGCGCCTGGGACGCCCTGAAGGCGGCGACCGCCGGGGTCGTGCAGATCGAGGGCGAACTGAGTCAGGCGACCGCCAACGAGAAGGCCCTCGTCGAGAAGATCGCCGCCATCAAGAAGGACATCCGCGTCGTCGAGCAGGAGACGCTCGCCGCCGGCATGCAGCGGGTCCGGCTCGTCGCCGAGCAGGAGTCGTACCGGCTCGCCGCCGACCTGCGGATCCGCGAGGCGGGCCTCATCATGGAGCGGGCCAAGCTCCAAGTCCTGCGGGCGCAGGCCGAGTCGGGCAACAGGTTCTCGGCGGGCACGTCGAACATCCTCGGCGCGACGGCGGAGTCGAACCAGGCCAAGGTCTTGCTGGAGATCCACACGCAGGACGCGCGCATGCAGGAGGACGCCCTCCAGGACCAGGCGAAGTTCGCGCGGCAGACGTACGACGCCACGGTCAAGACGCTCAACCTGGCCGTCGCCGAGAAGAAGGAGGACACGGAGATCGCCGAGCTGAAGGCCCGTGCGCTGGACCAGCTCCTCACGGCGACGTCGGTCGAGGAGCAGCTCCGGCTCCTCCGCAAGAGCAACGCCCAGGCGTTGCAGCAGGAGAAGGAGAAGCGCGACGCGATCCTCGGCGTCGTCCTCCTGACGACCGAGATCGAGTCGTCCGAGAACTCGAAGAACCTCGTGGCGCAGGCCGCCCTCTCGGCCTCGACCCTCCGGAACCTGAAGGCCAAGTCCGACCTCCTGAAGCAGGACGAGGCGACGGCCTTCCGCATGACCGCGCAGGAGAAGGCCCTCGCCGCGGCGACCGCCGACGTCGCGGAGGCGAACGATCAGATCGCCGAGAAGCGTCGTCGGTTCGCGGAGGAGGAGGCCCGACTCCAGGAAAAGATGGAGGCGGCGAACAAGGCCCCGGGCGGGAAGGAAACCGCACTGATCCTCAGTCAGGAACTCTTCGACCTCCAGAAGAAGCACAACGCCGAACTCGACGTCGACCTGACGAAGCAGAAGAAGATCACCGACGAGCTGCACTTGCAGATCGAGGCGGCGTCCGTCCGAAACGCTCGCCAGATCGGCGACGAGGCACTGCCCGCGGCGCAGGCCGGCGCGCAGGCGCAGGGTCTCCAGAACCGCGCCGCGGGGACGTCAGGCATCACGGCGCAGCGCCTCTCGACGCAGGCCGAACTCACGACCGCCCGCGCGTCGCTCGAGATCATGCGCACCAAGGCGCAGATCCAGGCGCAGGCCCTTCAGCGGGAACTGACCGCGCTGCGGTCCCAGCAGGCTCCCCTCTCGACGATCGAGGCGAAGGAAGCGGAGATCGCCCAGACCCGGGCACTCAGCACCGTGGAGTTGGAGAGGCAGCAGCTCGCGATCGACGGACTGAACGCCAAGCTCGACCAGGCCGCGACCGACGCCAAGGCCGTCGCGTTGCAGCTCGGGACGTTCATCGAGTCGACCTTCACCGGACTCGCGGACACCCTCGGATCGGCCCTCGCCGACGCCCTGGACCCGACCAAGAAGATCGACATGAAGGAGCGGTTCCGGGCCTTCTTCGCCGGGATCTTCCAGCAGCTCGCGACGTTCCTCCTGACGGTCGCGCTGTTCGTGATCGCCATGAACGCCATCCCCGGGTTCACCGCGGTCATGGAGCTGATGGGCGGCATGGGCGCGGCAGGCAGCGCGGCCAACTCCGCGTCCGGCGCCCTCGGCGGGAAGACCTTCGGCGGCGGCGCGGTCGGCAAGGCCGAGGGCGGCCGAGTCGGCGCGGGCGGGGCACCGTCGATGGCCCACTTCGGCGCCCGGGGCTTCGCCGGCGGCGGGAGGCCCGCAGGGCTCGACCCGACGGACACGGTCGCCATCTGGGCCGCCCCCGACGAGTGGGTCATCCGGGCGCAGTCCGCGAGGGCCTACGGGGCTGACGTCATGTCAGCCATCAACGAGGGCATGATCGACCCGAGCACGCTCCAGGGTCTCGCCGGGGCGCACCGGGTCTCGACGGCGACCTCGCGGTCGTCCCCGGGCTTCGCCGCGGGCGGGCGCATCCCCGCGCGGGCGAGTTCCCCGGGCTCCGGCTCGGGCGGTCCCAAGATCCTCCCGGTCATGCCGGTGTCCGAGGCCACGCTCGATTTGATGCTCTCCGTCGGAGAGGGCGCCCTGAAGCGGAGCCTCAAAAAGAACGCGTCCTACCTGCGAAGTATCATCGGGAACTCAAAGTAGACTCTCGCCTCGACACGAGGCGGGAAACCCCAGCGAGGTTTCATCATGGCCTTCAAGATCGGCACGGCCGCACGAGACGGAGCCTGCAACGGGATCGTCGACCTCATCGACGGCGGGTCAGGCGCGGGCTTCATCCGGATCTACACCGGGGCGGCGCCGACGAACGTGGCGGACGCCAACAGCGGCACCCTGCTCGCCACGCTGACGTTCAGCGACCCGGCCTTCGGCGCCTCGTCCACGGGCGTCGCGACGGCGTCGGCCATCACGAACGACTCGAGCGCGGACGCCTCGGGGGACGCGGGGCACTTCCGCATCTTCGACTCGGCCGGCGGCGCGACGGGCACCTGCATCGCGCAGGGCTCGTGCGGGGTCTCCGGCAGCGACATGAACTTCGCGGGCGGCGTGACCTTCGTCGCCGGCGGAGTCGTGGCGATCTCGAGCTTCACGGTCACGGTCCCGGTCTCGTAACCGGACCTCGAAAGGACAGGACATGGACACCCCCAAGAAGATCACCCTGCGCTCGCAGTTCAAGGCCGCGGACATCCGCGCCCAGGCGCTCGCCGCGAAGACCCAGGACGAGCTGGACCACGTCCGCTCGCTCCGCAAGCGACTGATCGCGGAGCTGGAGGCACTCGCCTCCCCGACGGAGGAAGAGGCCGCGGAACTCGTCCTGCTCCGGCAGCGACTCGAAGGCGCCCCGGTCGACGGCGTCTCGGCCGTCATCCTCACAGGCCAGGCCCCGCCGAGCGCCCTCGGCGCGATCGTCTCCGCCCCGCAGGCCAAGATTTCGGCCGAGGCGAGTTCCGGCGCGACGCCGGAGGCCATCAAGGCGCGGCTCGCCGTGCTCGTCAAGGGCAAGGACGACGGCGAGATCGAGTACCTGACCAAGGCGCTCGGCAAGATCGCGAAGTAGCACTCCCAGAAAGGCGGCGGACATGATCGCAATCGTCTGTCCGCTCGCTTACGAGGCGCGAGTCTAGTGGGCGAGCATCTCGTCCTCTGCCGCCTCCGCGGCACCGGCCACGGCCACACCCGCGACGGCAAGATCGACCCCACGGGCGGCTACGACCCAGACCTTCCCGCGTCGGTCCTGCGCGAGTCCCACGACCACTGGCGCGAGCTTCGCGGCCTTCCCGCGCTCCCCGCGGACAAGTCGGACGGCGCGACGTGGCGCCGTGCCGACGTGCCCGAGGACGACGACCTCGGCGCGGGGTACTTCGGCATCCACATCTACCTGCCGGAGGCGCGGCTCGATGAACTGGTCGCCGACGGGACGATCGCGGCGGTCGTCTACCGTGACCCCGACCTGACGAAGGACGAGGCGCCTGCGGACCT
>JADLHC010000147.1 GCA_020849035.1 Planctomycetia bacterium
GATCCGCGCCTTCTCCTTCGCCTTCTCCTTCTCGCAGACCTCCTGGTAGAGCTTCTCCGCTTCCTTCCCGGACGGCAGGCCCTTGTAGGTGTCCGCGATCTCCTTGAGCATCTTCTTGGCGCGCGGGTAGTCCTCCGCGGCGATGTTCTCGCGCGCGGGCTCGAGCGCCGATCGGCCGCGCTGGTCCAGCTTGTCGAGCTCCTCGCGAGCCTTCTTCGCCATCGCCGTTCCGCCCGCGGTCTTCTCCAGCTTCAGCACTGCCGAGTACTCCTTCACAGCCTCGCCCGTCTTCCCCGACGCGTCCGCCTCCGCGCCCGCGCGGAGGCGGTCCAGCGCGTCGAGATAAGCCGGCAGCTCGAGCCCGGGCCCCGCTTTTTTCGACGCCTCGGCCATTTTCGAGGTGATTTCGCGCGAGGTCATCGCCCCTTCCTTGCGGCCGAACTCCTCGCCGGAGGGCAGGCACCAGACGAACGCCGGCGCCGGCGCGTCGTCCGCCTTGAAGAACTTTGCCGACAGCTCGCGCCACGCGGCGACGTGCTCGTCCACCGTGATCCCGGGGGTGAGTTTCGAGAACTCCCGGTCCCCCTCCTTCTTCACGGGCTGCCCGTCGTCCTCGTTGCAGTAGACCGTCACCCACTTCTTCGACGCCGCCGTGAACTCCATGCCCGTCAGCACGGACTTCTCCAGGCCCTGGCCGGCCTCGTCCTGCCGTACGAACACGAGGAGGATCGGGACGTTCCGGTCGGCGGCCTCGGTCGTGGCGGCGCGCCAGGAGGGCGCCCAGCGGACGCCGCTCGCGTCGCCGGCACGGGCGGCCAGGCAGAGAAGCAGGGCGAAGGTCGCAGTCGCGGCAGCACGGGGCATGACGGCCTCCTTCCAGGACGTGTCGACGTCCCATTGGGACGTGTCGACGTCCCATTGTAGGCCGCCCGCGGGCGTCCGCCCCCCGAATTCCCCGCCTACTCTCCCGTCGCGCCGCCCACGTCGTCGTCCGCGGGACCCGTCGTCCTCTGCGGCGCCGCCTCCGCCACCCCGGGCTCCTGGTTCAGGACGTCGATCATCTCCCGCAGCCGCCCCAGGTTGCGCCGGTTGAAGTTCATCGCCAGCCGCGGCAGGTGCGCCACGTGATCCTCGTGAAGCTCCTCCGGGTGGACCGTCGCCAGCTCGCAGTCGCCGCCGTGGATGTCCGTAAACTCCTTCCGCAGCCGCTCGACCGTGTCCTTCGAGACGGGCGCGTTGAGGCGGATGACGAACCGGCCCTTCACGTAGCGCGACGAGTTGTACACGCGGTAGAAGCGGCAGATCTCGTCGCAGGCCTCCTTGACGCTGTAGGCGACCTTGAAGAGCTTGTTGTCCTCCTCGCTGACGAGGCCGCGGTAGATGAGGCGCTCGACGAAGCCGTGCCAGTCGGCCCAGTAGGTGCCGCCGGGGGAGTCCACCATGACGAGGGGGATCGGGACGGTCTTGCCGGTCTGCACGAGGGTGAGCGTCTCGTACATCTCGTCCATGGTGCCGAAACCGCCGGGGAAGAATGCGACGCTGTCGGCCTCCTTGATGAACATGAGCTTGCGCGTGAAGAAGTACCGGAAGGTGACGAGTTTTCTGTCGCCGAGGATGACGGTGTTGGCGCGCTGCTCGAAGGGCAGGCGGATGTTGACGCCGAACGACTTCTCCGCGCCGGCGCCCTCGTTCCCGGCGCGCATGATGCCGGGCCCGGCGCCCGTGATGATCATGAACCCTCGCGCCGCCATTTCCCTGGCGAATTCCGCGGCCTGCTTGTACGAGGCGTTGTCGCGCGGCGTGCGGGCGCTGCCGAAGATCGACACCTTGCGCACGTTCTTCCACGGCGCGAACGTCCGGAACGCGTACCGCAGTTCCTTCATCGCGCTGGAGACGATCTTGACGTCCCCGCGGTCGGCCTGGTCGTCGGCGAGGCGCAGCGCGGTGACGACGAGCTCGCGGACGAGGTCGGCGTTCGCCTGGATGCCGAGCTTCTGGACCAGCTCCTCGGCGGCGCGATCGAACGCCGCGTAGTCGCGGCGGTAGCCGGGGAGCCCGGGTTGGGATTCGGGAGGCATGCGGGGATGGTAAGTGGGGAAGGGCGGGAGGCCAAGGGAGGGAATCCTGACGCTTCCGGTCAAGTTGAGCTTGCCGTCACACGACCCCTGTGCCACGATTCCACCCCACGCCCTCCCCTCACGGGCGCCCGTCGGGTCCCCCTCGCATTGGCCACGGAGGTCCTTCCATGACGCGCGCCGTCTTTCTCTTCCTCGCCGTTTCGTCCGCCGCCTTCGCGCAGGGCAAGCCGCCTTCGCCCGACGCGCCGCTCCAGGAAGCACGCAAGAAAGCCCTCGAGGAGCTCGGCAAGCTCCGGGAGCTGATGGCCAAAGGCGGGTACAAGGGCGAGATCGACGACTGCGACAGCGTCGTGAAGCGGATTCTCGAGCCGGGAAAGGAGATCAAGCCGGCGGGCGTGGCGACACCGTGGCCGGGGGAGGAGCGGCACGAGGAGATCCTGAAGGCGTGGAGCGAGTCGGGCGACCGGCTCGCGGCGATCTACGCCGAGGCCGTGCCGCAGCTCCAGGCGCCGTTCAAGGAGGACGCGGAGATCCTCGCCGGGTGGTTCGCATCGTGGGCGCACGTGGCGAAGGGCGTGCGGCACCTGAACGCGCGGCGCAAGTTCTGCAAGCTCACGCCGGTGATGGCGGACTGGTCGGGCTCGATGGGCGGATACATGCACGGCCGGTACCTCGCGATGAACAAGGACGAGCCGTCGACGGCCGGCCTCGGGGCGCACAACGAGGACCCGAAGCTGCCCGGCTACACGAACGAGGGCGCGGCGGCGGCCCGCGGCATCCTCGGCGGCGGAACGGCCGAGTCGTGCATGGACAGCTGGCTCGGGTCCGCGTACCACCGCGATCCCGTCCTCAACCGCAACTGCTCGCGCGTCTGCTTCGGCGGACTGCCCCCCTACGGCTGGTGGTCCTGCAAGGCCGCGGGCGGCGGCGGCGGGCAGGCGCTCGGCGACGTCATCAGCTTCCCCGGCGACGGCGACACCAACATCAGCCCCGTCTTCGGCGGCGAGGGCCCCAACCCCCTCGCCAAGTTCGGCGAATCGCGGTCCGGCACCCTCTTCTCCGTCGAGTTCCTCCGCGGCAAGCCGAAGAAGCCGACCGTGCGCCTCCTGGACCCGGACGGCAATTCGCTCGACCTCTACGAGATCCAGACGCTGCCGATGATCTACGCGGCGAAGAAACCGCTGAAGTTCAACACGAAGTACACGATCGAGATCGCCGGCCAGGACGGCAGCCGCGTCACGATCTCGTTCACGACGGCCGAAGGGCAGCTGATGCCCGGCATGCGCCCGGACAACGGGCAGGGGAAGTAGCCCGCCCTACTTCGCGTTCCCCTCGCCCTCCGCCGCGCCGTCGTTCCGGTCGATCATGATCGAAACGCCGGCGCCGAAGTCCGAGATCTTCCCGGCCTTCTTCAGCTCCTCGTACTTCTCCTGCTGCGCCAGGTCCAGCTCCCGCTTCACCGACTCCTCGCACTTCTTGCGCAGCTCCGCCGCCTTCCCCTCCGTCCCCCGCCAGTCCTTGCGCGCTTCGTCCGACTGCCACAGGTCCATGATGGCGTCGTCGCGCTCCTTGAAGTGCTGCTGGATGCGGGTTTTCTGGATCGGGGAGAGCTTGAGCTCGCGGTCCATGACGGCGAGCGGATCCTCGAAGTTCATGATCTGGGCGAGCGGGTTCTTCTTGTCGTGCTCGGCGAGCTTCTTCTCGATCATCGCCTCGATGTCCCTCTCGGTCAGGGGACCCTCCGCGGCGCGCGCGACGGGCTTGCGGCCCGGCGCCGCGTCGGGCGCGTCCGTCGGGCCGGGGCCGGCGGCGACCCGCCCCGGGGCGTCGCCGCCCGTTCCCGCCGCCGGCTGTTCCGTGGCGGCCGGCGTCCCGCCCGTTCCGGCGCGCGCGGCGTCCCCCGCGCCGCCCGGCGCCGCGGCACCGGACCCCGGCTTCTCCTCCAGCCGCGCCAGCTGCTCCTGCAGCTTCGAGATCCTCTGCGACGTCGCGACCTGGAGGGCGAGAAGGGCGAGGACGGCAGCGCCGAGGATGGCGGTCGCGATGGAAGAGCGGGGCATGGGCTGTTCCTGAAAAGGGGAGGGCGTCCCGGCAGAATACACGATCCGGCGCCCTCCCAGACGACGCCGCGGCCCGGCCCGCTCGGCGGAATCCGGAATTCCCGCAGCAGCCGATCCCGGCCACAATGACCGGAACCACCCAGATCCGGGAGGCCGTGTGATCGCCAAGGGCATGCCGCTCTACGCCGTCGTCCACGAAGACGAGACGACGGGGATCCTCGAGGTTCTCGCCTGCGGGCAGAACGCCGGGTTCACCGAAGGCAAGATGGACGACTACCGCCGGACGACGTCGGGCAAGACGCGGAAGGTGTCGCTCCTGCGACTGGCCGTGGATGAGATCGTGGACGAGTACCGCGAGGAGCCCGTCCGGGACTGAAGGGCGCCCGTCCTACTCCGGCACCTCCGCCTTCAGCTCCTCCGGGATCCCGCGCCCCCGGATCCACGCGTCCACCCCCTCGCGCACGGCCTGCGGCACCGTGTGACCGCCCTCGAACGGGAAGAACTCGTGCGCCACGCCCTTCTCCTCCAGCGCCTCGTGCAGCTTCCTCCCCGTCAGGAACGGCACCACCGCGTCCGACGTCCCGTGCGCCACCAGGATCCTCACCGACTTCCCCTTCTCGAAATCCCCGTCCGTCAGCAGCGACGGGTCGTGCCCGCCGCTGATCACCACCGCGCCCGCGATCCGGTCGGCGTGCATCAGCGCACAGTGCGCCGCCATGAACGCCCCCTCGCTGAACCCCAGCAGGTAGACCCGTTTCCCGTCCACCCGGTACTTCGCCTTCAGCGCGTCCAGCGTCCGCCCGACCGTGTCCGCCGACAGCTTGTACGCCTCCCGGATGTTGTCCTTCCCCGACTCCCACGGCGCCCAGCAGCGGCCGTTGCGGCCGCCGGGAAGGGGCAGGACGTACGGGGTTTCGACGGAGGCGACGAAGAAGTCGTCCCCGCGCCAGTCCTCGACGTTCTCGAGGAAGTGCTCCGCGGTGTCGCCGCGGCCGTGGAGGAGCAGCAGCAGGCCGTACTCCTTCTGCGCGTCGTAGTTCTTCGGGCGACGGACGTAGCAGGGGAGCAGGGCGTTCCCGGCGATCCACTCCGTCCGGGGCTTCGGGCCGGAGTCGCCCTCGATCTCCTTCAGGACCGCCTTGAACGCCTTCTTCTTCCGGAGGGACTTGAGGTCCGGGTCCTCCTTCATGTGCTCCGCGTCGCGGAACCCGGCGTGCACCGCCAGCTCGAGCGCGGAAACGGCCTCGTCCTTGCGCTCGAGGAGCGCGAGGCAGCAGGCGAGGTTGTACCAGGCGTTCCCGTCGTCCGGGCGCCGCATGACGTGCTCGAGGTACGCCTCCGCGGCCTCGGGGTACTTCTTCTCGCCGTACAGTTCGTCGCCGCGAGTGGACTGCGGCGGCTTCTTCGTCTGCTCGATCGCCTTCTGCAGGAGGTCGGTGATGTTGTCGGCCGCGGCGGGGAGGGCCAGGGCAAGGGCAAGGGCAAGGGCAAGGGCATGGAACCGGCGCATGGGAGGCTCCGAAGGGGTTGGGATGAGTCAACTTGTACGGATCGGGGCGGGGAAGTGCTTGATTCGGCGGCGCATCGCATAATCCGGGGCCCCGATGTCCCTGCACCGCGACTACGCCGACCACATCCGCGCCTTCACCCCGAACGCCCGGCGGTTCCTGGTCGCGAACGCGCTGTTCGCCCTCGGCGGCGCGCTGCTCGGGGTGACCCGGAACCTCTATCTCAAGAAGGCGGGGTACACCGAGGAGGAGATCGGCTCCTTCCTCTCCGCCGTGCAGGCCGGCACCGTCCTCTGCGTCGTCCCCGCCGCCCTCCTCCTCGACCGCTGGCGCATCAAGCCCATCCTCGCCCTCTCCGTCCTCGTCGCCATGGCCGGCAACGCCGGCACCGCCCTCCTCGACGGCCGCCTCGCCCTCACCGCCGCCTCCTTCGTCGCCGGCGCCGGCGGCGCCGCGTTCGGCGTCGCCGCCAGCCCCTTCTTCGCCCGCAACTCCGGCCCCGCCGAGCGCGGCCACCTCTTCGGCGTCTCCATCGGCCTCACCGCCCTCGCCGGCACCCTCGGCAACCTCGCCGTCGTCCCGCTCCAGCGCCTCCTCGGCGAGGGCCAGGACGCCCTCCGCACCATGATGCTCACCGGCACCGCCGGCGCCGTCCTCGCAGTCGCCCCCATCGCCTTCATCGCCGACGCCGCCGCCGACTCCCCCCGCCGCACCCTCCGCGACTTCCTCCTCGCCCGCGACTGGTCCACCCTCCTCAAGCTCTGCATCCCCGACGCCCTCATCGGCGCCGGCGCCGGCCTCACCATCCCCTTCATCAACCTCTACTTCCAGGACCGCTTCGGCGCCTCCCCCGCCCGCATCTCCTGGTTCTTCGCCGCCTCCAGCGCCATGAACATGGTCGGCTTCCTGCTCGCCCCCGCCATCGCCCAGCGCCTCGGCCGCGTCGCCACCGTCGCCGGCACCCAGCTCCTCTCCATCCCCTTCTTCGCCGCCCTCGCCTTCACCGGCAACCTCCCCCTCGCCGTCGCCGCCTTCCTCCTCCGCTCCCTGCTCATGAACATGTCCCACCCCGTCCTCTCCGCCTTCGTCATGGACCAGGCCGCCCCCGACCAGCAGGCCGTCACCAACTCCCTCAAGCAGGTCTCCTGGAACACCTGCTGGGCCGTCTCCGCCTGGGCGGGCGGCTGGATGATCCACCACGTCTCCTGGGGCAGGGACGGCTACACGCTCCCCACGCTCTGCACGATCGGGACCTACATCCTGGGAAGCGCCCTGTTTCTGCTCTTCTGGGGCAACCCCCGCAGCCGCAAGGGCCCCTGACGCTCACTCCCCATCCTCCTGTATCATCCCGCGAGCGGAGCGGTGCGGGGTGCTGCCCCGGCGGGCCCCCAGGGGGCGGGCGAGCGAAGCGAGGTCGCCCCCGGGGCCCGCCGGGGCAGCACCCCGCACCGCTCCGCTCGGGCGATTAGCTCAGTGGTAGAGCGGCTGCTTTACACGCAGCGGGTCGGCGGTTCGAACCCGTCATCGCCCATTCGCGCGGAAGCGCGGCGTCGCTCGGCGGCGGGCGGCGCGGCCTTCGTCGCGCGGCGGGCTCGCGGACATCGGCGCGCTGCGTGCGGCAACGGTTGACGCGAGGGCCATCGGGGCCGCGCCGCCCGCCCGCCTCGCTCCTGGCGCTCCCGCGCGAATGGGCGGGAACGGTGCCGTCCTTGCGCAGGCGCGTTCGTCGACGCTCCGCGGTCGTGCTTGAACGGCCCCCGGTCGTTGGACTACCGTCTCGGCTCTTCGTCGGGTTCGTCTCAGGGCTCTGCGTGGCCCGGATCTGTGCTGCCCGTCCGGCCACGGCGACCAGTGTGAGGACGTGGCTGTGAACCAGCGTCGAGCATCCGTCGGGCGAAATACGCGCGAGTGTCGCCGCCGCCCGGCCCCGGAATTGCTCACTCACTCACTCACTTCTATCCCTTGATCGGGGTCCCCCCCTGACGCCCGGACTTCTGGCCGGCGCGTCTGGGATCAACCGAAAACAAAACTTCGATCTGGGGACAATGACCATGGCCATCACGCAAGGGGGAGGGGACAGCGTCGTTGCGGTGCTGGAGGAAGTGTCGCGCATCCTGGTGTCGGCGGATCCGGTGGAGGACAAGGCGCGAAGGCTGCTGGAGCTGGCGATCAGGGTCGCGGGGGGAGACGGGGGCGTCGTCTGCTGGCGGACGGGTTCGTCGGCCGCGAAGGCGGAGCACCGGGTGTGCTGGCCGAAGCCGGGCCTGACCGACGTGCCCGCCGCCTGCCTGGACCGCGTGCTCGAAACCGGCCGGAGTATCGCGCCGCCGGACCCGTCGGGCCGGCGCTGGGCGGACGAATCGCCGAACGGCCACGGGCGAGTCGTCGCGCTGCCGCTCCTCGCGGGCGGCCTCGTCGCGGGCGCGATGGGCCTGCACCTGAACGGCGCTTCCGCGCCGGGCGTGGAGGCCGTTTCGGTGCTGCGCTCGATCGCGACTTTCCTCGCCGCGCTGACCGCGTCGTCCGGGCCGGCGGCGATCGAGGCCGGCGACGACCGGCGCATGGTCGGAGAGGGGCGCGCGATGATGGCGCTCCGGCGCGACGTCGCACGCGTCGCCGGCTTCGACCTGGCGGTGCTCGTCCGGGGCGAGACAGGGACGGGGAAGGAACTCGTCGTGCGAGCCCTCCACGCCCTATCGGGCCGCCGGAACGGTCCCTTCGTGGCGCTGAACTGCGCGGCGATCCCGGAGTCCGTGATGGAAAGCGAGATTTTCGGGTACGAGAAGGGCGCGTTCACCGGCGCCGATCGGCTGCACCGGGGATTCATCGAGCAGGCCGAACGCGGGACGCTGTTCCTCGACGAGGTCGGTGACCTGTCGCTCTCGATGCAGGCGAAGCTCCTGCGGGTCCTGCAGGAGAGGGAGTTCCGGCGCGTCGGCGGGGAGACGACGTTGCGCGCCGACGTCCGCGTCGTCGCCGCCACTCATCGCGACCTGGAAGCCATGGTCCGCCGCGGGGAGTTCCGCGAGGACCTCTACTACCGGCTGAAGGCGGTGACGATCGCGGTGCCCCCGCTGCGCGACCGGCGCGAGGACATCCCGGCGCTCGTGCAGGAGTCGCTGCGGCGCCTGGAAGAGAGATGCGGCAGGCCGGTCTCGATGACGCCGGAGGCCGTGGAGATGCTCGCGCGCCACGACTGGCCGGGAAACGTCCGCGAGCTGGAGAACGCGGTCGCCGCCGCCGTCGTCGCGGGGGACGGCGTGGCCGATGCGGCGGCGCTCGGCAGGGTTTTTTCCGGCACGACGCGGGCGCATCCCCCGGCCGAGGCCGTCCGCCCGGCTGAGAACGCCGCGCCCGCGGCGCCGCGTCGCGAGACCATCCGCGAGGCCACCGTGCGGGTCGCCAGCGAAGCCCTCAAGGCCGCGCAATTCCGCATCTGCGCCGCCGCGAGCGCGATCGGCTGGTCGC
>JADLHC010000148.1 GCA_020849035.1 Planctomycetia bacterium
CACCCTTCAGAGCCTGAGCGGAAACCCCGCGGGTCGGGCGGAGTCGGCCCTCGCACCGCCAGCTTCTCGCCAACCGACCACAGGGCCGACGCAGCCTGACCTGCGGGGTTTTTGCTCAGGCTCTGAGTACGAGGTTACCCTCGGGTTGGCACAGGAGTTGAGTAGTTCACTTCCAACCCTACAGAATCTTCCCGGAGCTTCGGCCTACCTGCTGGAGCAGATGGCGGCCTCAACGCGAGCCGACTACATCCTAGTTGATATGAATCCTAGCCTTAGCTCGCTAAACCAGAACTTGCTCATGACGAGCGACGCCTTCCTAGTCCCGACCTCCCCAGATTACTTCTCGGTCATGGCAGTCGACTCGCTCGCAACCGTGCTGCCGAAGTGGGCAGCGTGGGCCAGGAAAGCGCAGGAGCTGAAGGTCCTTTCTGAGGCAACCTATGCATTCCCCAAAACGATTCCGAAGTTCATCGGAACGATCATCCAGAAATTCCGTCCTCGAAGTGGTGCGCCATCTTCAGGATTTCAGCAATGGGTAGACGAGATCAAACTCGCAGTCAAACAGAAGCTCGTTCCCGCACTCCGTGATGCGAAGATGATGCACCCCGCTTCGAAGTACAAAAAGGCCAAGATCTCCGATGACTACTGCCTGTCCGTCATTTCGGATTTCAATACCCTCATCGCAAAGGCCCAATCTTGCAGGACACCCGTTTTTGCTCTCACTCCTGAGCAAATCGGCCAAGGGGGAAAGGTACTTGCGATCACGCTAAAGGCAAGAGACGCGTTCAGAACTTTGTTCGAGGACCTCGCGAAAAAAGTGGAAATCCTAGCGTGAGTTGAAGTGCTGACCGCCCTCACCAACTTCCATGCACACTTGGCACAGTATCGTGCCCTGGGAGCGCTTTACAAGGCACTCATCGCCTCACCTCCGGCAGGCGTTGATCCCTCAGACGTGCTTCGCGCGGAACTCGTATTCGCCGTCAGCGCCTTCGACTTCTTCATTCATGAGCTTGTGCGCCTTGGAGTGTCTCAAGCATTTCTCGCCCCCTCCAGACGCACTGCGGCCTTCAAGTCGTTCAAGGTTGAACTCTCATCAGTCGAAGCTGCCTTGACTTCTCCAGGGACCCTAGATTGGCTGAATCAAGAAGTGCTGAAGCAACATGGATGGCAGAGTTTCCAGAAGCCCGACAAGGTTGCCGGCGCGCTTTCGCTAATCACAAGCAAATCTGCTTGGCCTTCGATAGCTAAGTCACTCGGAAAACCAGAGGATGACGTGAAGACGGAACTCAGGCTGATCGTGGACAGGCGAAACAAGATCGCACACGAGGCAGATGTCGATCCAAGCTACCCAGGCGCCCGCTGGCCGATAACCGGTCCGGTGGTCGACCGTTCACTTGACTTCCTCGACGCGCTCGGTGACGCCGTTTACGCCGTTGTGAAGTAGTTCGATGTAGACACCTCAGAGCAGGCAGATCTCTTGGCTACCGAGGTTCTTACGTGATCGTTTACGGCGCGACCAAGAAGAAGTTCGTGGACGATGTGATGTCGAACGACATCGAGAACATCGTCCGCGACCGCTACACGCAGGCCACCGGCCGCCACGTCGCGCCGCACGAGGTCCTCTCGTGGCGGCACTCTCTTCAGTTTGTCAACAACCTCCTCGCCGACAACGGAGTGCCGCAGAACACGGGAGTGTTCATCGAGTACCACATCCAGCCGACAGCGAAGCGCATCGACCTGCTGCTGACCGGGATCGGCGAACGCGAGGAGCGGAACGTCGTGCTCGTCGAGCTCAAGCAGTGGGCAGAGGCGGAAGTCACGGAGATGGACGGGATCGTGAAGACGCAGCTTGGGAAGGCCGTGCGCGAAACGAACCACCCGAGCTATCAGGCATGGTCGTACGCGTCGCTCCTGCGGGAGTTCAACGAGGCGCTGTACGTCGGGGGGATCCGGGTCCACCCGTGCGTGTACGCGCACAACTTCGGGCAGAAGGGCGTCCTGGACCACCCTTTCTATAAGCGGCACGTCGAGCGGGCGCCGCTCTTCCTGAAGGCGGACGCGCTTCGGCTCAGGGAGTTCATCAAGCAGCACATCCGGAAGGGCGACGACGGGCAGGTGATGTTCGAGATCGAAAAGGGGAAGATCCGGCCGAGCAAGATGCTGGCGGAGTCGATCGCGTCGATGCTCCAGGGGAACGAAGAGTTCGTGATGATCGACGACCAGAAGCTGGTGCTGGAGAAGGCGATGAGCCTCGTGAAGCGGGCCGAGGGCGGAAAAAAGCAGGTGTTCCTCGTCGAGGGCGGGCCCGGGACGGGAAAATCCGTGGTGGCGGTGAACCTGCTCGCACGGATGACCGGCGAGCGGCGGCTGGCCATGTACGTGACAAAGAACCAGGCGCCGCGCGTGATCTACGAGCAGAAGCTGGCGGGGTCGCTCAAGAAGTCGGAGATCGGGGCGCTCTTCAAAGGCTCGGCGTCGTTCACGAAGACGCAGCCGAACGCGTTCGAGATGCTCATCGCCGACGAGGCGCATCGGCTGAATCTGCGCTCGCAGTACATCGCTGGCGAAAACCAAGTGATGGAGCTGATCCGAGGGGCGCGGGTGACGGTGTTCTTCCTCGACGAGGACCAGCGGGTGACGCTGAAAGACATCGGGACGCGCGAAGAGATCGAAAGGTGGGCGAAGAAGCTCGGCGCGGAGATCCACCGGGAGACGCTGGCGTCCCAGTTCCGGTGCAACGGGGCTGACGGGTACCTGCCGTGGCTGGACAACGCGCTGCAGATCCGCGAGACCGCGAACTTGTTTCTGAGCCCGGCGGAATTCGACTTCCAGATGATGGACACGGCGACGGCACTGCGAGAACGCATCATGGAGCTGAATAAGAAGGCGAACAAAGCACGGATGGTCGCGGGGTACTGCTGGGACTGGGTCTCCAAGAAGCGCGATCGAACGGCGATGGACATCCGGTTCCCCGAGTGCGGCTTCGCGGCCCAGTGGAACCTCGACAAGGACGGCAGCCTCTGGATCCTCGCCCCCGAGTCGGTCCGAGAAGTCGGCTGCATCCACACCTGCCAGGGCCTCGAGCTCGACCACGTCGGCGTCATTGTTGGCCCGGACCTCGTGGTGCGCGACGGCAAGGTCGTCACCGACGGTCGCAAGAGGTCGTCCATGGACACTTCGATCCACGGCTTCAAGGGGAAGTTCGCGGAAGACCCCGTCGCGGCGCAGAAGATGGTCGAGCCGATCATCAAGAACACGTACCGGACGCTGCTAACTCGAGGGATGAAGAGCTGCTCGGTGTACTTCACGGACGCGGAAACTCGAGCGCACTTCAAAGGGCTCCTCAAAGACAACCGCTAGGTGCGTCACGGTGTGACGCGAGAGCCGCTTCCAAAGGGGTCCGCGATGCCCAGCGAACGCAGCTCCGACTCCAGGTCGATCACAAGTTCTAACCATCCGTCGGGCAACCGCGACTTCACGATCCCGCCTTCGCGAGCATCGTGGTTGTACGACAGGACACGAATGTCCGCGGTTGCTTTCTTCAGCTTTCGAACAGCATGGGATCGCTTCACTGGAAAGAAGCTCGTCGCGACGTTGAAACACTCTCCTTTCAACACCCTGCCGGTCTTCGTCACCGCAGCTAGATCACTCCCGTCCTCGTTCTCGAGGGCGAGGTGGATGGAGTCGAGAGAGTCACTTCCGAGAACCTCTCCTGCGTTCGACAAAAGGCGTCGGGCAGTGAGATACACCACGAGGTTTGACATGGCTCGATTTGCGATCTCGAAGACGCTGATCTCGGACTTTTCCTCGCCTCTCGGGAATCGGTGGCGCTTCAGCATTCGAAAAAGTGCGAGGGGCCGTCGAGGAAGCTCCGGGAGGAGCAGCGCGTCGAGTTCCTCGACGTAGCAGACGATCTTGCCGTCGATATCTCCGGCGGTTACGACCCTTGCGGGCCTTGGGGCTAAGCGCTTCACACTCTTTCGCATAACGCGTTCAACTCGACAAGCACAAGTCCGGAACCCCGCTCCGATGATTGTGCGCGAGGATAACCGCCGCCGCCCCTTCCTTCAAAGCCGCGCGCGCCACTTCCCCGGGAAACGCGGCGGCGCGGTCGACGGTGCCGCGGGAGAGCTGGGCGGTGCGGAGGACGCGGTGGCGGGCGTCGAGGAGGAGGGCGACGACGACTTCCTGGGGTTCGGAGGCGAAGCGGGTGCGGAGGTAGTCGGCGACGAGGCGGGGGTGGGTGAGGGCGTCGGTGCGGGCGGCGTGGTCGCGGAGGTAGGCGGCGCCGGCGGCTTTGACGGTCTGGAGGGCGGCGGCGACGGCGGGGCCGGCGCCGGGGACGGCGAGGAGGTCGGGGGCGGGGGCGTCGAGGACGCGGCCGAAGGAGCCGAAGCGGCGGAGGAGGGCGCGGGCGAGGGGTTTGGTGTCGCGGGTGCGGATGGCGAGGCCGAGGACGAGCTCGAGGATCTCGTGGTCGTCGAGGGCGTCGAGGCCGGCGCGCTCGAGGCGAGCGCGGAGGCGCTGGCGATGGCCGGCGGCGGGGTGGCGGGGGTGGGTGGGGGCTGGATGTGCGGCGCTCATACAGTCGACAGTCTGACGAGGCCAAGGCGGCGAATCAAGACGTCCAGACGCAGATGCAGGCTCCCGGACATGCCTGGACGGTGGGCGCCGGGGACGGCGCATTGCGCAGGCTCCAACGAGACGGATAGAATCGGCTCGGATGTCCACGTCCCCTCCTCCGGCGCAAGACGCGAAAACGACGCTCCGGCCCATCCTGGAGCGGCTCGTGGAGAGACTGCGCCCCGAGGAGATCTGGCTCTTCGGAAGCCGCGCCGAAGGTCGTGGCCGCCCGGACAGCGACTGGGATCTGCTCGTCGTCGTTCCAGACGGCGGCGACGCGGGGCTGCTGGACCCGGTGGCGGCATGGCAGATGCTCCGCGGCCTGAACGTCCCGGTGGACGTCGTCCCCTGCACACGGCGCGAATTCGAGGAGGAGAAGCTCGAGATCGACTCGCTGCCGCGCGCGGCGTGGACCCGCGGAACGAGGCTCTATGTCCGTGCCTCGTAGGGTCGAGTCGTTCCTCGACCTGGCGGCGGCGGATGCGGCGGCCGCGCTGGTGCTGGCCGCGTCGAAGAACCGCTACGCCGCCTACCACTGCCAGCAGGCGGTCGAGAAGCTTGTGAAGGCGGTGCTCCTTCACCGGGGAAAGGAAGCCGGGGTGGAGCATCACCTCGACGTCCTGATCGCCAAGCTTGCCGACACGGACACGTGGAAGTCCAAACTGAAACCGTTCGAAACATACTCGCCTTTCGCGACCGCGTGGCGCTATCCCGCCCCCGGCGGCCGGCTTCCCAAGGTTCCGGACCCGGCAGACGTCGCTTCCGATGCCACGAAGATCGAGGCCCTCATCGTGGAAGCACGCGGGGAGTTGCTCAAGCCGTGAGTGGCAGTAGCGAAGAACTCGGCCGGCGGCGCGGTGGGCCCAAGAGCCGACTCAGGCGGAAGGCGCGCGAGTATGTTCTGGGTTACCGGCGTTTCCCGGAGACCCGCAGCGCGTTTCGCTCGGCAATGGCCGGGGCGAAGAGGCTGGCCGGGGAGCCGTGGAAGTGAGGGCCGCCGACATCGACGCTCTCCCCGCGCGCGGAGGTCGGCCTCGCGCCGCGGGGACGGGGGGAGGCACTGCGCACGCCGGGGCCTTCTTGCACTTCCGCCGAACTTCCGCGCCGTAGATTCGTCTTAGGAGCATGCACAAGAACCTCGCCTGCGCCGCCCTGGCCGCCGCGGCCGTCGTGATCGTCGGCGTTCTCCTGACCCGGGAGACTCCCCCGCTGCTTTCGTGGGCGACGGGCGTGGAGCCTCCGGCCCCCTCGACGCTGGTCTACCCGAACCCGGCACCCGCCGCGGCCGCGAAGAGGACGATTCCGGCCGCGGAGTTGCAGGCCTGGGGCGAGCGGCTGTCCGCGCGCCGCGCGGCGCAGCTCGAGAACCTCCGGATCTACGCTCTCGCCGGGCTTTACCCGCGCAACACCGACGCCCCCGACCGCCGGATTCCCGTCTTCGTCGACGACCGGGACACCGCCTGCGCCGTCGGCCACCTGATGCGGGCTTCCGGGCGTGAAGAGCTCGTCAGCTCGATCCGCCTCGGCGACAACCACGTGCGCGTCATGGACATCAAGGACGGCCCGGCGCTGGACTGGATCCTGACGAGCGGCTTCACGCAGGAGGAGTGCGCGCGGATCCAGCCGGACTACGATTTCAGGCGGCAGCGGGTGAAGGCCCCCGATCCGGCGGTCCGCTCGCACCTCCTCGACGTGCATGCCGAGCTCGTCGCGAACACGCGGCGAAGCCTGCAGACGGCCTGCTATCGGCTCGAGCAGCGGCTGTGCGAGGGTCCGGTCGCGGACGAGTGCCTGCGCGACGTGCAGGCGGTGTCGCTTCCGTACGACCCGGCGCTGGACAAGCTGACCCGGAGGTAGCCGCCCGGCCTCAGCGCGCCTTCGGCTTTGCCCGGAGCGCTTCTCGCGTCTCGGAAGGGACCCGAATCGTGGCCGAACCGCTCCCGGCCGGGATCTCCCGGGACTCCTCCGGGCCCCTCGTTCCCGTCGCGCCGTACTCCCCCGTCCGCCCCGTTCCAGTTCCGCACGCTCCCCCGCGCTCCGCGGCCCGTTTCCACGATTTCCGCCGGCCCGCGCCTTGCGTAACGCTCCCCCAACCCTTTCCGGAGCCCTCGCGGACCATGCTGATCCCCCTTCGCACCGACGCCCCGCTGTACCACCGCCCGCTGGCCACGATCGGGGTCCTTGCCGCGAACGTCGCGGTGTTCGCGTGGATGCTGGGCGCGCCGAAGGAGAGCATCGCTCCGCTCATCCTGCGCTACGGCGAGTGGGCGCCTTACCAGTGGATCACGAGCGTCTTCCTGCATTCCGGGTACCTGCACCTCGCCGGGAACCTGCTGTTCCTGTGGATCTTCGGGACGGTCGTCGAAGGGAAGGTCGGCGCGGTGCGATTCCTGTCCATCTACGCCGTGATCGCGATCGCCTCGGGCTGCCTCGAGCAGACGGTGATGATGGGCGGGCAGGGCGGGTCGGTGGGCGCGAGCGGGGTGATCTACGGGCTCATGGCGATCTCGATGATCTGGGCGCCGGAGAACGAGGCGGAGTGCCTGTTCCTGCTGGGCGTCTGGGGCCGGCGGGTGGACGTGAGGCTGCGGACGCTGGTGGTCCTCTACCTGGGGCTGCAGGTGCTGGACGTGCTGATCGGCGGATTCCGCACGAGCGCGGCGCTGCACCTTGTCGGCGCGGCGGCGGGCCTGCCGATCGGGATCGGGATGCTGAAGCTCGGCTGGGTGGACTGCGAGGGCTGGGACTGGTTCTCGCGGCGCGACCCGCCGGCGCCGACGGTGCGTTCGTCGCGGGGAGTCGCGACGGTGCAGTCGGGGTGGGCCCGGCCGGCTGTGAACGCGGTCTGGGCGAAGGACGAGGACCGGTACATCGAGCTGGAAGAGCCGGTCCGGGGGCGCGTCCCGGGGGACGGGAAGCGGTAGCCTGTCCCGGCGGTCGGCGCGGGGCGCATAATCCGGGGGTGCGTCCTGTGCCCATCGTCGAAGTGCCGTCGTCGCGCCTGGCGCTGCTGGCGCGGATCCCGATCACGTTCCGCGTGGATCGCCGCCTCGACCCCGAGACGCTCGAGGACGTGCCAGTCGCCGTTCCGCGGACGAAGGACTACGACGCCTGCGAGACGCCTGCCGACTGGGCGAAGACGTGGGACGTGTCGCACTGGGGCCTCCTGATCGCTGCCGACGGCGAGCGCTGGGTCGGCGGCGCGGCGGTGGCGATGCGGACGCCCGGGCTCGATCTGCTGGAGGGGCGCGACGACCTCGCGGCGCTGTGGGACCTCCGCGTCGAGCCGGGGGCACGGGGCGCGGGGCTCGGGGCGCGGCTGTTCGCGGCCGCGGAGCGGTGGGCCGTGGCCCACGGCGCGCGCGAGCTCGTCGTGGAGACGCAGGACATCAACGTGCCGGCGTGCCGGTTCTACGCGAAGCAGGGTTGCCGGCTCGCGGCGGTGAATCGCGGGGCGTACGAGCGCTTCCCTGACGAGATCCAGCTCCTCTGGCGGAAGGCGATCGTCTGAAACCACCCCGGGGGCACCTGGATCGCCTCCGCGCAGGGGGGTTGCTTCGAGCCTCCCGATTCCTTAGCCTCCGGCCATGAAGAAACTCCTGCTTCCGGGCGTCGTCCTCGCGCTGCTCCTGGCCGGCTGGATGTACGTCATCGGCTTCATGGGCTGGTACAAGGACGCGAAGCTCGCTGCCACGTTCTGGCTCGTGGTCCCGATCCAGATCGTCGTCCTGACGCTGGTCATCAAGTCCGCCGCAAAGCAGGGTGCGGGCTTCGTCGGCAAGTTCGCCCGCGGCGCCGGCACCTCGCTGGTCGCCTCGCCTCTCGTCTTCCTGAACTCGATCCTCTTCACGCAGGTCGTCTTCCCGCACTACTTCGACGAGCTTCGCGCGATGCAGGAGTCGATGCTGCGCGCGCAGGGGATTCCTGAGTCGCAGGTCACCGAGGCGCTGAAGGCGGCGGCCGGGATGCAGAACCCGTACCTGTACGCCCTGTTCGGCGCGATCGGCACGGTCGTGACCGGCGTTCTGGTGTCGCTGGTCGTTTCGATGTTCGTGAAGAAGCGCGAGGGGTAGCCGTCCGGTCGCTGCGGCGTTCACGAAGGCCTGCACGCGGGCCTGCCTTCCAGCGGGCGAGTACCTCGGGTCCTTTGAGCCCGTCTGGTCCCACCACTCGCGAATCGGCGCCGCGAAGTCGGCCGGATCGAAGAAGTGCGTCCTGAACCCGCGGTCCGGCCATACGAACCGCGTCAGGCGCAGGAACTCGTCCCCGAAGTGGCCGGAGGCTTCGCCGACCGCTCCGGCGTACCCGCGGGCCGTGATGATCTTCACGAGCGCGGCCACGTCGCTCGTCTCGAGCGGGAACTGTTCGCGGATGATGCCGGAGAGAGCGCACGGTCGAGACCAGTCCAGCTCCCCGGCGGTCGCGTCGCGGTACGCCGAGCGCACCGCTTCCCGGAAGATGTCGGAATTGGGGAGCCGCAGGAAGCGACCCCCGCGCGCCGTGTTGCCATTGCGGAAGAACCTCGCGAGCATGGTCCGGGCGGCTTCCCTTTCGGCTTCCGGCCCCCGGCGCGCGGCGTCCTGGTAGTCCTCAAGCGACGGCTCCGGGTTCGGGGAGGAGTCCCACGTCCGGGGGTCCCCGGCCCGGATGCCGCGGCGGGCGGCGAGCGCGTCCAGGCCGGCGTCGAGGTGCCCGAGGAGTGGCGGATCCTCTGTCAGCAGGGTCCTGATCAGTTCGTCGGTCGCGGAATCTCCGGCGGGAGAGAATTTCTCGATGGCCTCCAGGAACTCCTTCCCCAGCTCGCGGTGCTCCTTCCAGCTGGACCGCGTCCGGATGCGCAGCAGGGCTCCGCGGTCCGACGGCCCGCCCGCGGCCGCCTTGCGCACGAGCTCGGCCACCTGCCAGACACGGCAGTTCCCGGGCTTGCCTGGCACGCGGAGCACGTCGCCCGCGCGCGCGTCCCCTTTCGCGGTCTCAAGCACCTTCACACGGGCCGGCGCCTCCCGCGTCCCTGTGGACTCGCATTCGGCCAGGACGACGAGCGAGGATGCTTCGATCGAGTCGAGAATGGTCCAGTCCGTTTCGGCCGGGGGAACCGGGAAGGCGATGTCGGCGGCGGCGGGGGCTGCGGCGGCCAGGGCGAACGCGAAGGCGAGGCGGGCGCGGGCGGGCATGAGAGGTCTCCTGGGGGTTTCCCAAAGAGACCCTCGCGACGCGAGATGGTTCCCGCACTTCGCGGGGAGCTTCCGGGGAACATCCGAAATGCGCTTCGGACGTCGTGTTCCGGGTGCGCGTCGGCAAGGAGCCTGGTCGATGGCGAACAGGATGAGGGAGGCGAAACTCGACGTCGCATCGGCGTCCGACTCCACGGAGCGATCGGACGCCCAGGTCTTCGTGCCGGCCGCGCTACTTCCCTTCCCCGCCGCGGATCGCCAGGTTGTCGAACGTCGCCGGCGCGGTCCAGCCCGCGAAGCCGACCCTTCCCGCGTCGGAGGGCAGGATGGCCTCGCCGATGAAGGTGCCGTCGATCCAGGCCTTCGCGCGGGTTCCGTCGACGGCGAGTTTCACGTGGGCGGTCGTGCCGGCGACCGTCGGGACGGGCCATGTCCGGACGGCGTGGTTGGTCCAGTCGGGGTTGGCGTAGAACCCGGCTGTCCCGGGCATGAGCCAGAATGCGCAGGAATCGGTCGGGCCCTGCGCGTGGAAGAGGATGGCGGCCCAGTTGTCGCAGGCGACGTCGACCTCCAGGGTGAACGTCCCGCCGAGGATCGGCGCGAGGAGCAGCATGTCGCCCGTGCCGGCCGGTTCGGTGCGCAGCACACCGTCCGCCACGGTCCAGGCGCTCTTTCCCGTGGACGTCCAACCGTCGAGACCGCCCCTGGAGAAGTCGAACGCCATGTCCTTCACGGGCCGCCGGAAGACAACGGACACGACGTCCGCCGAGGGGATGGTGAGGATCCCGTAGCCGGTGTCGATGCGGAAATCCGGCATCTCGGCCGTCCACCCCTCGATGGTCTCCTGCGACGTGACGATCCGGTCAGCCTCTTCCTCCTTCACGGCGCCGATCTGGAGGAACCAGACGTCGTCGAAGGACACGGTCCGCGTCGCGCCGTTGACTTTCACGGAGACCTCGCGCGGCGCGGCGAGGGTCCCGAGGATGACGGAGCCGTTCTGCAGCCGCACCTTGCAGGACTCCGCCTGCTTCGGCGGGTTCTCGCCGCGGGCCACGGCCACGGCGAGGGCCGCCGCCAGCGCGAAGACGACAGCTCGTTTCACGGGTTCCTCCTCCCCCTTGGACGCCGGCGACGCGCCGCCGTTCCCGGATCCGCCGGTTCCTTGTGCGGAGGTTCCATGACGCGCCCCCTTGCCTTCCCTCCCGCTGCGCCCCTACGATGCCCGCGCTTCCCCCCACCCCGCCCATGCGCGAACGCCGCGTCGTCACGATCCTGTTCTCGGACCTGTCGGGGTTCACCCGGCTGTCGGAGCGCATGGACCCCGAGGACGTGGCGGACACGGTGGACGCGCTCTTCCACCGGTTCCGCGCGGCGATCGAGGCGGTGGGCGGGACGGTGGACAAGTTCATCGGCGACGCGGTGATGGCGGTGTTCGGCGCGCCCTTGGCGCATGCCGACGACCCGGCGCGCGCCGTCCGCGCCGGGCTGGCGCTCCAGCGCGAGCTCGCCGCGTTCAACCGCGAGCGCGGGCTGGAGCTGGCGATGCGGGTGGGTGTGAACACGGGGGAAGTGCTCTGGGGAAGCGTCGGCGGCTCCGCCGCGACGGCGATGGGGGACGCGGTGAACGTGGCGCAGCGGCTGGAGGGCGCGGCTCCGCGGGGCGGCGTGCTGGTCTCCACGGCGACGCGCGACACGGCGGGGCGGCTGTTCCGGTTCGAGGCGCGGGGGGAGGTGGCACTCAAAGGCCGCGAAGGCGCCGTGGGAGCGCACGAGGCGGTCGAGGAGGTGTCGGGGCAGACGGAGCACGTGGAGGGGGCGCGGGGCGTGCCTCTGGTTGGGCGCGAGGCGGAGCTGGAGGCGCTGGAACGGCGGGCGGCGGCGGGGCGCGGGGCGTTCGTGGCGATCCGCGGCGAAGCGGGGGTGGGAAAGAGCCGCCTGGCGGCGGAGTTCCGGTCGCGGATGCGGCGGGAGCGGAAGGCGGCGTGGGTCGGGGTCGGACGGGCGTACGAGGGACTGCGGGCGCCGCTGGGGCCGCTGGCGGAGGTGCTGCGGGCGGAAGCAGGGGTAGCGGAGGCGGGCGCGTTCGTGGAGGCGCTCGCGGCGGGGTTCGACGGCGACGCGGACGCGCGGCGGGACGCCGCGTCGCTGCTCGCGCTGTCGGTCGGCGTGCCGGTCCCCGGGAGCGCGGCGGCGCGGCTGGAGCCGGAACGCGCGGCGGAAGAGGCGGTGGGGGCGTGGGTGCGGTGGCTGCGGGCGCGGACGCGGAGTGGGCCGGCGCTTCTCTGCCTCGAGGACCTGCACTGGGCGGACGAGGGGACGCGGCAGCTGCTGGCGCAGTGCGCGGTGCGGCTGGCGCGGGAGCCGATCGTGGTCCTCGTGACGTCGCGCCCCGGGCCGCCGCTGCCGGCGGGGTTCGAGGAGATCGCGCTCGGCGACCTGGCGCCGGAGGACAGCCTGCGGCTCGCCGCCGCCGCGCTCGGCCCCGGAGTCCCGGCCCACCGTGCGCAGGAGGTCGTCCATCGCGCGGGCGGACACCCGTACTTCGTCGAGGAGCTCGCCCGCGCGGTCCGCGAGGGCGGAGCCGCGCTCCCCGATTCGCTCCTCGGCGCCCTCGTCGCGCGGCTCGACCGCGAGCCGGCGCCCGTCCGCGAAGCCCTCAAGGCCGCCAGCGCCTTCGGGCGGGCGTTCTGGCCTGCCATCGTCTCGGAGGCCGCAAGGCTCCCCGCGGAGCCATTCGAGGAAGCGCTTCGCCACGACCTCCTCCTCGTGCAGCCGTCCTCCCTCGTCCCGGGCGAGCGCCAGCTCGCCTTCCGCCACGCGCTCCTTCGCGACGCCGCCTACTCGCTTCTCCCGCGCAAGGACCGCCAGCGCCTGCACGCCTCGGCGGCGGCGGCGCTGGAGGCGCGGACGGCGGCGGGCGGCCGGCGGCTGGACGCGCTTTCGGCCGAGCAGCTGCGGCTGGCCGGCGACGAGGACGGCGCGGCGGCGCGCTGGAACGCGGCCGCGGCGGAGGCGGAGCGGGCGGGAGCCCTGGGCGAGGCGGCGGAGTACCTGCTGGCGTCGCTGGCGCTTCGGTTCGCGGAGGAGCCGGCCGTCCGCGCGGTAAAGGCGCTGTGCTCGCTGGCGCGGTACGCGGAGGCCGTCCGGCTCTGCGACCAGGGGCTCGCCGTCCCCGGCCTCTCTTCCGAAGCTCGACTGGCCCTTCACATCCTGGCGGCCACGGCCGAGCAGGGGCGGGGGCGCTACGAGGACTCGCTCGCGCGCCTCTCCGGCGTCGCCGAGGAAGGACTCGACCCGGTCGGCCGGCTGCGCGTCCTGATGGCGCGCCTCTCGAGCATCCAGCTCCTGAACCGCTGGGACGCCGTCGAGCGCGAGATCGCCCTCGCCGAGAAGCTGCTGGACGAAGCGCGGAGCGACCCGCCTTCGACGGTCTGGCTCCAGATGACCGCCTCCCTCTGGAACATGCGCGGCATCCGCGCGTGGCACCTGGGGCGGCCGCGGGAAGCGCTGGCCTGCTACGAGCGGTCCGCGGAGTTCTCGTCGCGCGCCGGACACGTTTACGGGCAGTCGGCGACGGAGCACAACCGCGCGATGGTGCTGATCGCGCTGAACCGGCCGCGCGAGGCGATCGAGGCGTGCGATCGCTCGCTCGCGCTGCGCACGGACGCGGGGATGCGGCAGCGGCTGGGCGCGACGTTCGTGCAGCGGGCCATCGCGCTGGACCGCCTCGGGCGGGACGCCGAGGCGCGCCGGGACCTCCAGGAGGCGATCCGGCTCCACCGCGAGGCGGGCGACGCGTCGTCGGAGATCATCGCCCTCGCCACCCTCGCGGAGCTCGACGCTTCTTCCGGCCGGCGGGCCGAGAGCCTGCGCGCGGTCGAGGACATCCTCGCGCTCGCCCCCGTCGAGTCGCCGGAGGCCCGCGCCGTCACACTCCTGCGCAGCGCCATCGTCCTCGACCGCTGCGGCGAGACGGCGCGCGCCTTACCCCTCGCCGCGGAGGCGCTCGAGATCCGCGAGCGCCTCGGCGCCCGCCGCCTGGTCGCGGCGACCCTGCGCGCGCTCGGGCGCTTCCACGCCGTCCTCGGGCGGACCCGCGAGTCCGACGACTGCCTCGACCGCGCCGAAACGCTCCTCCGCGACGTCGGGGACACGCCGGGGCTGGCGCGGGCGCTCGGGAACCGCGCGGAGGATCTCTTCGCGCGCGGGGAACTCCACCGTGCGGAGGCGGCCGGGCAGCAGGCGCTGTCGCTCTCCTCCGGCGAGGAGTCCTCAGGGGATCTCGCCCGGCTCCACGCCACGCTCGCACGGATCCAGGCCGCCCTCGGGCGCCCCGACGAGGCGGCGCGCCGCTTCGACGAAGCCCTCCGGATCGCGCGCGCCGCGGATGCCGACCGGGAACTCGCGGACGCCCTCGAGGGCAAGGCCGAGACGCTCCTCCGGGCGAACCGGGTCGCGGAGGCGCGCGCCGCGGCCGAGGAGGGCCTCCGGCAGGCGCGCGGCCGCGGCGACGCGCCGCGCACGTCGCAGTTCGAGAAGCTCCTCGCCCGGATGGCGTAGGGGCGCGGGCTGCCGATCCTCACGACGGAGGCACCCGTTCCGCGAGCTTCTTCGCCAGCCGGGTTTCCCCCGTCGCGCGCGCCTGCGCCAGCGCGCGTTCGTACTCCCGTTCGGCGTCCTCCCGCATCCCCTTCCGCTCGAGCACGAAGGCCCTGACCGCCAGCGCGTGCGCCTCTGACCGCGGATTCCGCACCTCCCGGTGAATGGCCAGCGACTCCTCGACCTGGCGCTCCGCCCGCGCGAGGTCGCCGCGCTGCGCGGCGATTTCGGCGATGTTGCAGAGTGCGATGCCTTCGAAGCGGCGATTGCCGACGTCCCGGTGAAGGGAAAGCGCCTGCTCGTGCGCGCGGAGAGCCTCCTCGAGCCGGCCGTTTTCGGCGGCCATCGCCGCGAGGCAGCCCAGCGCGATTCCCTCGGAGCGGCGGTTGCCCACTTCGCGGTGGATCGCAAGCGCCTGCTCGTGAAGGCGCCGCGATTCCCCGGGGAGTCCTTGCGCGGCCATCGTGACGGCGAGGTTGCCGATCGTGACGCCTTCCGCGCGGCGATTGCCGACGGCGCGGTGCAGGGCCAGGGCCTCGCGGTGCACGGACTCCGCCCGACCCAACCGGCCGGTCATCTCGAGCAGGCTTGCGAGGTTGCCCAGGAGCATCCCGAGGAGACGGCGGTCGTCGACGTCGCGGAACGCCGCCGCCGCTTCCTCGAAGAGCCGCTCCGCCTCCTCCAGCCGCCCGGTTCCGACGCGCACGGTGGCGAGGTTTGCGAGGGCGAGCCCGGTGCGCTCGAGGTCGCCGGAGGCGCGGAGCGCCGGAAGCAGTTCCTCGAGGGTGCGCTCCGCGTCGCCGGTCCGTCCCACGTCGGACCACAGGGCGGCGAGGTTCATGCGCTCGAGGAGTTCGCGATCGGCGTGGCCGCTCTGCCGGTTGAGGTCGATCGCGCGCAGGTACGCCGACTCGGCGGCCGCGACGTCGCCCCGGATCTTGAGGGCCTGCGCGAGGGCGCCCGTGGCGACGGCCTCGAGGTCGCTGCGGCCCGAGCCGGCGTGGATCCCGACCGCGGCCCGCAGGGCGACTTCGGCCTCGGCAAACCGGCCGAGGTTCTTGAAGGCCTGGCCCGCCCTGCGCAGCGCCGCGCCGCGTAATTCGCCCTCGAGCACCCCGGCCAGCTCGGTCCAGAGCGCGGCGGCGGACGCGGTCTCGAAGCAGCGGTCCGCGTGCTCGGCCGCGCGACGCAGGTAGATCGCCCGAAGCGACGGGTCGGCAGACGGCGCGAGGCCGAAATGCCGGGCGATCTCGCGGGCGAACGGGTCGGACGGGTGCTCCGCGAAGTCCGGAAGCTCGCGCGCGTCGAGCGACGGAAGCGGCGCCGGCCTGCCGCCGCAGTGCGACTCCATCAGTTCGCCGGCCATCCCGTGGAGGCGTCCACGGACCCCGGGCAGCTGGAGCTGGTACGCGGCGTCGCGGAGGACGGCATGGCGGAAGAGGTAAACGGCTTCGGCGGCGGGCACGGGCGGATTCTCGCACGCCGCGCGCCGCGGCGGTCAAGACACGCAGGAACGGCCCTGCACCCGGTGAAGCGTCAGCGCCCTTCGGCGCGGCGGAGCAGTTCGTCGCACTCCCCGCGCCAGGCCGGCACGCGCTCCGCGACCCACGCCGCATCCTCCGAGGCCCCCGCGCCGTTCCCGAGCGCGAGGCGAGCGCGCGCCCGCTCGAGCCGCGCCCCGGGATGGTTGGGGCCGAGAGCGACCGCGCGGTCGAGGGCGGCGAGGGCGTCCTCCGGCTTCGTACCGGGCGCGCGGCGGCGTGCTTCGCCGAGCAGGACCCACCCCTCGACCGACCTGCTGTTGACCTCGACGGCCTTCTCGCAGTCCGCAAGCGCCGCGGCAAACGCCGCGACGGCGTCCTCACCGCGCGCGGCGCGCCAGGCGGCCTCCTCGAGGCGCAGGCGGCCGCGCCGGAACCAGACTTCCTCCCAGAGGCTGTTGATCGCGAGCGCGTTGCTGAAACTCGAAGCGGCGCCGGTCCACGTCGGCCGCGGATCCATGCCGTGCGCCGCCTCCCACGCGCCCAGCTGGCGCGCCGCCTCGCCGCGCCGCATCCAGGCCTCGGTGGCGCCGGAATTGAGGCGGATGGATCCGTCGAGAGCCTCGATGGCCCGCTGCAGGCGGGTCGGAGTGTCCCCCGTCCGCGCTTCGAGAATCTCCAGCCGGCCGACGGCGATCCCGTACTCGAACGCCCCTGCGGACTCCACCCGGATCGCCTCGAGGTCGCGGCGCGCAGCCGTCCGCAGTTCCGCGGTGCCTCGGCCCAGCGCCTCTTCGTGCTCGGCCCACTGGATCCGGCAATTCGCGCGGTCGAGGAGCGCCCGGACGGACGCCTGCACTGCGACGAGAGCGTCCAGGTCGGCGATCGCCCGGCGATAGACGTCGCCGGGCTCCTCCCCGTCCTGCACGAGGCAACCCGCCAGCAGCAGGTCGAGTTGGGCGCGCGAGCCCAGGATCCAGGTCGAGCGCGGCTCGAGCTCCAGCGCGCGGCCGAGGTCCGCCCTCGCGCCGTCCAGCAGGTCGCGCCAGGCGTCCCCCCGCACCCTCGCGAACACCGACAGCGCTTCCCGCACCGCCGCACGCGACGTCCAGAGCGCCACGGAGCGCGGGTCGAGCTCCAGCGCGCGGGCGAAGTCGGCCAGCGCCCCGTCGTACTGCTCCCGCGGGTCCTCGCCGCGGTTCTTCCGGAAGCGCCCGTCGTGGCGGCGGACGTCGCCGCGGCCGCCCCAGGCCTCGGCGGAGAGGGGCGCGAGCGCGATGGCGGCGTCGTAGTCGGCGACGGCGAGGGCGAGGCGTTCGGAGGGGTCGAGGGCGTGCTCGGCGAACCAGTAGGCCCAGGTGGCGTGAAGGGACCCGCGCGCGAGGCGGGGTGCGGCGTCGCGGGGCCGGGCCTCGACCGCAGCGGTCAGGTCCGCAAGCGCCCGCCCGAGCAGCTCCTCGGGGTCCGTCCCCCTCTCGCCGGCGCGGTCGCCCTCGAGCGCGAGGATCCTCCCGCGGAGCAGGCGCGCGGACCACGAGCCCGGGTCCAGCTCGAGCGCGCGCGTCAGGTCCGCCGCCGCGCGCTCGCACGCCGGCACGGGATCCCCGCCCAGCGACATCGCGCGCCCCGCCTCCGCCGCCTCGACCTCCGCGCGCCCCACCAGGAACGGCACGTACCCGGCGTCGGCCGCGATTCCGCGCGCGTAGTGGCGCTTCGCTCCCTCGAAGTCCAGCCGCGCCTTCGCCGCGCGCGCGAGCCCCTCGTAGCCCTCCTCGAGCGTCGGGTCCGCCGCCAGCGCCTGCTCGACGCGCCGCTCGCCGTCCGACCTCTCCGCGTCCGTCCCCCCATGCAGCTCCACGAGCCCCCGCAGGCACGACTCCTCCGCCCCCGCGGGCAGCGCGGCGAGGTCCGCCGCGATGCGGTCGCGAAGCGCCGACGCCTCCGCGTCCCCCGCCGCCAGCTCGGCGTCCGGCGGCGGAGCCCCGGCCCGCTCAGGATCGCCGCTCTTCGCGCGCCGGCGCCCCTCCTCCCGCGCCCAGGCCGCGCGCAGTTCCTCCAGCCGCTTCTCCCACCGCCGGAGATCGAGCAGCGCCCGTTCGTAGCGCGCCGGGGCGTAGCCGGGCTCCTTGGCCACGGCCTTCTCCTGCTCCTCCAGGGCGAGGTCGAACCGCTGGAGCGCGCGGTACAGCCGCCCGAGGCGGTAGTGCGGCTCGCCCAGCGCCGGGGCGCGCCCGATCGCCTCCCGCGCGGGGGCCTCCACGCGCGCCAGGAACTTCTCCTGCGCGGACACGGGGAGCCCCGCGCGCCGCAGCGCGAGGCTCGCGTCGAGGTTCGTCTCGGCGACCGAGCGAAGGAGGCGAAGCGCTTCCGCCTCCAGCCGCGCCTGTTCGCGGCGGCTGATGCGCGCCCGCAGGGACGCTCCGCCGGCGATCGTGAGCGCGATCGCGACGATCGCGCCCGCGGCGCTGAGGGAGCGGTGGCGGTGGATGCGCCGCAGGACGGACTCGAAGGCCGACGGGGGGCGCGCCAGGATGGCTTCGCCGGCCATGCAGCGGTCGAGGTCCTCCGCGAGCTCCTTCGCCGTGGCGTAGCGACGCCGCGGATCGCGCGCCATCGCCTTGAGGATGATCGTCTCCAGGTCGCGCCCGAGGCCGCGCGGAGGCGGCGGGTCGTTGGCGATCTTCTCGAGGATCACCGCCATCGGGTCTGTCCCGGCGTACGCCGGCCGCCCCGTCGCCGCCTCGTAGAGGACGGCGCCCAGCGCGTAGACGTCGCTGCGCGCATCCACGAGGTCCAGGTTCCCCTGCGCCTGCTCGGGCGCCATGTAGACCGGCGTCCCCAGGATTGTCCCGTGCACGGTCAGCCGGGCGTCCCCCGGACGGCCCACCGTGTGCGCCAGCCCGAAGTCCGAGATCTTCGGCCGCGGCGCCTCCGGGTTCCCCTCCAGCAGGATGTTCTCCGGCTTCAGGTCGCGGTGCACGATTCCCTTCTCGTGCGCGCACGCGAGCCCGAGCGCCACGTCGCGCACGAGCCGCATCGCCTCGTGCGGCGACAGCCGGCCGCCCTTCTTCGCCAGGTGCCGCGCAAGGCTCCCCCCCTCCAGCAGCTCCATCGTCAGGTACGGCTGCCCGCCCTCCGACCCCAGGTCGAACACCGCGACGAGGTTCGGGTGGCGCAGCCGCGCCGCCGCCTCCGCTTCCAGCCGGAACCGCTGGAACAGCTCCGCCGATTCGCCCGGCTGCACGCGCACGAGCTTCAGGGCCACTTCGCGCTTCAGCTCCGTGTCGAAGGCCCGATGCACGGTCCCCATGGCCCCGCGGCCGAGGGTGCCTCTCAGCTCGTAGCGCCCGATGCGTCCCGGCGCACCCGCGGCCGGAGGGACCGCTGCCGAGGAAGCGATCCGGGTCGCCTCCGCCGCCGCGCCGTCCGACGGTCGCACGACCGTCGCGGCGGCCGGGTCGACAGGGGGCGCCGGCCGGGCCGGATTCCCGCCACTCGCCCCGCCCTCGCTCGGCATCGATGCTCCTCCGCGCGGCTACTCCGTCGCCGCGGAGAGAATAGGGTTGCCGCAGGGCGGGCGCAAGGCAGGGTTGGGCGCGGCCCTGAAGCCTCACCTTCCCGGGCCGGGCACCCCGGTCCGAAAACAGGTCTTCGTGCCGGCCGGCCGGCGATGGAGAATCTTGCGCGCGTCCGGATTCCGGACGCACCTCCCTCAACCGCCGTCTCCTGACTGCCCGGCCAAGTTGATCTGCACCATGGACTTGCGGCGAAGTCGCGCCGCAGGCTGCGTCCCGGCGCGGTTTCTGCATCGCGGGCTGGTTCCCTGATTCCAGGGCCGGGCCGCAGGCGGCCCCGGACAAGAGGAGATCCCCCATGAGCACGTTGCTGCGCTGGTCCGCGGTCCTCGCCGTCCTCGCGGCGCTCGTCGCCACCGCCGCCGCCCAGGAGGCCCCCGGCTCGACCGACGACGAGTGGCGCTCGCGGGAGAAACTCAGGGAGGCCCGGCGGGAGGTCGACAGCCGGTCGAAGACCCGCGACGCACGCCTCCGCGAACGCGACGCCGCGGCCGGACCCGAGAAAACCGCGCGCGAAGCCCTCGACAAGGCGAGGTTCGAGCGGCAGCTCGCGGAACGCATCGACGAGTCGGTCCGCAACCCCGAGGCGAACCCTTCCGACGCCCTGAAGCGCCTGAAGGCCCACATCAAGGAGATCGAGGAGGAGCTGGAGCGCCTGACGAAGGAGGCGAAGGAGACCACGGGGAACCTCGACCTGGCTCTCGCCCTGGGGGCCAACGCGAACTACCTCGAGCGGCTGTACGCGAAGCGGGACGCGATGGTGAACGGGGGGACGCCGGAGGAGAAGAAGCGCAAGGAGGAGTGGCGGCGCGCCGCGCGGGAGGTCGCGCTGCGGAAGATCGACGCGTACTGGGACGCGCAGGGAACCTGGCGGCACGCCTCGAGCGAGCTGGCCCAGAAGCAGGGGCTGCTCGACGGCGCCGAGGCCGACCTGGCCAGAGCGCAGGCGGCGCTGGCCGCGCTCGAAGCGGAGCTGGAGGAGCGCTTCCGCAAAGCGCCGCCGGCGTTCGTGCTGCGCGCAAGCGCGGAGGCGGGCGGGGCGAGGGTCTACGACGCCTCCTGGGTGAGCGAGGAGGCCGTCCTCGACGAGCGGATCGCGTTCATGCGCAAGGCCGTCGTCGCGCAGGCGCGGGAGATCGAGGTGCAGACGCGGCGCCGGGACGCGATGCTGACGTCGTACCTGGAGGCGAGCGACGAGTCGATCGCGGCGATCAAGGCGTACGAGGAGGCGATCTGGACGCAGGCCTACCGGTCGATCTTCATCGACATGGCCGACAGCGCGACCTCGCTGGCGCTGGCGTTCAAGGACGGCGGCATCGTCGGGCTCGGCGTGACCGCGGCCGTCGACCTCGGCAGCAAGCTGTACGACTACGGCTCGGGCTCGATCGGGCGGCGGTACGAGATGCCGTCCACGGCAGCCAACGGCCCGCCGCCGGCCCACGACGCGATGGTCTACGTCGGCCAGGAGGGCAAGACCGTCGTCAAATCCGCGATCAAGACGACCCTCAAGGCCCTCATCGAGGGCGGCCGCGCCGGCGCCGCGGACTACCGCCGGCTGGTCGACGCGGAGCCGTTCATCCAGGAGCTCTGGGTGCTGCTGAAGCGCCGGGTGATCTTCGGGAACCGCGTGTCGGAACAGGCGATCGTCCTCGTGTTCCGCGAGACGTCGGAGGCGCTCGTCGTGCGGTCCCTCCGCGACCGCATCACGGGGGCGCTCGGGGCTTTCAAGGACGGGCTGAAGAAGGGCCTGATCAACCCCAAGGTGCTCCGGTCCACGGGCCGCTCGATGGCGCAGGCGGCGGTGAAGACCTTCCTGATCGAGATGGCGCGCTCGGAACGGCTCGAGGCGTGGGCGAACTTCACGGAGAAGGAGGCCGTCGCCCTGGCGATCTACCGGCAGATGCGTCAGGAGAGCAACCTGCTGCAGTTCGAGAAGCTGCAGTTCGAGGCCTACCAGGAGTACCTCAAGGAACTCCTCGAGGAACGGCGACGGGCGACGGCTTCCCGCCGCCTTCGCGTGGACAAGGACGAGGCGATTCCCGCTTCCGCCCGGGCCGCGGACGGCTCGATCAGGCTGGAGCTGCGTCTGGAATTCTCGAGGGACGTCGACGGGGTCCGCGTGAACGTGAACGGGAAGCCCGCCGAGGGCGAGGCTGCCGGGGCGGTCTGGCGCGGAAAGGTCACCGTCCCGGCGGGGGAAAGCGTCGCGCAGGTCTCGGTGGAGGGGCGCGACATCCTCTCGAAGGTCGGGATCGACGCGCAGCCCCGGACTGTGTCCTCCTTCAATGCTCCGCAGGACTCGTGGATGTTCCTGGAGGGCGGGGCGGACAACACGCATGCCGTCCGGTTGGGCGACCGCAAGCCCGGGGTGTCGATCGTGATCCTGGTCGACTGCTCGGGCAGCATGGACCAGAACGAGCGGATGAAGCGCGCGAAGACGGCGGCCCGCGGGGTTCTCAGGCCCGAGTCGCTCGGGCCGGACGACGAAGTCGCCCTGTGGACCTTTGCGGAGTACGACGCGCGGCTCCGCGTCGAATTCACGTCGGACGTCGCCCGGGTCGCCTCCGTGGTCGAATCGCTCAACGCGGACGGGAACACGCCGCTGGCGCTCGGGATCATGAAGGCCGGCGACTACCTGCTCACGGCCGGGCGCAACAGGAAGAAGGTCCTCATCGTGCTGTCCGACGGCGAGGAGACGAACAACGGCAATCCCATCGAGGCCATGCGCCGCCTCAGGATCCGTGGAGCCGAGATCCGGGAGGAACTCCGATGAAATCGCTTCTCGTCGCCCTCGCCTGCGCCGCCCTTGCGTCTGCCCAGGACCGCCGGGTCGCGCCCGGAGAGCTGCCGCACAGTTTTGAGGTCGCAGCGCCGTCCGCCGGGTACGTGCTGCTGGAGTTCCCCGACCAGCCCAAGGGGTTCACGCCGTTTCTGAGTTTCGCTGAGAAGCGGGACTGGCCGATGCACTCCGACAGCTGCGAAGCGAGGGTCGAGGCCGGCACGGTGGCGTTCATCCTCTCGGACCGGTGGGGAACGAAGATCGCCGGGGAGATCCGGTTCCGCGTGACGTTCACGGCCGAGGACGACTCCAGCGAGCCCAACGGTGACTGGGCCCGGCCGCGCCGCGCCGGGTTCGACGAGAAACTCGCGCTGCGGCTCCGCCCGGCCGGCGACCGCGACGTGGTCGTGCTCGAGGCGCCGGGCCCGGGTTACGTCCGCGCGACGTTCGAGGGGGCGCACGCCGACGTCGAGGCCGTTTTCAACCTGGACGGGACACGGAACCTGGGCGCGAATCTCGCCCGCGTCGACGTCGCCGGAGCCGTGTTCGCCGTGGTCCAGGATCACTGGGGGAGCGCCCGCCGTGAGCCTCTCCACGTCACGTTTTCGTTCGAGCCCGAGACGGACGCGTTCGAGCCGAACGACACGCCCGGAAGCGCCGCCGCCCTCGAGCCCGGCGACTGGCAGCGGGCGCGCATTGCTCCGGGAAATGACAGCGACTGGTTCGCGGTGGACGTCCCGGAGGACGGCTACATCGTCCTCGACTGCGAGATCTCGGACAGGTTCGATCCGCACCTTCAGGCCAGCCGGCCGGGCGAAGACCGGCCTTTCGCGGATGGCAGGAACCTCCCGGTCAAGTCCGGCCCGGTGCTCCTGCGCCTCTACGAGCGCTGGGGAAGACCGACGCCCGGTCCGTTCGCGTTCCGGGTCCTGTTCGTGGCCGAGCCGGACGAGACCGGTCCGAACGACTCGGCCGATGACCCTGCCCGGATCGAGACGAACCGCCCGTACGAGCTCGCGATCGCGACGCCGACGGACCTGGATTTCCTCCAGTTCGGTCTCGCGCAGCCGGCCGCCGTCGAAATCGAGACGCTCGGCCCGCTCCCCAGGGACCTCACGGTCGCCCTCCTCGACGCCGAGGGCCGCGAGACCCCCTTTGGCGCCGGGCCTCGATTCCTGGGCCCCGGAACTCACCGCGTGGTCCTGCACACCCGGTGGGGCTCCTACTCGCTGCAGCCCTTCACGTTCCGCGTCCTGACGTCTCCCATCGAGGACCCGGAGGAAGCGAATGACTCCCGGGAATCGGCGCGTCCGCTGGCGCTCGGCGCAACGATCGACGTCCGCCTCGGCCCGGGCGAGCACGACGAGGATTGGTATGCCCTGGACGTGCCCCGGGAGGGCCTGCTCTACGTGATGACCTCCGAGGATTCGCTCTGGCCCGACCACACAGCGGCCGTGCACCTGCTCGATGCGGAAGGGAAGGAGGTCAAGGAACTCGTGCAGTCGCCCTTCAAACCGGACCGGTTATGCGCCGTCAAGGCAGGACGGTGGTTCCTCCGCGTGAGACCGCAGCAGTGGCACGTCCCGCCGATTCAGACGCTGCGGCTGGAAGCGGTGCTGGCCGTGACGGACACGGGCGAGAAGCCGCCTCCGGGAGTCCTCGACATTGCGGTGATCGGTCTCGACCTCGACACGAACGCCATGCCCGCGCTCCGGGCGATTGCTTCGGAGGGCAAGGCGTCCTTCGAGAACACGAACGATCTGGGCGGGCTGGAGAACCGCATGCGGACGGTCGTGGAGGAAGGGAAGAGCGACGCGGCGCGGCGGGCGCGCCGGGATGAGGGGCAGAAGCCTGACGAAGGGAGGAGGTGGGTGTGGCTGGCAGGAGGGGGAGCCACGGCCTTCCTGGCAGCGATCCTCGTGGTCGTGATGGTGCTTCGGAGGCGCCCGGGAGCGGTGTAGGGCACCGGTGGCGGGCGGGGCTCCGGGCAGAGTGCTGTGAGGCCGGCTTGAGCCGGCCTCCACCCCACGCTCGGGGGTCGAGCGGGGCGCGGGACGCCGCCAACGGATGGCCGGCGATCCGGATTCGCCGTATCGTGGGCTCATGCCGCGCGTTCCCGGAGCACTCATCGCCTTCGTCGCCCTCGTCTCCGCAGGATGCGGCCCCTCGGCAGGCGGGGCGTCCCCCGAGTCCGTGTTCGACCGGGCGAGAACGTGCAGTTCGACGGGCGACTGGGCCGGGTTCTACGATTGCGTCGCGCCGGAGAAACGCGACTCGCTCATCGGGGCGCTGCTCTACCTCGCGGGCTTCACAAAGATGGCCGGCGACGCGGCTGAAGCCGAGTACCTGAAGGTGATGGCGGCGCACGGGCTCGATCCAAGACCGCCCGTGCCCGATCCGTCCGCCCCGCAGGGAGCGCAACTCGCCCAGTGGCTGGCGCCGGCAAAGGATCGCAGGAAGCTCTTTGCCGACCTCATGGAGTACACGAAGCCGACCCGCAAGGCCGACGACAGGACTCTCGACCCTGCGGCAGTGCTTTCGAACGTGCAGGTCTCCGGCGATTCGGCGACGGGCACCCTGACAAGGCAGGACGGCGGGAAGAAGACGGTCCGCTTCGCGAAGGTGGACGGCCGCTGGTTCCTGGACGAGTAGGCGCGGTCCCGGCCGCGCCTGCGTCCCGGCGCTCCGCCCGCTGAAACAGAAGCTGGCATTTCCGTTGCCGCCGCCGATGATCTCGTCGCCCGCGCCTCCGCGACCCTCCCCGTCGAGTGTTCTCATGCTGCAGCGATTCCTGCGCAACTTCTTCCACCAGGGCGACGCCCGGCGCCTGAACGGATTCCGCATCGCCTTCTGCACGCTCCTCGCCGCGGCCCTGCTCTGGAAAGCTCCCGGGTCCGACCGCCTGTTCGTCTCCCCGATCTACAGCCCCATCCCCCTCTTCGAGCAGCTCGGAATCCCGCTGGTGTCGCTGCACGTCTTCCGGGTCCTGCGCGCGCTGCTTGTTTCGAGCCTGGTGCTGGCCGCGGCGGGAATCCTGGCGCGCCCCGCGCTCGCAGCCTCGGTCGTCCTCTACTTCCTCTACCTCGGAACGTACCTCGGCCTGACCAAGCAGCCCGGGACCAACTACGTCAACCACAGCGACAACATGGCGTTCTTCGTGCTCCTCGTCCTCGCAGCCGCGCCGAAAGTCGGCCTCCTCGGATTCGAAGGATGGTGGAGGCGCGGACGCCGGTGGGCGGCCACGGACGAAGAGGCCGCGTGCTCGGAGTGGGCCCTGCCCCTCATCGCAACGGCCCTCGGCGTCGTCTATTTCGGCTCCGCCTGGTGCAAGCTCGTCTCCAGCCCCCTCTGGGCCGACGGGACCACCCTCCAGGCGTACCTCGGCATGAAACACCTGACCGTGGACGCGGAGTGGGGCTTCCGGCTGGCCCAGCACTGGTGGCTTTGCCTGCTCGGCGGAATCGCAACGATCGTCTTCGAACTCCTCTTCTGCACCGTCGTCTTCTTCCCCAGATTCTCCCGCATCTACGCCCTCGCCGGGCTCTGCTTTCACGGGAGCATCCTCGTGACCATGAAGATCAATTTCTTCGCCACCCACGGGTTCACCTACCTCGTCTTCCTCTTCTGGCCCTCCCCCGCCCTCCTCAAGCCGCACGCCACCGGGACGGAACCGCCCCCTCCCCCGCAGCTTCCGGGCCGCGCCCAGACCGGTTTCTCCCTCGGCCTCATCGCCTTCATGTTCGCCTGCGTCTTCCTCCGGATCGAATCCTGGCCCTTCTCCGACTTCCGGGTGTTCCAGGGCCGCAATCACCCGGATCTCGTGCGCGTCTTCCGGGTCGGCGGGCTCGACGCCGAGGGCCGGTTGTCCTGGCCGAAGCACAGTGAACTGCCGCGAAGCGAGACGACGCTGGACCGCCTGTTCACGCACCACGTCAGGCGAGGGAAGGCGGCGGATGCGGCGCAGCTGCTCGAGGAGGTCCGCGCCACGATGGCACCCGCCGCCCGGGAGCGATACCGGAAGATCGTGCTCGTGGTGCGCACCCTCGAGACGGCCCCCGACGGGTCCCTGCGCCCGGCCGACGAAGTGCTGCTGGCCATCCCCTCCGGCGAATGACTACGACGGGCGCGCCTGCGGATCCTGCACCTCCCGGGAAGTCCGGTCGATCATGTTCGCGATGGACGCCCGCCGGGCCTCGAACCGCGCCCTCCTCGTGATTGCCGCCAGCGGATTGCCGCTCGCAAGCCGGTAGACGTACCCGGCCTGCCGGCACGCCCCCGCGAATCTCGACCGGGGACGCTCCTGCAGCGCGCGCCAGTACGGCGAATCGAAATGATTCCAGATCCCGGGCACCCCCAGCCGGATGAGCATCTCCATCTTGGGACCCGCCCCGTACGGAATCGTCTCGTCGAACCTCTCCGGGCAGCGGCTCGAGAACAGGATCTGCGGCTCGGACGGCCCGCCGAACTCGTCGCGATGGACGCGCCCCGGCTGCAGCGCTTCGTCGTTGTGCAGAAGCCGCGTCATGGGCACTACGAACGCCGGACAGTCCGGATGCGCGGCGACGTCCGCACGGATCTGCTTCCACGCATGCTGCGTCATGAAGAGCTGGCCGTCGAACGGAAGGACGTAGTCCGCGATCGCCGAGCCCAGGTCGAGCGAGAGATTGCGCGTCGGGTTGTTGTTCGTGAGATAGGCGCGCCTCTGGTCGTCGTCGGCCAGCGCCCGGAACGCGCCCTCCTCGAACGGAACGATGCGCGGCTCGTAGCCCGCGCGGGAGAGCATCGTCCGGAGAAGCTCCAGCCGCGCGGGGTCGACGATGCGGTTGAGAATGAAGTGCCTGCTGCAGGATTCGAGCGGCGGCTCGTGGTCGAGGATGAACCGGAGATTGTCGACCGTCTGCGTCGGGCTGTGCAGCGGCGGCATGTCGTTGCCGAGCGTGCGGAAGAAGGCGAAGGTCGGTCCCGTCGCGCCCATGGAGTCGATTCTAGCCTCCGCCTGCATGATCGGGCCGCTCGCCGTCTCTCGGCGGGGCCTTCTTCCGGTCCGGCCGCGCACCGGCCAGCCGGGTCGCCAGCTTCCCGATCGCCCTGTTGGGGAACTTCCTGGGCAGCGGCCCCCCGGCTCCCGCCCGCTTCTCCTCGAACGCGAGCAACTCGAAGTCGACGAGGTCCTCCGGCTTCCGGGAATCCGCCCCCGCCCGTCGCAGCTCCGACGCCGACATCTGCCGCTGCACCACCCCCTTGCCCACCGTACCGAGGCAGTACCGGCACGACTCCAGAGGCGCCATGTCGGCGATGTAGCGCTCCAGCCGCGACTCCAGCTCCGGCTCATGGATCGCAACCCCGTCGCACTTCGACAGGTCGACGCCGGGCAGCCCGCGCACTTCCAGGTACGCCCCGGTAAAGGGCGGCCGCGAGCACTTGTAGTACCAGCCGTCCCGGAACACATGGGCGCGGAACACGTGGGCGATGCCGCACGAATGGTAGATCCTGCGCACCAATTCCCTGTCCTCGTTCGGGCGATCCAGCTGCATGGTCCGGAACTCCTGCTTGTCGAGGAGCTTGAAGCGCACCGAGAACTCCCCGCACTTGCGCTTCGCAAACTCGACGTGCTCCGGTCCGGTCGGCGTGCCTTCGTACCGCGAGAAGTCGAGCCTGTCGATCAGGCGAAACAGCGAGTCCGGCTGCTCCCGGATCTCGGTCCCGTTCGTGACGAGAGTGATGTCCTGAGCGATCCCGGATGCGCGGACGAAACCGAGGAACTCCTCGAGCCTCGGGTGGAGCAGCGGTTCGCCGCCGCCGAACTTGAACGTCTCGCACCTCAGCACCGCGCCGAGAGCCTCGAGGTCCTTCCGGAACGTCCCGAAGTCCGCGAACTTGCGCGGCATCCACGGCGACAGGTGGCTGCACTCGAGACACCGCAGGTTGCAGTGCTCGACGAGGTTGAACTCGAGCCGTTTCGTGCGGATCACGCGAAGACGGTAGCGGCGGCGGCGCCCGAACGCCACCTGCGTTTTGGGTTCGAGGGCTTCACTGCGGGCCCTTCTCCATGCCCTTGTGGGGGTGAGTCACGGCGAAGCGCAGGTCGCCGTTGGGCACGGGGTTGCGCCAGTAGGAGGCGATTTCCGGATGCTGGAGGACGGGAAAGCCCGCGGCGTCGATCGCCCACGACGCCAGGAAGTCGTCGTGTGTCTTCCCGCGCTCGAGGACATGGACGCAGTCCCGGTTGCGGCACCACCCGGAGCGCGCATCCCGCACGCATTTCTCCCAGGTCAGGACGCCCGCTGCGAGAGTGCCCTCCACCACCTCGCGTGTCGCGCCGATGCAGCCTCCCTGGATGTTGGGAGGGTGGCCGACCCGGTCCCCGTACGCGACGGTGACGGTTTCGAGGGTGCCGAAGCCGCAGGGGATCCCGGGGAGCCAGCTGAAGCGGCGCCAGAGGCGCGTGTCGGGATCGATCTTGAAGGCGAAGCGTTCCGGGCCTTCGAGGGCGAGGCGAAGCCAGCGCTCGACAAAGAGATGGCAGGTTTCGAGCCGGTAGAGGTGCTCGCCGGGGAAGAGGTGTGCGCCGTATTCGCGGGCGACGGCCTGGTAGCGGCCGAGATTCTCCTCATCGCCGTCCGAGATGAGGACGATCCGCGATCCCGGATAGGCGGCGCGCAGCCGGCGGAGGGCCTCCTCCGGCCGCGTCCGGAACAGGTGCATGCACCAGGCAATGTCCCGATCCGGCGGATCGGGGACTCGAAAAGCCATGATGACCCCATGGTAGTCGCACGCCGCCGGCCGGGTCCGGACAATCCGGACCCTGCAGTCCCCGAGCCTCCCGGCCGCGCGCGCTCCGCCGCCTCCGGGAAGAGGCACTCGTCTCACCAGCCCCAGCCGCGTGCCCCATTCGGAAGGACTCGGGGTACCGACCTCGAACCCGACACTCCCCCCTTGCCCCCGCCGCTTCCCGGCGTATACGTCCCGCCCCCCATGAACACGCAACCCGTCCCCTTCCGCCGCATCTTTCTCGCCTGCATCAACGAGCGCCCCGCGGGCGAGACCTCCTGCGGGCCGCGCGGAGGGGCGGACGTCGCGGCGGCGCTGAAGAAGGGCGTGAACGACCTGGGGCTCAAGGCGGAGGTTCGCGTCACGAAGACCCACTGCCTCGGCCTCTGCGCCATGGGACCCAACGTCATCGTCTATCCTGAAGGCACGCTCCTGTCGGGCGTGACCCCGGCCGACGTGCCGGCGATCCTGGACACATTCGTGAAGGCGAAGGAGAAGTGACATGGGCATGATCAACGTGACGGAGCTGCGCAAGGGGATGATCTTCCGCTGGGAAGGCGAGCTGTACCGCGTCGCCGAGACGCAGCACGTCACGCCCGGGAACTGGCGCGGGATGGTGCAGTGCAAGATGAAGAGCGTGAAGACCGGCTCGACGAAGCAGCAGCGGTTCGGGACGGGCGAGAAGGTGGAGCAGGTCGGCTCCGAGGCTCGCGAGATGGAGTACCTGTACGAGAGCGGCGGGAGCTACGTGTTCATGGACCAGAACACGTACGAGGAGCACAACGTGCCGGCGGAGATGATGGAGGACTCGAAGGGGTTCCTGCTGCCGAACACGATGTGCCAGCTTCAGTACATCGACGGCGGGCTGGTGGGCGTGGACCTGCCGACGACGGTGAACCTCCGGGTGACGGACACGGAGCCGGCGCTGAAGGGCGCGACGGTCACGAACCAGCAGAAGTCCGCGACGCTGGAGACGGGGGTGCAGATCAAGGTGCCGCCGTTCGTGGACAAGGGCGAGCTGATCAAGGTGGACACGCGGACGGGCGAGTACATGGAGCGGGTGAAGGAATAAGGCGGGGGCGTACGGCGGGGGTGTGTCGGACTCGCAGCAGCAGCAGTGTTCAGCAAACGCAAACGGCCACCGGATTCCCGGTGGCCGTCCTTGTTTCCGGCGCAGACGATGCGTTCAGGCCATCCCCGCCCCCGCCTCACGCCCCGGCCGTACGCCCCCGCCCTTCGCCCCCGCCCTTCACTTCCCCGCCTTCTCCTGGCACGACGGGCACATGTGCCCCTCCCCGAGCTTGGCGCACTCGGGACAGCTCGAGTTCCACTTCTCCTTCTGGCACCCCTCGCAGAGCTGGTCGTGCAGGTCCTTCCCGCAGGTCCGGCACTCCGCCCGCGGACGGGAACTCGAGTTGTCCCCGATCGCCAGGGAAATGCACCCGGGAAGCGGCAGCGCAAGCGCAAGGATGACGACCCACTTCGAGAGAGTCCTGACCATGATGTCCTCCGCACGTCCCCCCTGTGACGCAGAGAGTCTAGCCTCCCGCGGAGCGATCGGGCCCAACAAAAACGGCCGGCAGGGGTCGCCCGCCGGCCGCTTCAGTCGCCTCCGGCTACTTCCCGCTTCCTTCCTTGCACTTGTCGCACTTCTGGCCGCCCGCCATCTTCTTGCAGTCGGCGCAGCCTCCGGCCTTGTCGCACTCCTCGCGCATTTTCTTCTGGCAGGCCGCGCAGATGTGGCCTTCGCCGGCCTTCTTGCACTCCTCGCACTTCTTGGAGCACTCCGCCCACATGGCCTTCTGGCAGTCGGCGCACAGCTTGCCGGCGCCCGCCTTCTGGCAGGCGTCGCAGGACTTCTGCTCCTGCTTCTCTTCGCTCGAACAGCCGGTGAGCACGATGCCGCCGAAGAGGACGGCGCAACAGATCACGAGGACTCTCAGCATTTTCCGCAACCCCTAGAGAATTGTTGGCCCGCTGCGGGCGGGCCGATCCGGCGGCCGTGGGAACCGCAATCCGGAACCGGGAGAGGCACCGGGGAGTGCAACGGTCCTGCGGGACCCGGCATTCCCCGGTGTGTTTTCACGTTATCGGCCCGGAGGCTGGAGGACTGTAATCGAAACGGCCCCGAACCCCGCGCCAAAGTGAAGATCCGATAAGGTACGCGCGGCGGCCTCCACTGGATTTCCGGCCCCGGGAATGGTCACGGCGCCACCCCCCGCCGAGTTAGCGTCACTCGGGTCCCGGTGCTATCCTCCGGTACTGTGAAGGACTCTGAAGCCCTTCCCCGCGGGATTCACGTCCACGAGCGCTTCCGACTCGGCGCGCTTCGGGCACGCGGCGGCATGGCCACGATCTACGAAGGGACGGAGATCCCGACCGAGCGGCACGTTGCGATCAAGTTCCTGCGGAGCGACCTCGCCCGGAATCCCGAGATGGTGCAGATGTTCAAGGCGGAGGCGGAGATCGTGACGAAGCTGGACCACCCGAACCTGATCCGCGGGCTGGCGTCCGGCGTGCACGGCGGGTCGCACTACATCGTGATGGAGTTCGTGTCGGGGCCGACGCTGCGCGAGCGGCTGAAGTGGGGGCTGCCGGAGAAGGAGGAGGCGCTGTCGATCCTCAGGCAGGCGGCCGCGGCGCTGGACCATGCGCACAGCCGCGGCGTGATCCACCGCGACATCAAGCCGGACAACTTCATCATCGAGAAGTCGGTGGTGCGGCTCGGGGACTTCGGCATCGCGCAGATCACGCGACGCGAGTCGGCGACGAAGGACAGCTCGGCGCTGGGCGGCACCCCGATCTACTCGGCGCCGGAGCAGTTCCGGGAGTTCGCGGAGATCGACCCCCGGGTGGACGTCTACTCGCTGGGCATCGTCGCTTACGAGATGTTCACCGGGCAGACGCCCTTCACAGGCTACAAACCCGCGAGCACGATCTCCCACCGGGTGCCGAAGGCTGCGGACGCGGTGCTGGAGAAGTCGTTCCACGAGGACCCGGACGAGAGGTATCCGACGGCGGGGGCGTTCGTCTCGGCGCTGGAAGCGGTTTTCGCGGGATTCGGCGTGGACTCGACGGGGGAGCCGCTGCTCGACCTGGAGGAGCCCGCGGAGGCGAAGAAGCCCGCGGCTCCGCGGCAGGCGCCGGCCCCCGCGGCGGAGTCTGTCCCGGGCACGCCGCGCCCGGCCGAGGCGGAGGCGCAGGGGTTGACGGCCACTCCGTGGGTGGTGCTGGCGGTGGCGGTCGTCGTCGTCAGCCTGCTTGTCGCGAAGATCCTCGGCATCTGGCCCTTCAAGCCCGCGCTGGGGGCCGCTCCGCGCCGGCCGGTGAGGGTCGCGGCGACGGAGCCCCGCGCGCCGTTCGACGTGCTTCCTCCCTGCATCCTGGGCGCGTTCCCGTGCGCCGACGCGCGCCCGCCGGCGCCTGCGGGGATCCTCGAGGACCGGGTGGCGGTGGACCTGGGCGCGGGCGAGGGTGGCTCGGGGCTTCACGTCGCCCGGGTGAGGGTCGAGTCGCGGGTCCAGTCGTCGACGGAGAATCCGTGGCAGGACGCGGTCTATGCTTTCGCGGCGGGCGAGGCGTTCGGCCCGCCCGTCGTGTTCGACGCGGCCCACCCGGACGGCAGCCCGCGCGTGGCCGGCACCCGCATCGAGTTCGCCGACGGCTCCCCCTCCTTCGTCCATATCGAGCTCCAGAACCCCGACGCCGTCGTCGAGTTCAACCTCCACGCGGGCACGGCCACCCTGGCCAGGCGGGATCGGCCCGCGCAGAGCGGGTCGTGCGAGTACCGGGCCCCCCGATGACGCCCGGTGCGGTTGACCCCGACCCGGCGCGCCCGTAACATCCCGGGCTCGCATGCCCCTGACCCTCGCCCACTCGCCCGACTCCGACGACGCGTTCATGTTCCACGCGCTCGCCACCGGCGCCATTCCCGGCGCCCTGGAGTACCGGCACGTCCTCTCCGACATCGAGACGCTCAACCGGGAAGCGGAGAAAGGCACCTACGACGTCACCGCCGTCTCGTTTCACGGCTACGCCGCGGTCGCGGACCGTTACGCGCTCCTCACCACAGGCGCGTCCTTCGGCGACGGCTACGGGCCGACGATCGTGGCGAAGTCGAAGGCCGACCTGCGGGGGAAGCGGATCGCGGTGCCGGGCCTGAGGACGACGGCGTATCTCGCGGCGCGGCTGTGGCTTCCGGAATTCGAAGCGGTCGTGACGCCGTTCGACAGGGTCACCGACCGGGTCCTCGAGGGGGCGGCCGACGCGGCGCTCGTCATCCACGAGGGGCAGCTCACCTACCGGGAGAAGGGGCTCGACCTGGTCGTCGACCTCGGGGCGTGGTGGAAGGAGAAGACGGGCCTGCCGCTGCCGCTCGGCGGCAACGCCGTCCGCCGCGCTCTCGGGCCCGGGACGCTGGCCCGGATCGCGAAGGACCTGCGCGCCTCCGTCGAGCACGGCCTCGCCCACCGCGGCGCCGCCCTCGACCACGCGCTCTCATTTGCCCGCGGCCTCGAGCGGGACCGCGCCGACCGGTTCGTCTCCATGTACGTCAACCACTGGACCGTCGACTTCGGCCCCGTCGGCCGCGAGGCGATCCGACGCCTCCTCGCCGACGGCGCCCGCGCCGGCGTCCTCCCGAATCCGCCCGACGTCCGCTTCGTCGGGCCCGACGGAAAGGAGGCCTAGGTGGAACTGACGCTGATGATCGACCGGAAGGTGCTGAAGCACTATTCGTTCGACAAGGAAGAGGTGACGATCGGCCGCGACAAGTCGTGCGACGTCGTCATCGAGAACGTCGGCATCTCGCGCAAGCACGCCCAGCTCTTCCGGTCCGGCGGCGTGTGGATCCTGATCGACCTCTCGGAGAACGGGACGTACGTCCGCGGCGCGCGCATCGCCCAGTACAACCTCAACGACGGCGACGAGTTCTGGATGGGCAAGTTCTCCTGCCTCTTCCGCGAACCCAGCCAGGCCGAGGGATTCAAGCCCGCGAAGGCGACGGACCACCAGAACATCGAGGGGACGATCCTCGTCGACCAGCGGGCGATGGAGAAGATCGCCAAGGAGCGGTCGAGTTCGCTCGCGGGCTACCTCACCTTCCCGCGCCCGGACGGCAAGATCGAGACGATGACCATCATGAAGACCGCGACGTGGATGGGCACCCACCCCGGGTGCGACTTCCGCGGCGCGGGTTTCGGCGTCCTCCCGCGGCACGTCCTGCTCCTGCGGGACACGACGTCGTTCATGATCTTCAACCTCGGGAAATGGAAGCCGGCGAAGATCAACCGCAAGCCGTTCGCAGAGCACACGCTGAAGGAAGGCGACGTGATCTCGTGGATGGGGCGGGACTTCACGTTCCACGTCGGCGCGCCGAAGTTCTAGGGAGTCTGTGGTCGGTGGTCAGCGGCTGGTGGCCAACGGCGAACAGGCCGAAGTTGAGCGGCGGCCGGTAGAATGAGCGTTGCACCGAAGTCCCCTCGCCTCCCCGGAGTCCCCGTGCAGCCGCTGGATCCCGTCATCGAGTTCGCCGTCCGGCCCACCGTCGAGTACCTCGAGTCGCCGGCGGCCGCCGCGGCCATGGACAAGGACCCCTACTGGCCCAAGTGGGACGCGCCCTGGTGGCGGATGCTGCTCCTCCACGAGATGGGGCTCGCCGACCGCATCCCGAAGGCCGCCGTCGAGAAGCTCGCCGAGGCCGTCTCCCGGCACTTCATCCAGTTCGTCCCGGTCCGCGAGTCCGAGCTCCCCAAAGGCGCGCACCCGATGCGGCACGTGCCGTGCCATTGCGCGCTCGGAAGCGTCTACCAGGTGCTGCACGGTGCGGGGTTCGACGTGGACCGCGCGCTGCCGTGGATCCGCCCGTGGTTTCTGAAGTACCAGCTGCCGGACGGCGGGCTGAACTGCGACGAGCGGGCGTACACGAAGGAGAACCCGAAGAGCTCGGTCGTCTCGACGCTGCCGCCGCTCGAGGCGGTCCTGCGTTGCACGCACCGCTCCTTCACGCCGGAGGAGACCGCGTTCCTCGACAACGGCGCGCGCTACCTGCTCGACCACCGCCTCTACCGCTCGATCGAGACCGGCGGCGTCATCAACGAGGAGTGGCTCGAGCTCGGCTTCCCGCGCTTCTACTTCTACGACATCCTGCGCGGGCTCCGGTTCGTGGTGGAGTGGGCGAAGCGGCGCAACAAGCTGCTGCCGGGGCGGGCGGTGGAGGAGCCGCTGGGGCTGGTGAGGGCGAAGATGAAGGGCGGGATGCTGGAGGCGAGCCGGGTGTGCCACGCGGGAGTGAAGACGCTCGCGGAGGGCGGCGACGGCGAGTGGGTGCGGGTGGACCCGGAGACGTTCGAGCTGCTGGACCGGGTAAGTTCGCCGATGGCTCCGAACGCGTGGCTGACGCAGGAGTGGAACAGGGTGCGGGAGCTGCTGGGGCCCGGGTGGTAGAGGAGCGCGGGATCTGGTTCGGGAGCCGGAAGGCGGAGTGGAAACTGCTGTCGAACTTCGCGGCGACTCCGTTCGAGCTCGACGGGCGCCGGTGGCCGACGGTGGAGCACTGCTTCCAGGCGGCGAAGGCCGTGGACCCCGCGGAGGCGGCGCGCGTCGCGGGTGCGGAGAGCCCGGCGAAGGCAAAGCAGCTCGGGAGGCAGGTGAAGCTGCGGCCGGGGTGGGACCAGGTCCGCGAGGAGGTCATGCTGCGCGCGCTGCGGGCGAAGTTCGCGCAGCACGCGGAGAGCCGGGAGATGCTGCTCGCGACGAAAAACAGGCCGCTCCACGAGGACGCACCCTGGGACCGCTACTGGGGCGGCGCCGGCAAGGACCGGCTCGGTCAGCTCCTCATGCTGGTCCGCGACGAGATCCGGCCGCGAGCTTCCGGAGAACTGCGAGGTTGACGCGGTCCATCCCGCCTTCCTTTGGCGTCTCGAGGATCTTGGGAACGTCGGCGAAACGCGGGTCGGTCATGAGACAGCGGAATCCCTCGCGGCCGATTTCCCCCTTGCCGATGGCCTCGTGACGGTCGCGGTGGGAGCCGAGCGCGCCTTTCGAGTCGTTGGCGTGCCAGGCGAGGACGCGCCGGGAGCCGATGCAATCCTCGAGTTCGTCCATGACGGAGGCCCAGCCGGCCTTCGTCGAGATGTCGTGGCCCGCGGCGTAGAGGTGGCAGGTGTCGAGGCAGACGCCGAGCCGCTCCGGCTCGCGCACGCGGGCAAGGACTGTCGCCAGCTCCTCGAACCGCGACCCGAGAAGCGTCCCCGCGCCGCAGGTGATCTCGAGGAGCGCGTTCACGCGGAATCCCCGGCACTCGGAGTGCAACCGGTCCAGCGACGCCGCCAGCGTCGCCAGCCCCGCCTCGACGCCTGCGCCCATGTGCGCCCCGGGGTGGAACACGAGGTAGTTCGCGCCCACCGCCTCGCAACGCTCTAATTCGACCCGGAACCCGGCTCGCGACTTCTCGAGAAGCGCCGCGTCCGGCGAAGCCAGATTCACGAGGTACGACGCGTGCGCCACCACGTGCCGCGTCCCGAGCTCCTTCCGCCGCGCCCGGAACAGCGCGACCTCCTCCTCGCGCAGCGGCTTCACCTTCCACTGGCCCGTCGGCTTGATGAACAGCCCCACGGAAACGCAATCCACCTCCGCACCGCGCTCGAGCGCCAGGTGCAGCCCTCCCGCGATGGACATGTGCGCACCGACGTTCGGTCCCGTCCCCATCCCCGCACGATACCCGTTCACGCCTGTTTCTTGACCCCTCCCGCGCGTCTGGTGAAGTGACTCCCCTTCCCCAGCCCGCAGGAGCCCGCCATGGCCGACATCGATTCCTTCCAGACGGAAAAGCGCCGCTTCAAGCCCCACGCTTCCTTCGCGAAGCAGGCGAACCTAACCGCCGCGGAATTCAAGAAGCTGACGGCGCTGGCTGCGAAGAGCCCCGACAAGTACTGGGCGGGGCGGGCGGAGGATCTGCGGTGGATGAGAAAGTGGAAGAAGGTATGCGACTGGAGCGAGGCGCCGTTCGCGAAGTGGTATGTCGAGGGGCAGCTGAACGCGAGCGACAACTGCCTGGACCGGCACCTGGAGACGTGGCGGAGGAACAAGGCGGCGCTGATCTGGGAGGGAGAGCCGGGAGACACGCGCGTCCTGACCTATGCCGACCTGCACCGCGAGACCTGCCGCTTCGCGAACGTCCTCAAGGGGCTGGGGGTGCGCAAGGGCGACCGCGTGACGCTCTACATGCCGCTCGTGCCGGAGCTGGCGATCGCGATGCTGGCCTGCGCGCGGATCGGCGCGGCGCACAGCGTGATCTTCGGCGGATTCACGAGCCAGGCGATCGCGGACCGCGTCGAGGACGCGGAGAGCGCGGTGCTGGTGACGGCGGACGGCGGATGGCGGCGCGGCTCGGTCGTGCCGCTCAAGACGAACGTCGACGAGGCTCTGACGAAGACGGACAAGGTGAAGAAGGTCGTGGTGCTCAAGCGCACGGGCCAGGGTGTGACGATGACGAACGGCCGCGACTTCTGGTGGCACGACCTCATGAAGGACGCGAGCGCCGTGTGCGAGCCGGAGCCGTGCGACAGCGAGCAGATGCTCTACATCCTGTACACGAGCGGGACGACGGGAAAACCGAAGGGCGTGGTGCACACGACGGGCGGGTACATGACGTGGGCGCACACGACGACGAAGTGGGTGTTCGACCTGAAGGACACGGACACGTACTGGTGCACGGCGGACATCGGCTGGGTGACGGGGCACACGTACGTCGTCTACGGTCCGCTCTCGAACGGCGCGACGGTCCTGATGTACGAGGGCGCGCCGAACTGGCCCGCGAACGACCGGTTCTGGCAGCTCGTCGAGAAGTACGGCGTTACGATCCTCTACACGGCGCCGACGGCGATCCGGGCGTTCATGAAGTGGGGGGACGAGTGGCCGGGGAGGCACGACCTGTCGAGCCTGAGGCTGCTGGGGAGCGTCGGCGAGCCGATCAACCCCGAGGCGTGGATGTGGTACCAGAAGGTGATCGGCGGCGGGCGCTGCCCGATCGTGGACACGTGGTGGCAGACCGAGACCGGCGGCATCCTGATCTCGCCGCTGCCGGGCGTGACCGCGACGAAGCCGGGAAGCGCGACGCTGCCGCTGCCCGGGATCTTCCCCGAGGTGCTCTCGAACGAAGGCCAGCCCTGCAAGGCGGACCAGGGCGGCCTCCTCGCGATCGCGAAGCCGTGGCCGTCCATGCTCCGCACCGTCTACCGGGACCCGGAGCGGTTCAAGAAGCAGTACTGGTCGAACTTCGCCGGCAAGTACTTCACCGGCGACGGCTCGCGGAAGGACAAGGACGGTTACGTCTGGATCATGGGCCGCGTGGACGACGTCATCAAGGTCGCGGGGCACCGCCTCGGCACGGCCGAGGTGGAGAGCGCGCTGGTGAGCCACCCGAAGGTCGCGGAGTCCGCGGTCGTCGGGAAGCCGGACGAGATGAAGGGCGAGGCGATCTGCGCGTTCGTGACGCTGCGCGGCGGCAGCGAGAAGACGGACGCGCTCAAGAAGGAGCTGCAGGAGCACGTTGCGAAGACACTGGGGTCGTTCGCGAAGCCGGAGATGATCCGGTTCACGGACGCACTGCCCAAGACGCGCTCGGGCAAGATCATGCGCCGGCTGCTGCGCAAGATCGCGACCGGCGACGGCACGCTCGGGGACACGACGACGCTCGAGGACCTGAGCGTGCTGGCGAAGCTGCGGGAGGACGAGGAGTAGGCCTGGCTGCGGCCCGGACTACTTCCCCTCCCCCGGGGCGATCTCGAGGTCGACCAGGTCGCTGCTGTAGTCCTGAACGAACTCCCCGCGGATCCGCCGGCCGGAGACGACACGGACGAGCCGGCCCGGCACGGCGTCGCAGTTCCAGAACTCGGCCTCGGTGATCGCCTCCGCGGCGTCGTGGTCGTCGACGCGCCGGATCACCCAGCAGCGCAGGGTCCGCTCCCCGACGCGGATCTCCGCGTCCAGGGCGGTGACGGACTGGGTCTCGCCGAGGACGGGCTCGGATCCCGCGGGCCCGACTCCCGACTCCTCACGCAGGATGCCGCGGTTCGCCGGGAACTCAGAGCCTGAGCAAAAACCCCGCAGGTCAGGCTGCGTCGGCCCTGTGGTCGGTTGGCGAGAAGCTGGCGGTGCGAGGGCCGACTCCGCCCGACCCGCGGGGTTTCCGCTCAGGCTACCTTGAAAATCCCGGTGCGCCGGACCGCGTCCGAGCTACGCCGTCTTTTTCACGGTGACCTCATAACCGAGATCCTTGAGTTTCTTCAGGAGTCGGTCGGCCACCTGCGCCTTCTTGCGCACGTTGCAGTAGGCGGGTCCGAGTTCCTTGTAGGGCTGATTCGTGGTGAGCAGCGTGTACACGATCCTCAGGATGGCGTGGGCCACGGCGACGATCGCCTTTTTCGGACCACGACGCGCTCGAATCCGGTAGTACCTGGCTGACAGCGACGTGTCCTTCTTCCGTACGACCGCCCACGCGGCCTCGACGAGCGCGGTGCGCAGCCACGGATCGCCCTCGCGAAGACGGGCTCGCTTGCGCTTGCCGGCGCTCTCGTTGTTGCCGGGGCACACTCCCGCCCATGCGGCGAGATGCTCCGCACTCGGAAACTGCTTCATCTCGGTCCCGATCTCCGCAAGGATCACCGCGGCGACCTTGTCACTGACCCCCGGGATCGACTTGAGCAGTTTCATCTGCGGCGCAAAAGGGCGGATGCGCTCCTCAATCTCCGCCTGGACGTTGCCGATGGCCTCCTCCAGGTAGTCCACGTGCGCTAGGATCTGCGTCACCATGAAGCCGTGGTGCGGCTTGAAGTGCCCCCGGAGAGCCTGCCGAAGCTCCGGCAGTTTCTTCCGGAGCCGGCCTTTCGCCAGCTCCGCCAGCGTCTCCGCATTCGTGGTCCCGCCGACCAGAGCTTCAAGCATTGCCCGCCCCGAGGCACCCATGATGTTGGAGGCGACGGACGCCAGCTTGATACCCGAGTCCTGCAGGAACTTGTGCAGCCGCTGCACCTGCCGCGTCCGCTCCTGCACCAGCTCCGTGCGGTAACGCGTCAGGTCCCTCATCTCACGGATCGGCTTCGGCGGAATGAAACTCGCCCTCAGCAGCCCGGCTTCCATCAGCTCGGCCAGCCACTCGGAGTCTTTCACGTCGGTCTTCCGGCCCGGCACGTTGTGCGCGTGCGCCGCGTTGACCAGCGTCACCTCGCACACTCCCTCCAGCGTGTAGTACACGGGCTTCCAGTACACCCCTGTCGCTTCGATGGCCACGTGCGTCACACCCTTGCTCTTCAGCCAGTCCGCCAGCGCCAAAAGCTCCTCGGTCGTCGCGCCAAAGCGCTCCGTCGCCACCGACCGCTTCTCGCCCTCGGTCACCCGGCTCGTCGCCATCACGCTGTCGCGATGCACGTCGAGACCCGCCACACGATCGAATCGCGCTTCCATGCCGCACCTCCCTCAAAAGTGCGACCGCCCGCAGGAGCTGCCTCTTGGAAGAAGCTACCTTGCGTGCTCTCCGCCGAGCCAGCCGGCGGGGCAACAATCGTGGGTGCCTCGAACTCCCACGCCAGACTCTGAGCCGACCGATGACGATCATGCCTGAACGGCGTCGAGCGGGGGTCGCGGTTACACCCTAACCCATTTTCATCCCCGAGGGTGATCCTCGATCATGGGTGACTCTGAGA
>JADLHC010000149.1 GCA_020849035.1 Planctomycetia bacterium
CCCCGCCCTATCCTACCCCCCCCATGCCCGCCACCCGCGCCCCCAACGGCGTCTACCGCACCACCCGCTCCATCCGCTTCGCCGACGTCGACTTCGCCCGAATCCTCTACTTCCCACGCCAGTTCCACTTCCTCCACATCGCCATGGAGGACTTCTTCCGCGAAGTCCTCGACATCCCCTACGCCACCCTCCTCAAACGCGACCGCATCGGCTTCCCCACCGTCCACCTCGACGCCGACTTCCTGGCCCCGCAGGAATTCGGCGACGAGGTCGAAATCGCCATGCGCGTCGTCGAGGTCGGCCGCAGCCGCGTCGTCTTCGCGTACGAAGTGACCGCCCGTGGAGGCGTGGCCGCGCGCTGCCGGCAAACGACAGTGGCCGTCGACATGGAGACGTGGAAGAGCATCGCGCTGCCCGAGAATTACAGGGCGGCCCTGGAACAGGTCAAAGCCCTTGAGGGCGGAGGTACACAGTGAGCCGACAGGTGGTTGAGATTCGCGAAGAAGTCCTGACGTTCGATCTGGCGGACCAGGAGAAGTGGGTTGGCGGGGACAAGGACCTCGTGCCCGAGGAGTTCCGGGACGATCCCCGGTTCTCCAAGTCCTCCCGCGCCTACTTCCTCGAGATGAACGCCGTGCATCACTACCGCTGCGGCGGGTACCAGTCCTACTCGGCGCTCTGGTACGAGCTGTGGGGCAAGTCCCCGAACCGCAAGCCGTGGGTGGAGCGGGCGTCCGCGGCGCTCGAGAAGTTCGCGGGCCCGGAGCTCGAGGGCTTCCGCCAGAAGATGGGCCCGAACGTGGAGAAGTTCGCCAAGGCGCCCGACGTGGTGATCTGGAAGGAGACGCCGCGGCGGCTGATCTTCCTCACGATCAAGCAGAAGAACGAGACCGTCTCCCCGAACGAGTTCGCGGGACTCGCGCTCGTGAAGGCCCACCTCGGCGCCGACGCGCGCATCATCCGCTTCTGCGAGCTCGGCGACTTCCGCGACCCGCGGCGCTGGAGGGTCGTGTGCCCGGCCGTGCCGGTGAACGCGGGTTTCGACAGGCACGACGTGCAGAAGGTGGAAGAGTAGGCGGTGGGCAGGGGGCAGTGGGCAGGGGGCAGGAAGGGAAAGACGCATGCTTGATCCGATTCCTGAGCAGTTCAACCTCTCGGACTACTTCCTCGACCACAACATCCGCGAAGGGCGCGCGGACAAGGTCGCGGTGTACTACCGCGACGAGACGTGGACGTACCGCCAGGTCGTCGAGGGCGCCTGCCGCGCGGCGGGGGCGCTGCGATCGGTCGGCGTGAAGCAGGAGGACCGGGTCCTCATCATCCTGCCGGACTGCCCCGCGTTCGTGACGGCTCTGTTCGGGATCCACAAGGCCGGCGCCGTGCTCGCGATGGCGAACCCGCTCCTCCCGGTCGAGGACTTCGTCTACTACTTCAACTACACGCGCGCCGTGACGGCGGTCGTCCACCACTCGCTGGTGGAAGGGCTCGCGAAGCTCCGGCCGCAGCTGAAGTACGCGAAGAACCTGCTGGTGGTCGGCGGCGACCCGGGGCCGTTCCTCTCCTACGAGAAGACCTGCGCGGCGCAGCCGGCGCACTGCGAGAACGCCCCGACGCACAGGGACGACCCGGCGGTCTGGCTCTTCACCAGCGGGTCCACCGGCAAGCCGAAGGCCTGCATGCACCTCCAGCACGACTTCGCGTGGAACACGGAGCGGTACGCGAAAGGCATCCTGCAGATGACGGAGTCGGACCGGACGCTCGGCGTGCCGAAGCTGTTCTTCGGCTACGCGACAGGCACGAACCTCTGGTTCCCCTTCGCGGTCGGCGGCTCGACGGTCCTGTTCGAGGAGCGCGCCTCCCCCGATGTTTTGTTTTCGCTGATCGCGAAGCATCGCCCGACGGTCCTCACGAACGTCCCGACGACGATCAACAAGATGCTCGAGGACCCCGCCGGGAAGGACGCCGACCTCTCGTGCCTGCGCATCACCGTGTCGGCCGGCGAAGCCCTCCCCGGCGAGCTCTACGAGCGGTGGCTGAAACGGTTCAAGGTGGACATCCTCGACGGCATCGGCAGCGCGGAGATGTTCCACATCTACATCTCGGGGCGGATCGGCGCGGTGCGGCCCGGCAGCCTCGGGCAGATCGTGCCGGGGTACGGCGCGAAGATCTGCGGCCCGAACGGCGACGTGCTGCCGGACGGCGAGATCGGCACGCTGTGGATCTGCGGCGACAGCGCGATGACGGGGTTCTGGCAGGACGACGCGCGGACCCGGCAGCTCTTGCACGGCAACTGGTACTGCACCGGCGACCAGTTCCGCCGGGACGCCGGGGGCTACTACTGGTACGAGGGCCGCGCCGACGACATGCTCAAGATCGGCGGCATCTGGGTCAGCCCGCTGGAGGTCGAGAACTGCCTGCTCGCGCACCCGGCCGTGAAGGAGTGCTGCGTGATCGGCGTGAAGGACGAGAACGGCCTCGTGCTGCCGAAGGCGTTCGTGGTCGTCAACGAGGGGCACGCGAAGAACGACGCCCAGAAGTCCACGCTCGTCGAGCACGTGAAGTCGAAGCTCGCGCGCTACAAGGCGCCGCGGTTCGTGGAGTGGATGGACTCGCTCCCGCGCAACGACCGGGGGAAGATCGAGCGGAAGAGACTGGCGGGGGGGTAGTTGGTGGTTGGTAGTTCGCAGGGGGCGGAATCTGGACGGAGCTCAGCGAATGGGCCCGGAGGCGTGGCGCAGGACTTCGAGGACCGCTTCCGGGTCGCAGCCGTAGAGGCCGGCGGCCCACGCGGAGTTGAGCTCGACGACGGCCCAGCCGCGGCCGCGAATGCGACCCACATCGAGTGCCGCGGCGCGCGGAACTTCCACGGCCGGATCGGCCAGAATGGATGAGGCGAACGCCCTGAGAACGTGAGCAGAAACCTCCCTGCGGCGCGCGGCGCGGGTCCGACCGGCGCGCGACGAGAGCTTGGGCCGTGCGGGTGCCTGTGACGCGCGCCGCCCGGACCCGCGCCGCACGTCCTCGGTC
>JADLHC010000150.1 GCA_020849035.1 Planctomycetia bacterium
CCCCCCCCCCCCCCCCCCCCCCCCCCCCGCCCCCCCCCCCTCCGCCGGCGCGCCGGGATGGACCCGAGCGGGATCGAACCGCCAACCTCTAGAGTGCGATTCTAGCGCTCTCCCAATTGAGCTACGGGCCCGTCCGGGAGCGCCGGTAAGGGGCGGGAAGATATCGGCTACCCTTCCCGCCGTCAAGTACGACCGCCTCTCGGCCAGAGATTTCACTTCGAGGATCCAGGGCAGGACGGGTGGCCGCCGGGGCGAACGCCGGGCGACGCAGCCCATTGCATCGCCCGGCGCGAGGTCCGGAGGCCGAACGTCCCGCCCTTCATCCTCGAAATGAAAGGATTTGACTTGGGCTCGCCGCACGGGGTACAAGGTCTGTCTACGCCCGGGACGGCCCGGTCCCGGCACTTACCGGAGATCCCAAGGCATGTGGATCGTCAAGAACGTCCTGCGCGGATCGATCATGATCGACGACCTCAAGGTCAAGATCCCCGCCAAGGACTACTTCGACCTCGACAAGATCGGCCGGGACCGCGTCGAGCAGTCGCGCCAGCTCAAGCTGGCCCTTGAAGAGGGGTACCTCCAGAACGTGAAGAAGTCGGAGCCCGGGACGAATGAGGCCGTCCTGGTGAAGGAGGAGACCCGGTCGGAAATCAAGTCGCGGATCGAGGAGCTCCGGCAGGTCATCCTGAAGTCGCCGGACAAGGACACGGTCATCAAGGCGCTCAACGAGCTGCGCACCGTCCTCGCCGGATCGAAGGACGTCGAGCAGATCCGCTCCGACTTCGACGACCTCAAGAAGCTCATCCAGACGATGGACGGCGAGAACGGATGGCTCAAGAAGGAGTTCGAGGGCCTCCGCAAGAGCTTCTTCGACAAGGAGAAGGACGAGAAGTCGCTGATGAAGCGCGAGGTGCTCGAGCTGCGCAAGGCGGTCCTCGAGGAGCGGCAGCGCTCCCAGGCGGTCCTGACGCAGTTCAACGAGTTCCGCGACACCCTCCTGAAGGAGTTCAAGGGCCTGCTCAGCGGCATGATCGCCGCGGGCCCGAGAACCGGCGTGGCGATGGGCGAAGGCGAGGGCGCCGCTTCCGAACGCGTCCGCCTTACCGAGGTCGAGATCAAGGCGCGCCTGAAGCTGCTCGAGTCGAAGGAGAACGAGCTGCAGGCGAATTTCGAGAAGATCGGAAAGCAGACGGAAGGCGGCGGCGACGCGGGCGGAATGGCCGACCTGCTCGGCGGAATCGACTAACAAGAGGGGCCGCGCGAGGCGGCACGGCCGCCTCGCCCTGGCACATTGATCACCATCAGGCAGAAAGGGGCCGGGAATGTGCGCTAAGGGAGTCGACATCGGGACGTGCTTCCTCGTGGGAGCGGAACTGAAGGACGGCAAGGAAGTCTTCACGATGGAACGTGACGCGTTCTTCTCGATGCCCAACGAGGACTTCGCGGAAGACATGCTCACGAAGGCCGGCGCCTTCTACATCATCAAGGGCGAGCAGATCTACGTCGTCGGCGAGGACGCGCTCAAGTTCTCGATGGTGACGGGCAACCAGAAGGACTACCGCCGCCCGATGGCCAAGGGCGTGCTCAACCCCGGCGAGGAAGAGGCCATCAGCATGATGGAAGTGCTGCTCGAGGCCGTCGTCGGGAAGCCGGCGTACCCGAACGAGGTGATCTGCGCGACGATGCCCGCGAATCCGATCGACGCGGAATTCGACGTGGTGTTCCACCGCATGGTGCTGGAGCGGTTCCTCAAGAAGCTGGGCTACGACGTGAAGTGCATCAACGAAGCGATGTGCATCATCTACAGCGAGAACCCGACGGTGACGATCAACAACGAGGTTCTCCCCTTCACGGGCATCGCGATCTCGTGGGGCGCGGGCATGGTGAACTTCGCGGCGTCGTGGCGCGCGAAGAAGCTGCTGGAGTTCAGCTGCGGGCGTTCGGGCGACTGGATCGACCGGCAGGTGGCGAAGGTGAGGAGCGTGCCGGTGTCGAAGGTGCAGAGCCACAAGGAGAAGTACCTGAACTTCGACAGGATCGACCCGACGGACCAGATCATGGTGGCGCTGGAGATCTACTACGAGGACCTGATGCGCTACGTCGTCACGAACATCGGCCAGCAGTTCAAGGCCGCGAACGCGACGATCGACGAGCCGGTGGAGATCGTGATCGCGGGCGGGACGAGCAAGCCGCCGGGGATGGTGGACCGGTTCAAGACGATCCTGCGCGAGATCGGCCTCCCGATCCCGATCAAGAACGTGCGGCACGCGAAGGACCCGCTGAAGGCGGTCGCGGCGGGCGCGCTGATCGCGGCGATTTCGGAGGAGAAGAAGCGCAAGGCGAGCGGCGGCGGCGGCGGCGAGGCGCCGGCGGCGGCTCCGAAGGCGGGGAAGGCCGGCGGGGTGCCCCTGATCAGCTAGGCCTGGAAGACGACACGAAGCCGGAGGCGGCGGACGCTGCCTCCGGCTTTTTTGTTGGCGTCGCGCCGCGCCCCTACAATGCCGGGCCGGGCCCATGAGGAAACGCGTCATCGCTGTGCTTTCCCTTGTCGTCGCGCTTGCGGCGCTGGGCGCGATCGCGTGGAAGCTGGACTGGACGGCGACGCGCGAGGTGCTGGCGCGGACGGGGGCGTGGGGAGCGGCAGGGTTCGCGGGGCTGGGGCTGCTCATCCTGTTCCTGCAGTCCGGGGGCTGGTGGGCGCTGCTCCGGTCGCGGGGGTGGAGGGTGCCGCTGCGGACGGCGTACGCCTCGATCCTGATGGGGAACGCCGTCGCGTGGGTGACGCCGTCCCTGTACCTCGGGGGGGAGCCGCTGCGGATCTGGCACATCAGCCGGAGGTTCTCGCTGCCCAGCCGGGACGTCGCCGCGACGGTGGTCGCCGGCAAGTTCGCGGAGATGGCGGGATTCGTGACGGCGCTGCTCGTCTGCACGGGGACGATGCTGTGGACCTTCGACCTCCCGCCGGGCCTCAAATGGGGCACGAGCGCGGCCGCGGCGGGGCTGCTCGTGGCGTTCGTCGTGCTGTCGGCCGCGTTCGCGGGACGGTGGCCCCTGGCGTCGGGCGTGATGCGGCTGTTCGGGAAGCGGCTGGAGCGGCCTCGGCGGTGGCTGGAGGCGACGGAGGCGAGCGTCGAGGAGACGTTCCGGGAGCACCGCGGCGCGTTCGCCGCGGCGCTGGTCTTCACGGGCGGGCCGCTCGCGCTCGTCGTCGCGAGGCCGCTCGTCTTCTTCTGGCTGACCGGCCAGCACGTGACCTTCCCCGCCCTCGCCCTCATGTTCGTCCTGACGCAGATCGTCCTCGCCTTCCAGTTCACGCCGGGAGGCCTCGGGCTGTTCGAGGGAGGGCTCATCGGGACGTTTGCCCTGATCGGCCTGGGATCGGCCGAGGCGGCGGCCTTTGCGGCGATCCAGCGGCTCGCGGACGCGTTCCTGGTGGGAATCGGCGTCGTGCTCGCGGCGCGCGAGGGGGCCTCGGGATTCTTCCGCGACCGCCCCGACGGTCAGTCGGACTTGGCGAGGTAGGACTTCCAGCCGACGACGATCATCGCCAGCCCGATCGAGCCGAGCGGCACCAGGGCCAGCCCGATCGAGCTCACGAGGGCGGAAGGGAGGTTCTCCAGCGCGCCCTCCCAGAATCGCGGGACGGGGGTGGGGATGCGGAAGACGGCTCCGCGCAGCATCTTGGAGAGGACCCACATTTTGAAAGGAGTGAGCCCGAGGATGAGTTCGAAGAGCACGGAGTAGCAGAGCCCGACGACGTAGGGGCGCCCGACGAGGACACCGAGGGCGAAGAACAGGGTTCCGAATTCGACGGTCGAGAGCGCCGTGGCAAAGGAGACGAGGGCGAGGTCGCGCGCCCCGGGGGTTTCGTGGACGTTGCGGGGGCGCGGCGGGGCGGCGGTCCGGTTCGGAGCCCCGGTGCCGGGCGCCCCGGGATCGGCGGGCCGGATCGCGGCCTCGCCGGGCGGCGGCGAGTCCGCGGGGACGTGCTGCGCGAGCAGGAACGAAAGCAGGACGGGCACGAGCGAGATCGCCACCAGCGGCGGCACCGTCCCCAGCCACTTCCCCGCCACGATCGCCCACCGGGGGCAGGGGCGGGTGAAGAGGTAGATCACGGTGCCGTCCTCCGCGTCGCCGGAGAAGCCGGAGGTGGCGCCGAGGAGCGCCATGAGAAGGAGGATGACCGAGAGGTAAATGCCGTCGAAGATCTGGAGGAACGGGTTGACGGGGCCGTGCTCCACGGCGAAGGCGAAGATCGAGACGATTCCCGGGAAGACGGCGCCGAGCAGGAGGAGGAGCCACTTGCGCGGCCCGTTGAGGAACTGGCGGAGCGCGAGGCGCGCGGAGGCGAGGAGGCCCGGGATCGCGTTCATGGTCAGGCCTCGGTGAGGTAGCGGAAGACGGCGTCGAGGTTGTCGTCGGGGCTGTGGAGCTCGTGGACCTCGATGCCGGACTCGAGGATGAGGGCGGGGAGGGCGCCGTAGAAGCGGTCGGGGGCGGGGGTGCGGATGGTGACGGCGTCGGGCGCGATGACGAGTTCGCTGACGTCGGGCTGGCGCGCCAGGATGCCGGCGAGGTCCCGGGCGCGGGGCGTGGTGAGGCGGATCGAGTGCGGGTGGCGGTCGATCAGCCCGCGGATCTCGTGGACGTTCCCGTACGCCTTCACCCGGCCCTTGTGGATCAGCACGATGTTCGGCGTCATCGCCTCGACCTCGTGCAGCACGTGGCTCGACACGATCACGGACTTCCCTTCCCGCCCCAGCTCGCGGACGAGCTCGATGATGTCGCGGCGGATGAGGGGGTCGACGCCGTTGAGGGGCTCGTCGAGGATGAGGAGTTCGGGGTCGTGCGCGAGGGCCTGGGCGACCTTGAGGCGCTGGCGCATGCCTTTTGAGTAGGTGAAGACCCTGCGGTCGGCGAAGTCCGCGGCCTTGACGCGGTCGAGGGCGCGGGCGGCGAGGTCGCGGCGGTCCTTCGAGCCGAACCCGTGGACGCCGAGGAGGGTCTCGACGAACTCGCGGCCGGTCATGAACTCGAAGAAATTGTCGTGGTCGGGGCAGTAGCCGATGCGGCGGTAGAGGTCGGGAGTGCCGAAGGCGGGGAGGCCGAAGAGGAGGGCGCGGCCCTGGGAGGGGGGCATGGTGCCGGTGAGGACGCGGAGGAAGGTCGTCTTGCCGGCGCCGTTGGGGCCGAGCAGGCCGACGACGCCGCCGGCGATGGGGATGGAGACGTCGCGGAGCGCGACGACCTGCCCGTACCAGCGGGTGACGTGCTCGAACCAGACGAGCGGGATCGCGGGCGCCGGGGCGGGTGCGTTCACGAGCGGCGCTCCGCGGTGGCGATCCGGTGGAAGACGAGGGCGAAGGAGCCCAGGGTCACGGCGGCGAGGATGAGCGCCGACATCCAGGGGTCGGCGTACTTCAGGCGCTCGTCGGCGAGGACGGACGTACCGGACTCGGGAAGCGGCAGGATCCACGCCGCGACTGCGGTGACGTTGCCGTTGAAGGAAACCAGGTGGGCCCACTTGAGGCGCGCGCCCTCGAGCGTCTTTCCGACGACCCAGGGGATGGCGAAGAGTGCGAACCAGCCGATGCCCGCGAGCCAGGCGCGGCGGGTGCAGGAGGAGATCGCCATGCAGACGGCGACGGCGGGCAGGAGGGCGACGGGGACGAGGGCGAGGAGGGCGGCGAAGACGCGGACGAGGTGCGTGTTGGAGACGGGCGCGAACGAGGTGACCGCCGGGAACGTCGCGGCGAGGAGGCAGGGCAGCAGGATTCCGGGAGCCAGCAGCAGCAGCGCCGCGGCGCCCTTCCCCGCCATGTAGTCCACGCGGTAGATGGACTTGGAGAAGTACATGAGGTGGGCGTTGTGGCGGATGTCTCCGGAGACGAGATTGCCGCCGACGACCGGGACGAGCAGGAGGCTGCTGATGAAGACGGAGGCGCCGAAGGAGTTGTAGACCGCCTCGCTGGGGATCTTGGCCTCCGCGAGCACGATGAGCATCACGATGCCGAGGACGAGGGCGGCCAGGCCGTACACGAGGCCGAACGCGATGCCGCTGGCGCGGATCATGTTGCGCATCGACGACCAGGCGATGACCGGCGCGCGCCAGGCGTGGGACACGAACGTCCCCTCCCAGGGCTGGTAGCTCTGGTCGAAGATCGGGCTGGAGGGATTGCTCATCTGTCGGCTCCCTCGATGAGGCCCGCGAAGACGTCCTCGAGCGACTTCTGCGCGGGGGCCATGTGCCTGACCTGCGCGCCGCACTTCGACGCCGCGCGCAGCACGGGCGCGGTGTCCTTCACGTCCGGCACGGGCACGACGAGGCGGTCACCCTCGGTCTCGGCGCGCGGCCGCAGGCCCTCCGCCTTCAGCGCCCCCTCGAGGGCGTCGCGGTCGCCGCGGAAGCGGATCTCAAGGGCGGCCTCCGTCGTGCCGACGATGCTGCGGAGGGGGCCGGACGCGACGAGACGCCCGCGGTGCAGCACGACGAGCTCTTCGCACACGTTCTCCACGTCGTGGAGGATATGGCTCGACAGGACGACGTTGATCCCCTTGCGCTGCGAGATGTCCCGGATGAGGCCGAGCATCTCGTCGCGGCCGCGCGGGTCGAGGCCGTTGGTGGGCTCGTCGAGGACCAGCAGCTTCGGGTGGTGGACGAGGGCCTGGGCGAGCTTGACGCGCTGGAGCATGCCGGTCGAGTAGGTGTCGATGTCGCGGTAGCGCGCCTCGCCGAGGTCGAGCGCGTGGAGGACGTCGTGCGAGCGCGCGAGGGCGTCGCCGGAGGACATGCCGACGAGCTGGCCCGCGAGCGAGACGAACTGGACGGCGTTCATGCGGGGGATGAGGCAGCCGGTTTCGGGCATGAACCCGGTGAGCTGCCGGATGCGGAGGGCGTCGCGCTGCGAGTCGAGCCCGAGGGCGGAGGCGCGGCCCGCGGTCGGCCTGAGGAGGCCGAGGAGGATCTTGATGAGCGTGGACTTGCCGGACCCGGTCGGGCCGAGCAGCCCGATGGCGCGCGCCGAGGCCGAGACCGTGACGCCCTGGAGGGCCTGGACGCGGCCGTAGGACTTGACGAGGTTTTCGACGGAGAAGAGCGGGTCGGGCATCGGGAGAGAAGTTATCCGGTGGGAGGGGACGAGACCAGAGGTAGAAGCCGCCGCGGGCCTTTCCTCAAGGAAGGGAAATTACATCTCCTCCGGCGCCTCGATCCCCAGCATCGTCAGCCCGCTCTTCAGGACCTGCCTCGCGCTCGCCACCAGCAGCACCCGCGCCGCCGTCAGCGCCGCGTCGTCGCCGAGAATCCGCTGCTGCTTCCAGAACCGGTTCACCTCGCCCGCGAGGTCGATCAGGAAGCGGCTGAGGATGCTCGGCTCGTACCTCGTCGCCGCGTCCAGGACGATCTGCGGGAACCGCCCGACCTGCCGCGCGACACCCTTGTCGTCGTCCGTCGCGAGCAGCGCGAAGTTCACGTCGCCGGCCACGGGCTTCCCGTACTTCCGCAGCGCGCTCGACAGCCGCGCGTGCGTGTACTGCAGGTACGGCCCCGTCTCCCCCTTGAACGCCTTCGTCTCGGGGTCGAAATCCAGCATCTGCTGCAGGTTGAAGTCGATGTCCTTCGTCCGCGTCCGCGACAGGTCGTTGAAGATCACCGCGCCGATCCCCACCGCGTGCGCGATCCGGTCCTTCTTCGCCGCGTCCCACTCCCGGTCGGCGACGATCTCGTGCACCCGGTCCACGGCCTCCTGGATCACGTCCGCCAGCAGCACGATCGTCCCGGCCCGCGTCGCCATCTTCTCCCGCTGGCCGTCCCGGACGATCCTCATCAGCCCGAACTCGACGTGCACCGGCTCCACGTCCGCGCCGAGCAGCTTCGCGACCATGAACAGCTGCTTGAAGTGCAGCTTCTGGTCCTGCGCGACCACGTAGATCAGCTTCTTCGCGCCGTAGTGCTTCCGCCGGTACAGGATCGCCGCGAGGTCCCGCGTCCCGTACAGCGACGCGTCGTCCGCCTTCCTCAGCAGGAACGGCTCCTTGATGCCGTGCGCCGACAGGTCAACGACGTACGCCCCCTCGCTCTCCGACGCCAGCCCCTTCGACTCGAGCTGCGCGATCGCGGCGTCCATCTGGTCCACGTAGAACGACTCGCCGCTCCACGAGTCGAAGTCCACGCCGAGCAGCGTGTACACCCGCTTGAATTCCGCGAGGGAGATGTCGCGGAAGTGCTGCCAGATCGCCTTCGCCTCCGCGTCGCCGGTCTCGAGTTTCCGGAACCAGTCGCGCGCCTCCTGCTGGTACGCCGGGTCCTTCTTCGTCTCCTCGGTGTACCGCACCAGCAGGTCTTTGAGGAACTCGACGCCTTTCGCCCTCAACTCCGCCTCGTTCCCCCACTTCTTCCAGGCGGAAAGGAGCTTGCCGAAGGAGGTCCCCCAGTCGCCGAGGTGGTTGACGCCGATCACCGTGTACCCGCACGCCTGCCAGAGCCGCCGGATGCCGTTGCCGATGACGGTGCTCCGGAGATGCGCGATCCCGAGCGGCTTGGCGATGTTGGGACTCGAGAAGTCGATGACGACCGTCTGCCCCTTGCCGGTCTCGTTCCGCCCGTACCCCTCCCCCGCCGCGAACGCCGCCGACAGCACCGACTTCGCCAGGACGCCCGGATCGGCGAAGAAGTTCACGTACGGGCCCTTCGTCTCGATCCTCAGGATGCACGCCGGCTTCGCGACCTTCGCCGCGAGCTGCGTCGCCACCGCCGGCGGCGCCGCGTTGCCGAACTGCGCCCGCACCTGGAAGCACGGGAACGCGAAGTCCCCCATCGCCGGGTCGGGCGGGGTCTCGATCTGGCGGTACGCCTCGGCGGGTTCCAGCCCCGGCACGGCCGCGGCGATGGAAGCGGCGACGTCCTTGCGAAGCTCGTTCATGGGGCCGCAACCCTACTTCATGCCGCCCGCCTCCGCCAGCCTTCGCCCGCCTCCGCCAGCCTCCCCTACACCCGCTCGCGCTTCCGGATCCTCACCGTCGCCAGCCTCTTCCCCCACGTCCGCAGCGCCTGCGGGATGAACGTCCGCTTGGGCTTGACCTCCTCCGGCCCCGCCGCGTCCTTGTGGTTCACGCAGTAGAGCGTCCGCCAGAGCCCGATCCGGTCGACGAATTCGACTTTCTCGGGCCGGAGATTGGTCATCGTGAGGAAGCTGTCGAGCTTGAGGTCGCTGCGCCAGCCGACGCGCCAAAGGACCGGCGCGCAGGCACGCTCGAGGTCGTTGATGAACGTGTTCGGCGCCATGAAATGGTTCACGAAGACGAGCCGCCCGCCGCGGCGGCAGACCCGCTTCATTTCCTGCACCACCGCACGGGGGTCGGGGACCGTCGTGATGAAGTACGCGGCGAGCACGGCGTCGAACGAGTCGTCAGGGAAGTCCAGCTTCGTCGCGTCCATCTTCATCAGGTGGACGTTCTTCCAGCCTTCCTTCGCGGCCTTTTCGTGGGCCTCGTCGAGCATCCCCTGCGAGAGGTCGATCCCTGTGAAGTGGACGCCGGGCGGGAACAGGGGGATGCACGCCCCGGTGCCGACGCCGACCTCGAGGATGCGCTCGCCGGGGCGCGCGCCGATGGCGGCGACGGCGCTGCGGCGGCCCTCGGCGAAGAAGCGCTCGAAGACGACGTCGTAGACGCAGGCGTAGAAGTTATAGACCCACTCGATGTAGGCCGTGCCGACCATCGTTCCCCCAGCGTGTCGACTGTGCGAAGGGCGTCCCGCCGCGCGGGAGGCCGGTCCGGCAACCCTCTCCGCCGGGCATTTTGCCCGCGGGCGGGGGGCCGTCGCAACGAACAATTTCGCGAAATCTAGCGCCGCGGGCGGGGCGGGCGGGTCGTCTGGGAGCGGTAGGAGGCGATGACCCGGTCGAGGATCTCGTCGACCCCGACGGTCGGCTTCCAGCCGGTCACCCGGCCGACCTTGTCGATCGAGGGGACGCGCCGCTTCATGTCCTCGAACCCCTCTTCGTAGGCCTTCTCGTAGGGGATGTGCTCGACAATCGCGGTCCCCCCGGTCTTCGCCGCGACCTTTGCCGCGAGCTGGTTGATCGTGATCTCCTCGGTGGACCCGAGGTTGAACACCTCGCCCTCGGCCTTCTCGCAGGCGAGCAGGTCCGCCATGCCTTTCACCACGTCCCCGACCCACCCGAAGCACCGCGTCTGCTCGCCGTCGCCGTAGACCGTGATCGGCCCGCCCGAGAGGCCCTGCTCGACGAAGCGCGGGATGACCATGCCGTAGCGGCCCGTCTGGCGGGGGCCGACGGTGTTGAACAGGCGCGTGATGACGACGGGGAGTTTCTTCTCCTTCGCGTAGGCCAGGGCGAGGAACTCGTCCACGGCCTTCGACGCCGCGTACGACCACCGCGACTTGTTGGTGGCGCCGAAGACGAGGTCGTCGTCCTCGCGGAACGGGACCTTGGTGGACTTGCCGTACACCTCGCTCGTCGACGCGACGAGGATCGGTTTCAGCTTCTTCGACGCCGCCTTGAGCACGAGCTCCGTCCCGCCGATGTTCGTCTCGATGGTGCGCGTCGGGTTCTCGACGATCAGGCGCACGCCGACCGCCGCCGCGAGGTGGTAGACGACGTCCGCGTTGTCGACCATCTCCGCGAGGAGCGGCACGTTGAAGATCGTGTCGATCGCGTACGTGAACTTCGGGTTCGGCTTGAACGGCTCGATGTTCGCCATCGCGCCCGTCGAGAGGTCGTCAAGCACCGCGACGCGGTCGCCGCGCGCGAGCAGGTGCTCCGCGAGATGGCTTCCGATGAAGCCCGCGCCGCCGGTGATCAGGGCCCGCATCCCGCCTCCTGGCGACGCTAGGTCGCCGCCCCCGCCTTCTCGCGCCGGACCTTCGCCAGCCCCTTGTGGTAGTCCTGCACCGCCTGCACCTCCGGCGACCGCCGCTTCACCGCCGCGATCCCGTTTGCCGCCATCGCGGCGCCCTGGATCGTCGTGATCACGGTCACGCCGTGCGCCACGGCGGCCGCGCGGATCCTCGCCTCGTCCGTCTTCGGCCCCTTCCCCGATGGCGTGTTGATGATCAGCGCCAGCTCGCCGTTGATGATCAGGTCCAGCGGATTCGGGCGCCCTTCCTTCAGCTTCGGGATCTCCCGCACGTGGACCCCGTTGCGTTCCAGCACCCGTGCCGTCCCCGAGGTCGCCACGATCTCGAATCCCAGCATCTCCAGCCGCTGCGCGATGAACACCACGTCGCGCTTGTCCGAGTCCTTCACGCTGATGAAGACCTTGCCCTTCGTCGGCAGGAAGTGCGACGCGGCCTCCTGCGCCTTCATGTAGGCAAGGCCGAGCTCGCGGTCCATCCCCATGACCTCGCCTGTCGACTTCATCTCGGGCCCGAGGATGATGTCGACGCCTGCGAACCGGCTGAACGGGAAGACGGACTCCTTGACGCTGAAATGGTCCGGGGTGATCTCCTCGGTGAACCCGAGTTCCTTCAGCGTCTTCCCCGCCATGATCTTCGCCGCGAGCTTCGCCAGCGGCACGCCGATGGCCTTCGACACGAACGGCACCGTCCGCGACGCCCGAGGGTTCACCTCGAGGACATAGATCACGTCGTTCTTCACGGCGAACTGCGCGTTCATCAGGCCCTTCACCTGCAGCTCGAGCGCCATCTTCCTCGTGTCGGACTTGATCCTGTCGATCTGCGCGTCGCTCAGCGAGAACGGCGGCAGCGTCATCGTCGCGTCGCCGCTGTGCACGCCGGCCATTTCGATGTGCTCGAGCAGCCCGCCGATCACCACGTCCTTGCCGTCGCAGATCGCGTCCACGTCGACCTCGATCGCCTCCTCGATGAACTTGTCGACGAGGATCGGGTGGTCCGGCGACGCCGCGATCGCGTGGCCGACGAACCTCTCCAGCTCCTCCTCGTCATAGACGATCCGCATCGCGCGTCCGCCGAGCACGAACGACGGGCGGACGAGGACGGGGAACCCGAGCTCGCGGGCGACCTTGCGGGCACCCTCGTAGTCCACGGCGGTGCCGCCGGGGGGCTGGGTGAGGCCGAGTTTCTCGACCAGGGCGTTGAAGAGCTTGCGGTCCTCGGCGCGGTCGATGGACTCGGGGGAGGTGCCGATGATCGGGACGCCGGCTTTCTTGAGCGCCGTCGCGAGGTTGAGCGGCGTCTGGCCGCCGAACTGCACGATCACGCCCTTCGGCTGGACGCGGTCGCAGATGTTCAGGACGTCTTCCTCGGTCAGCGGCTCGAAGAACAGCCGGTCGCTCGTGTCGTAGTCCGTCGAGACGGTCTCGGGGTTGGAGTTCACCATCACCGTCTCGAACCCCATCTCCCGCAGGGCGAACGCCGCGTGGACGCAGCAGTAGTCGAACTCGATCCCCTGCCCGATCCGGTTCGGCCCGCCGCCCAGGATCACGATCCGGTCCTTCGCGCTCGTCCGCGCCTCGTCCTCCGTCTCGTACGTCGAGTAGTAGTACGGCGTCCCCGCCTCGAACTCCGCCGCGCAGGTGTCCACCAGCCCGTACGTCGGCAGGAGCTTCCGCCTCTCCCGCTCCGCCCTCACCTCGTGCTGCGTGGTCCGCCACATGTTCGCGAGCTGCACGTCGCTGAAGCCCTGCCGCTTGGCCTCGCGCAGCACGTCGGCCGGGACATCCGCGAGGGCGGTGTACCCGCGCAACCTCGCCTCCGCGTCCACCAGGTCCTTCATGTTCTCGAGGAACCACGGGTCGATCTTCGTCAGGGCGAAGATCTCCTCGACGGACAGGCCGAGCTTCATCGCATCCCGGATCGCGAACAGCCTCTCGGCGTTGGGCACGACGAGCTTCTCGCGGACCTTGTCCGGGTCGGGCCGCTCCCCCCGCGCCCAGGGGTCCTTCCGGTCGCTGCCGAGCCCCGATCTCTGGATCTCGAGCGACCGCACCGCCTTCTGAAGCGCCTCCTTGAACGTGCGACCGATCGACATGGCCTCGCCGACGGACTTCATCGAGATCCCGAGGGTCGGATCGGCCTCCGGGAACTTCTCGAACGCCCAGCGCGGGATCTTCACGACGCAGTAGTCGATCGCAGGCTCGAACGAGGCCGGCGTCTTGCGGGTGATGTCGTTGGGCAGCTCGTCCAGCGTGTATCCGACGGCGACTTTCGCCGCGATCTTCGCGATCGGAAACCCCGTGGCCTTCGACGCCAGCGCGGAGGACCGCGACACGCGCGGGTTCATCTAGATCACCACCATCCGCCCCGTCCTCGGGTTCGTCGCGAACTGGATGTTGCAGCCGCCGGTCTCCACCCCGATCTCCCCCATCAGGCGGATCGCCCCGTCCCGCATCCGCTGGTACTCCGCGTCCGACAGCGTCTGGATCGGCGCCACCGTGATCGAGTCCCCCGTGTGCACTCCCATCGGGTCGAAGTTCTCGATCGTGCACACGATCACGGTGTTCCCGTTCCGGTCCCGCATCATCTCGAGCTCGAACTCCTTCCAGCCCGCGATGCTCTCCTCCACCAGCACCTCGCCGATCATCGACAGCGCCAGCCCGCGCCGCACGATCGCCTCGAACTCCTCCTTGTTGTAGGCGATCCCGCCGCCCGTCCCGCCCAGCGTGAAACTCGGCCGGATCACCGCCGGCAGCCCCACGTCGTCCAGCGCCTTGATCGCGTCCTCCAGGGTGTGCACGTGATGCGACTTCGGCGACTCCAGCCCGGACCGGTCCACGCACTCCTTGAAGAGCCGCCGGTCCTCCGCCTTGCGGATCACCTTTTCGTCTGCGCCCAGCATCACGATCCCGAGGCGCTTCAGCACCCCGGACTCGCTCAGCTTCACGCCGATGTTGAGCGCCGTCTGCCCTCCCAGGGTCGGCAGGATCGCGTCCGGGCGCTCCTTCTCCAGCACCTTCGTCACGAAGTCCACCGTCACCGGCTCGATGTACACCCGGTCGGCCGTCTCCGGGTCCGTCATGATGGTCGCGGGGTTGGAGTTCACGAGGATGACCGAGTACCCCTCTTCGCGCAGGGCCTTGCAGGCCTGCGTCCCCGAGTAGTCGAACTCGCACGCCTGCCCGATCACGATCGGGCCGCTGCCGATCAGGCAGATCTTCCGGATGTCTCGTCTCGCCGGCATTCCTCTCCGTCTCCTGGCCTCTCAGCCTGTAAAAAAAGCCCCGCCATCGCGGGGCTGGGGGGTCGTCCCTATGTTCTGCGGGGATTGGTCACGCGTCTCGCGCCTGAACCCCGGCAACTCTACGGAGGCGCGGGGGAATCCGCAAGCGATTCAGGACCGGCCGTCACACAACGAACCGGGCCCCGGGTTGCCCCGGGGCCCGGCGAAGTCGACTCACTCCGGACGGATCGAGCTAGTTCCCGCCCAGGTCGATCACCCGCACCTGCAGGCGGTCGATGCCGCTGCCGTCGTCCA
>JADLHC010000151.1 GCA_020849035.1 Planctomycetia bacterium
GCGACGATCGACGACTTCAAGAAGCTCGAACTGCGCGTGGGCAAAGTGCTGACGGTGAACAATCACCCGAAAGCGGACCGGCTGTACGTGCTGGAGGTGGACCTTGGAACGGAGAAGCGGCAGATCGTGGCCGGCATCAAACCCTTCTACAAGCCGGAGGAGCTGGTCGGGCAGAACGTCGTCGTGATCGCCAATCTCGCGCCCGCCGTGCTGCGCGGCGTCGAGAGCCAGGGGATGATTCTCGCGGCCACCACGGCCGACTCCGTGGCGGTTCTGACGCCCGATCCCCGGCGAACCAGCGGCCCCGGTCAGAAGGTCAGCTGAACGGGTCGGGAATCCCCGCCCGGCTGACTTCCCGTGCTCGGCGGGGCGTCCGCCCGGAAAAGGGGGGAACGCAGAGGGCGCCGAGGGAGCAGAGGCACTGCGACCTGAACCGCCGGCTTCTCGCCCGGGTCCGCCGGGCCTCCGGCCCGGACCCGGCTCCGGACCTCCGCCGTTCTCCGCGTCTCTGCGTTTCAGGTCTGCCGGCGCACACCGTGCCATGCCCCCGCGGGACCCGCTCGAGTCTCGCCGGACTCGGTTTGCGACTAGAATGAGCCGGTGAAATCCGCCCGCCTCCTCGCGGTCGCTTCCGTCGCCGCCGCGCTCGTCGCCGTGGCCGCGTGGGGCGTCGCCCGCGCGGCGAAGCCCGGGGACCCTGCCGCCCGGGTCTCGGAGGCACGCGCCGCGCTCGCGTCCGCGCTCGCCGCCGAGCGCGCGGCGGGCGCCGACGTCGTCCGCCTCTCCGCCGCCGCCGTCGAGGCCGGCGGCGACCCCGTCGCGCTCTTCACTCGCCTCGGCACCATCGAGCGCCGCAGCTGGTCGGTCGCCTTCGTGAAGGACGGGCGCGTCGAGGTCTGGGCCGGCGTGCCCCCCGCGGGAGTGGAGGGGTGGGCGCTGGAGGGGGAGAAGGGTCTTCGCGAGGGCTCGGCGTGGTGGTACCTCTGGGCTCAGGCGGAGGCCGCGGGAGGGCGCGTGGTCGCGACGCGGACGCTGCGGCCCCGCGTGCCGATCCCGAAGGAGCTGATGCGCAACGCGTTCCCCGCGGCTGATCTCGCGCGGGAGTACGGCGTGACGCTCTCGTGGTCCGGGGGACCCGCCGCGACGGATCTGGGCGAGGGAATCGCGCCCTCGCTCGAGCCGCCCGCCGAGGCCCAGCTCCGGCAGGACGCCCAGCGCGGCGCGCTCGCCGTGGCGCGCGGCGCCGCGACCCTCGCTCTCCTGCTCCTCGTCGCGGCCGCGGCGGCCACCTTCCTCCGCTCTGAACTGCACCCCGCCCTCCGCCACGCCCTCCTCGCCGCCGCCCTCTGGGGCGCGCGCGCCCTCTTCCTCGCCTTCGACATCCCCGGCGCCTTCGCCGAAGGCCCCGCCTTCAGCAGTTCCCTCTACGGCACCCTCCGCTTCTTCCAGTTCGCCCGCACCGCGGGCGACCTTGCCGTCACCTCCGTCGCCGGCGCGCTCCACGTCGCCCTCATCACCGCCCGCGGCCTCCCGGGCCTGCCGCGCTGGCTCGGCGCGGCCCTCCCCGTCGCCTTCGCACCCGTCGCCTGGATCTATCGCGAGCACCTCGCCTCCGTCGTCCGCGACTCCCGCGTCGACCTCCTCGACACTTCCTCCGCGTTCCCCACCGGCGCCGCCGCCGCCCTCTGGCTCTCCGTCGCCTTCGGCTCCATCGCCTGCTTCCTCGCCGCACGCGTCGCGGCGCGCGCCGCCGGGGAAGCGCTGGAAGCGTGGATGAGCGCGCCGATCGCGCGCGCCGCGGCCGCCGCCCTCACCGCCGGCGCCGCGCTCGCCGGCTTCCGCGCCCCCGCCGCCGTCGTCTTCGCCCCGTGGCTCTTCCTCCTCGTCCCGCGCCGCGCCGCGCTCCCCGTCGTCGCCGTCGCCGGCGCCCTCGCCGCCGCCTTCCTCTCCGGCGATTCGCTCACCCGCGACGCCGACGCCAAGTCCCGCGACGACCTCGTCGAGCTCGCCGACCGCGTCTCCCGCGGCGAGGACGCCAACTTCCGCTTCCTCGCCCGCGCCGCCGCTTCCCGCCTGCGCGACCTCCGGGCGGAACGCGCGCCGTCGGAGCGCGACCTTCTGGACGTCTGGGCGGCATCCGAGGCGTCGCGCGCCCCCGGCTACGCCCTCGGGGTCGCGTGGCACGACGGGCGCGACTGGCGCTCCTTCAGCGTCGGCATGCCGGGATGGAACCCGGCGGAGGCGGAAGAGGACTCCGGGCTGCGGCCGCGCTCGTCCGGCGGCACGCTGCTGTTCGACTACACGACCGTGCTCGCCCCCCGCGACCTTCCCGGCCGCGTCCTCGCCACCGTCCGCGGCCCCGCCGACGCCGAACGTGGCGCCACGCCGCTCCTCCGCGTCGCCGCGCCCCCCGTCCCCGGCATCCTCGCCGTCTTCGAGGAGAAATCCGGCTGGACCGACCCGCGCCTCGGCGCCTCGCCCCCTGCCCTCGACCCCGGCACCGAGGCCTGGCAGGACCACCTTCTCGCCGGCGCCCCCTACGAGATCCTCTTCCGCTCCACCCCCGCCGACGGCGGCCCCCCGCGCCTCTGGGCCTTCGGCCGCCGACGCCTCGCCATCGAGGAGTCCATCGTCCGCGCCCTCCGCATCGTCTTCCTCTTCACCCTCTGCGGCGCCGCCCTCGGCCTCCTCCTCGTCCTCGCCGCCCGCGCCGCCCGCACCCTCCCGCGCGACCTCATGGGCCGCCTCGAAGTCCGCCTCACCCTCGCCCTCCTCGCCGTCAGCACCGTCCCCGTCGGCGGCCTCGGCTTCCTCGCCCAGTCCCTCGCCACGCGCCCGCTCGGGCAGGCGTGGGAGAAGCGCGAGGAGGAGGCGGCGGCGATCGCGATGAAGCGCGCGTCGGAGGCCTCGGGCGGGCAGTACAGCGCGGTGACGGACGCGATCGTCGCGGGCGTCGAGGACCTGGTCGGGCGCGACGTGTACTACTACTACAACGGGAAGTTGAAGGCGGTCGGGCAGCCGGGACTGCGGACGCTGGAAGTGGCGCCGGGCTACGCCCCGGCCTCCGCCTGGCTCGAGGTCGCGCTGCAGGGCGCGCGCTTCCGGCACGGGCGCCC
>JADLHC010000152.1 GCA_020849035.1 Planctomycetia bacterium
CAGCCTCCGCCAGCCTCCGCCCGCCTTCGCCAGCCTCCGCCAGCCTTCGCCAGCCTTCGCCAGCCTCCCCGACGTTAGAATGCCGTCCTCCCCAGGAGACCAATCATGGGCATCTTCAAGTCCCGCGAAGAAAAACGCATCGAGCGAGATCTCGAGGTCCGCAAGGGCATCGCTTCCATCAAGCGCAACCTCAAGGACCTCGACAAGCACACGAAGGAATACATCGACAAGGCCAAGAAGGCCAAGCGCATCGGCGACAACGACCAGCTCAAGTTCATCAAGAGCGCGCTCAAGAAGACCGCGCTGTCCAAGAAGATGCGCGAGCGGCAGCTCCTGTCGCTCGAGACGGCAATGCAGATCAAGAACCAGGCGGAGTCCGACGGCGAGTTCGCCCGGGCCATGATGGAGGTCTCCAAGTCCATCGCCGAGGTCTACGGCTCCACCGACCTCGCCAAGACGCAGAAGAACTTCGAGCGCGCCATGATGCAGGCCGAGACCCTCCAGGACCGCATGCAGATCGTCGTCGAGTCCATGTCCGACACCCTCTCCACCTCGGACGAGGAGGCCGAGAAGATCCTCAGCGACAAGGACATCGACCGCATGATCGACGAGGAGGCGGTCCACGAGGAGAAGGGCGAGCTCGACAAGGAGATCGAGAAGGGACTGAAGGAGATCGAGGAGGAGATGGGCAAGGAGTCGTAGTCCGGCAACTTCCCCACTTTCGAAACCATTTCCTTGCTATACTCCCCGGCCGACTGGCGCCGGTTCCGTTCCCCTTTCCCGCCCGCCGAAAGGTCCCGATGACGCGAGCCCTGCTGGTGCACCCGGAGTTCAAGCAGGCTTCGTTCTGGAACTACCGGGAGACGTGCGAGCTCGTGGACGCGAAGTATCCGGCCGCGCCCCTCGGGCTCTGCACGGTCGCGGCCCTCCTCCCCCAGGACTGGGAGATGCGGCTCGTGGACCGGAACGTCGAGGCGTGGTCGGACGCGCACCTCGACTGGGCGGACATCGTGCTGACGGGCGGAATGCTGCCGCAGCAGCTGGACTGCCTCGAGGTCGTGCGCGAGGCGCGGAAGCGCGGGAAGGTGGTGCTGATCGGCGGGCCGGACGCGACGTCGAGCCCGCACTTGTACAAGGAGGCGTCGCACCTGATCCTGGGCGAGGCGGAGGTGACGCTCCCGAAATTCCTCGCGGACTTCGCCGCTGGGACGGCGCAGCCGGTGTACGTGGACCCGCGGATGGCGGACATGTCGAAATCGCCGGTGCCGCGGTTCGACCTGCTGAAGTTCGACGCCTACAACCACATCGGCATCCAGTTCTGCCGCGGGTGCCCGTTCCTGTGCGAGTTCTGCGACATCATCGAGCTCTACGGGCGCGTGCCGCGCGCCAAGTCGGGCGACCAGATCCTCGCGGAGCTGCAGCGGCTGTTCGACCTCGGGTACCGCGGGCACGTCGACCTCGTGGACGACAACTTCATTGGGAACAAGAAGCTGGTGAAGGAGTTCCTGCCGAAGCTGAAGGAGTGGCTGATCGCGCGCAAGTGGCCGTTCGAGTTCACGACGGAGGCGTCGATCAACCTCGCGGACGACGAGGATCTGATGAACCTCATGCAGGAAACGGGGTTCTTCGCGGTCTTCGTCGGGATCGAGAGCCCGGACGAGGAGACCCTCATCCGGATGAAGAAGAAGCAGAACGCCGGCCGCTCGATCGCGGAGAGCGTCCACGCGATCGTGAAGCACGGCATGTGGGTCAACGCGGGCTTCATCCTCGGCTGCGACGGCGAGAACGGCTCCGTCGCCCGCGGCATCATCGAGTGCATCGAGGACACCGGCATCCCCGTCAACATGGCCGGCCTCATGTTCGCCCTTCCCAACACCCAGCTCACCCGCCGCCTCAAGAAGGAAGGCCGGCTCCACGACAATTTCGAGGTCGCCGTGGACACCGGAGGCGACCAGTGCACCGCGGGGCTCAATTTCGAGCCGAAGCGGCCGCGCGTGGAGATCCTCAGGGACTACCTGAACGTCATCGAGACGACCTACACGCCGGCCGCGTACTACGGGCGCGTCCGCAAGACGGCGAAGCTGATGGACTCGTCGAAGCGCCGCCACGTGCCGACGATGCGGCACATGTGGAAGGAGACGAAGGCGTTCTTCAAGATGGCCTGGAAGCTCGGCTGCCGTCCGTCGACGGCGTGGCACCACTGGCGCACGTTCCTGGGCACCCTTTTCACGAACCCGCGCTCGATCCGGTACATCGGCTCGCTCTGCGCGCTCTACGTCCACTTCGGCCCCTTCTCGAAGCACGTCGCGGCGAAGATCCGCCATGCGATCCAGCTTCTCGAGAGCGGGGCGGTGCAGCGGGGCATGTCGCTGGCCGCGGCGGTGCCGTCGGCCGCGCCGCCCGCGGCCCCGACACCGGCCCCGGTCGAGGAAGCCGTCGCCGCGAAGGCCGACTGAAGCGTATTCGGCAAACGCCGGAGGCCGCCGCGAGGTAAATTGATACGCATGCGACGCATCATCCCCCTGGCCGCCGTCCTCCTCGCCGCCGCGCTGTCGGCCCCCGCCGAGGATCCGCCGAAGGAGACGCAGAAGGAATCGGAGGACCGGTTCGACGAGTTCGTCCGGCAGTGGCGAAGCGTCGGCGCGCACATGGAGGATGGGTTCACGCGCTCCTTCCGCATCGAATCGACGGGGGACGTGGTCGCCGCGAAAGGGACGATGACGGTGATCGCGCGGAATCCCCAGCCCGACACGGTGTTCTACGAGCGCACCGTCGAAATGGAGAACCGGGAGGAGCTCGCGCAGCGCGGCATCCAGCTGCCGCCGCTTCTCGCCGCCCGCCAGTGGCTGGAGCCTCCCCCGCTGCTGTTCCCCGCGGGGGGACGAACGACACTGGAGAAGGACGTCGAGTTGAAGGTCGGGGAGAAGACGCTGAAGTGCTGGAAGCTGACGATCCTCGCGGATCCCGAGGGGCCGACGCGCGGGCTGTCGATGACGTTCTGGATCAGCGCGGACGAGTGGATGGGGCTCGTGAAGGCGGACCTCAGCTCGGGGAACGGAAAGACGTTCACGGTGACCCTGACATCCTGGAGCAGCGCGGGCAAGTAGCGCGCGGGATTCCGGGAAGAAATCGGCCGTGCCGCGCGTTGAAAAACGCGATACCATTCCGCCCCTGCCCGCCCCGGGCGCGGGCCACCGCAAACACTGGAGAGAAACATGACGATGACTTCGACGTGGCCGCTCCGCCTCGGCGCGGCCGTGCTGGGTGCCGTGCTTTCGTTCTCGATCCCCGCCTCCGCCGGCGACGGCTGCTGCGGCGGCAAGGAGGAGGAGAAGGTGGTGGCCGCCGCGACGCCGCAGGAGTGCTTCGACGCGGTCGCGGCCGCGGTGATGTCCGGGAAGAAGGAGGCGCTCTGGGCGCAGCTGAGCGCGAAGTCGCAGGAGCTGGCGGCGAAGAAGGGCGAGGAGTGCAAGGAAGGGGTGAGCAAGTGCGAGGACACGCAGAAGATGCTGGGTGTGACGGCGGAGCAGGTGAAGGAGATGTCGGGGAAGGACCTGATGGCGGCGCTGCTGATCGCGAAGGCGAAGGCGATGATGGCGAAGCAGCACGAGGGTTGTGAGGAGAAGAAGGACGGGTGCGGGGAGAAGGCGGCGGGCTGCGAGGAGAAGAAGATGTCGACGGAGATCCAGGACCTGAAGATCGACGGCGACAAGGCGACGGCGAAGTGCCCGATGGGGCAGCCGCTGGCGTTCGTGAAGGAGAAGGACGCCTGGAAGTTCGACATCACGGCGATGCTGGAGAAGGACTGCTGCGAGGAGGGGAAGTGCGAGGAGAAGAAGCCGGCGCAGTAGGGACGGGCCTGACTCGGAAACAGGACGCCGGGCGGAATGACCGCCCGGCGTCTCTTTTTTCCTGCGCTATGATCGCGTCATGAGCCGCCTGTTCGCCGCGCTGCACGAGTTCGCCTGGCACCGACCGCGCACGGCGGTCGCCCTTCTTGCGGGGCTGACGGCGCTGGCGGCCCTGGCGACGACCCGGATCCGGTTCTCGAGCGACATCTCGGACGTGCTGCCGGCGGACTCGCCGTCCGTGGGCGCGGTGAAGGAGGTGATGGAGAACTTCGCCTTCACGGGGCAGATGGTGCTGCTGTTCGAGAAGGCGGACCCGGGGTCGGGGGACGCGGCGGCGATGCGGCTGGCGGACGCGGTCGGGGCGAAGCTGTCGGCGCTTCCGGAGGTGACGCGGGCGGAGTGGAAGGTGACGCCGGAGACGGAGCGGTTCCTGGGCGAGATGGTGACCCGGCACGGGCCGCTTCTGCTGGACCAAGCGGGGATGGACGGATTTCTCGGGAGGCTGGAGCCCCGGGAGATCCGTGCGGAGGTGGCGAGGGCGCGGCGGCGGCTGGCGCAGCCGGGGGTCGGCATGGCGGACGCGCTGGTGGAGCGGGACCCGCTCGGGCTGACTCGGGACTTCTTCCTGGGATCGCTGTCGGCCGCGCGGCCCGCGGGGAACTACGACGTCGGGAGCGGGTACTGGTTCAACGCGGAGCGGACGGCGCTGGTGATGACGGTGGACGGGGCGAAGCAGCCCCAGGATGTGAACTTCTCGCGGCGGCTGGTGGCGCTGGTGGAGCGCGTGGTGGGGGAGGCGCGCCGGGAGGTGCCGGAGGCGTCTGGGTGGACGGTGTCGCTGGCCGGCGGGTACCCGGTGGCGGTGCAGAGCGAAGCGGGGATCAAGTCGGACCTGCGGATGAACATCCTGACCTCGATTCCGCCGGTGCTGGTGATGCTGCTGATCTCGCTGCGGCGCTGGGCGAGCCTGCTGATCGGTGCGGTGTCGCTGGCGGCGGGGACGCTGTGGACGTTCGGCGTGGCGGCGGCGGCGTACGGGCACGTGACGGGCGTGACCGCAGGATTCGCGGGGCTGCTGGCGGGGATGGGGATCGACTACACGATTCACATGTTCCACCGGTACCGTTACGAGAGGGCGCGCGGCGCCGGCGTGCACGACGCGTCGTACCGGACGTACGCGGGAACGGGGCCCGGGGCGTTCATCGCGATGATCACGACCGCGGTCAGCATCCTCTGCCTCTGGATCAGCGACTTCCGTGGCCTCCGCGAGTTCGGAACGCTCGTCGGCGCCGGCATCCTCCTGGTCTTCGCAGCGACGCTCCTCGTCATCCCGCTCTTCACGCGCCTTGAGAAGAACGACGGCGGACGGGAGATACCGCGCTGGGTCCTCGGGCTCTGCTGGGCGGGATTCGCGTGCTATTTCGCGGTCTCCGTGCGGCTGCTCTCGGGCCTGGGCGTGGTCGTCGCCGCGACCTGCCTGCTGATGATGACGGGGCCCGGGATGCGGGCCGTGCTCGCGCTGGTGGTCGGCCGCCCCGGCCTCTCCACGGCCATCTCGATCGTCCTCACCGCCGCGTCGCTCGCGGCCATGTCGCGCCCGCCGTTCGGCCTCCCCCAGCGCGAAACCGACATGAACAACCTCCGCCCCGAAGACGACCGCCTCCTCGCCGTCGAGGGCCGCATCCGCGCGGCCTTCGGCGCCGGCAACGACCCCGTGCTCGTCCTCGTCCGCGGGAAGGACGACGAGGAAGCGCTCTCCCGCACCGAGGCCGTCGCCCGCTCCCTCTCGCAGATCCCCGGCGCCCACGTCCGCTCCATCCTCCCCTTCTCCCCTCCCCCGTCCCGTCAGAGACGCGCGGCCGAACGCCTCGCCGCGGTCGATCCCGCGCGCGTCGTTGCCGACCTCGACCGCGCCCTCGATGCCGAGGGCTTCGATCCCGCCGCCTTCGACGCCGCACGCGACTGGATCCGCACCCTCCTCGCCGCACGCGAACCCCTCCGCCCCTTCGAACTTCACGACCCGTTCTTCACGTCCCTCCGCAACCGATTCCTCGACCGGGACGACTCCGGCGCCGTGCGATCGCTCGTCTGGTTCACGCCCGTGCGCCCGCTCCATGTGCGCCAGGAGCGGGACGCGGCGCTGGCGGCAGCGGAGCGGGCGGCGAAGGGGGCGTGGGAGGGCGCGGCGCTGTCGGGGTTCAGCGTGATCGTGAAGGAGGTGGACGACCGGATCGGGCCGGACATCTTCTGGTCGACGGTGGCGGGGGGGGTGGCGAGCGTGGTGCTGGCGTGGGTGCTGTACGGGTCGTTCCGGTGGATGGCCGTGTCGATCCTTCCGGCGTTCGTGGGGACGTTCTGGTTCCTGGGGTGCCTGAAGCTGATGGGCATGAAGCTGAACTACGTGAACCTGATCGTGTTCCCGGTGCTCGCGGGGATGGCGACGGACAACGGCCTGTACATGGTGGAGCGGTTCCGCGAGGTGGCGCGACGGAGCTGCCTGGAGACGGTGACGGCGCTCTGGCCGAGCGTGGCGCTGACGAGCCTGACGACGATCGTGGGGTTCGGGAGCCTGGCGTTCTCGGAGAACCGCGGGATGCGGTCGCTGGGAGTCGCGATCTCCGTCGGGATGCTCTGCTACCTGTTCGCGAGCCTGCTGGTCCTGCCTCCGCTTCTGCGCGCCCTCGAGGTCCCCCCGGACCGCTGACGCTCCTTCCGCGCCACGGCGACGAGCCGCGCCGCGTTCACCCCGTAGGCGTCGCCCGCGAGGCTGCCGTACAGCTTCACGTCCGCGAACCCCGCGGCTTCGAGCCGGTCGCGGAGTTCCTGGCCCGAGTAGAGCGTGTGGTGGAACCGGAAGATCCGCGACTTCCCCCCGCGGATCACGACCCACTCGTTCCGGATGCGCGTCCAGTCGTCGAAGATTTCGTGCCTCTCGACGAGCCATCCGCCGTCCGGCACCCGCTGCGACGTCGTCGGCTGGAAGATCCGCGCCAGCCGCTCCTTTCCGGTCCGCTCGATCACGAAAACCCCGCCGGGCCTGAGCGAAGCGAAGACGTTCCGCAGCACGAGCAGGTCCTCCGACTTGTCGTCGAAGTACCCGAAGGACGTGAAGAGGCTGAGCGCAAGGTCGAACGCCGCCGGGCGGGCGAAGTCGCGCATGTCCGATTCGACCCACTCGACCTTCACGCGCGCCGCCTTCGCACGCGCCCTCGCCTTGCCCATGAGGAACCGCGTCCGGTCCACGCCGGTCACCCTGTAGCCGCGCTTCGCCAGCTCCACCGACGCCCGCCCCGGCCCGCTGCAGAGGTCCAGCACGGCTTTCCCGCGCGGCTTCGCGAGCTTCAGGAGCGCCGACACCTCCGCCGGAGCCGCCTCGAAGCGCTCCGGCGGGAACATGAAGTCGTAGGTGTCGCGCCAGAAGCGCTCGTCGTCGAACCACTCGCGGCGTCTGCTCATGGGTTCCGTGGGCCGACTATCGCTGTCCCCCCGCTCCGTCATCCAGTCTTTTCCCGCCCCGCGCCCCCGCCGTTCGCCCCCGCCGTTCACCCCCGCCGTCGTACAATCCCCCCCCATGCCCTCCCCCGCCCGCCCGCTCCTCCTCGACGGACTCACAGGCCGGATCCTGCAGGCGGACATCCGCTCCGAGCGCCCCCGCGAAATCGACCGCATCGAGGCGATCGACCGCCAGCTCGCGCCTCTCGGATTCCGACCCGTGGGCGACCTCGTCTGCGAGCGCTTCCCCGACGTCCTCGGGCGCGGCTACGCGCGCGACGCCGGCGACGCCTGGGGCGGGCTGTTCTTCGGCCTGATCGAGACCTCGTTCGACTTCGTCACGCAGTGGGACGGCGGGTTCCTGATGACGACCATCAACGGCCGCGGCGAGGGGGACGCGCCGAAGAGCGGCGTCTACGTCACGAGGCTCCCGGGGCTCGGGTTCGACCGGCTGGGCGAGCTGCTCGAGCGGCACGCGGCGCGCGCGGCGTCGCTGGAGCCGGCGCTCGGGAAGCCGATTCGCGCCGAAGCCACGCTGCGCGCGTTCGCCGAGGCTGTCGACCGGGGCGTCGCGCGGCAGCTGGGGAAGGCGTAGCGGATGCGCCCGCTCCTGGCGGTCGTGCTGCTCGCGGGCGCCGCGCTCGCGCAGACGCCTCCCAAGGCCCCTCCCCCGCCCGTCTCGAAGGAGGCCGAGCACCGCAAGGCGCTCGCCGCGGCCTGGGAGGGCCTGTCCGCGTGGTGCGTGAAGTGGAAGCTGAAGGACGAGGCGATCGCCGCGGCGGACGAGGCGGTGGCGGCGGATCCCGGGAGTGCGAAGGCGAAGGCGGCGCGAGAGGCGGCGGAAAAAGCCGGAACGGGCGCGATGGATTCGGCGCGCAAGGAGTACGCGAAGAAGCTGGAGGCGACACGGAAGCAGGCGGGCGGGCTGTGGCGCGAGATCGCCGCGTCGCCGCACGAGGACAAGGACGCCGAGGCGTACGACGCGCACTGGGGCCGCGCGCTCGAGCTGGACCCGAAGGGAACGCAGGCGCCCCACGAGGCCCGGGTGAAGGACGCGATGGCGAAGAAGGACTGGAAGCGCGCGTCGCGCCTCCTGGCGCAGGAGGAGTCGGTCCTTGGGAGCGACCCGGCGCGCGCAAAGACGAAGAAGACGCTCGACGCGCGCGCCTCGACCACCGACCCGCTGCTGCTCAAGGCGTCCACTCACGAGATGCGCTACTTCCTGTCCCTCCCGCCGGACTGGACGCCGGACAAGACCTGGCCGGTGCTCGTCGCCTGCGAGGGCTCGGGCTGCAGCTTCCGCGACCAGTGCGCGCGCTTCGCGGGCTTCCGCAAGGACGTTCCCGTGATCGTGCTGACGCCGTGCTCGTTCTCGAACGCGGGCGGGCCGCGCGAGGGCAAGCACCCCTGGTATTCGGAGGAGCTGAAGAAGGAGTGGACGAACCGGAACACGATGGAGTTCGACGACCCCGGGATCATGGCGGCGCTGGCGGACGTGCGCCGCGAGTGGAACGCCGAGGAGAAGTTCTTCATCAGCGGGTATTCCGGCGGCGGGATCATCTGCTGGTGGGAGGCGTTCAAGCGCCCGGCCGAGCTGCGCGGGGTGTTTCCTGCGTGCGCGAACTACCTCGGCTATCCGCGCGAGAAGGGCGAGGGCGGGCGGGACCTCCCGATCCACGCGTATCAGGGGGACAAGGACGGCCACCTGGAAATGCTGACGGGGTCCTGGAACCGGGCCAAAGCTGACGCGGATGCGGCGGGATTCACGGACGTGACGCGGACGATGCTGCCGGGCGTCGGGCACACGGCGTGCCACGAGCCGATCTTCGAGGAAATCCGGAAGATCCTCGCCCGGTAAGCGCGCCGGGAGGCCACCCCAGGGTGCATGGCCGCTCTTGCGGCGGAAGCAACCGAAGCCGCAAAGGGCGCGGACGTGTTCCGCGACGCGGGGCCGGGCGACCCGGAAACGCGCCGAAGGCGGCCCCGCGAACGGCCGGGGTCGTGCGCTATCATGCGACAACCATGCGAATGGCGCTGGCCGCCGCCCTGCTCGCCCTCGCCGCGCTCCCCGCGCGCGCCGGAGACGCCGGCATCGCCGTCATCGCTTCCGCCGTCAACCGCGGCCAGTCCGTCGCGGACATCCGGGCGTTCGTCGCCGAGGGGAAGTTCGGGCACGTCGTCGTCGACTGGGCGTGGATCACCGCGCACTGGGACCGGACCGACTTCATCGCGGTCGAAGACCTGGTCGCCGCGCTGAAGAAGGACGGCGTCGAAGTCGCGGCAATGTACCGGCCCCGGTTCTTCGCGGGCGAAGAAGGGGCGATCGGCGTCCCGACGCAGGTGGACGCGAGCGGGAAACACGCCGACGAGTCGCACCGCGAGATCTGCTTTGCGAGCGGGGAGGCGCGCGCCTGGGGGGCGAAGTGGGCGGCGGACATTCTCCGGAAGTGCCCGTCGCTCGAGGAGGTGACGGTCTACAACCCGCGGAATTTCTGCGCGTGCGCGGCGTGCCGCGAGGCGAAGGCGAAGGACCCGGACGCCGCGAACGCGGCGACGCGCCGGTTCCTCGCGGAGGTGAAGGCGGCGATGGTCGCCGTGCGCAAGGACGCGCGGCTCGCGGTCGTGTCGCCCCCGGACCCGGCCTGGTTTGCGGCCATGAAGGAGGTCGTCGACGTCGCGCGGCCCTACGTCTTCCTCCGCGAGGACGCCGACTTCAAGGCGGACATCGCCGCGGCCGCGAAGGTCCGCGCGTCGGCCCGCGCCGCGGGGCCCGCACTCGCCAAGATCACCTGGGGACCGACGGACCGGATGAGCGACGCGAAGCTCGCGGAGTTCGTCCGGCTCGCCCGCGAGGCGCAGCTCCCCTTCGTCTTCTGGACGTACGACACGGCGTTCCTCGAGGGCACCTACGACCTCGACGCACTCGCCGGCGCGCTCGGCGCCGACGCGGCGAAGCTCAAGGCCCTCGTGAGGAAACTGGGCGGAAAGGTCGCGGGCGGCGCGCCGGCACCCGCCGACCCGAAGGACATCCGCGACGCCGTCGAGCTCGCGATGGAGAAGAGGAACGCGGAAGCCGGCGCCGCGTGGAAGGAGATCGCGGACCGCTACGGCGAACAGGCGGTCGGGGAAGTCTCCCGCGCCCTCGACGACGCCACCAACGCCAGCCAGCCGCGCTTCCTCGCCGCCTGGTGCCTCGGCGAGATCGGCTCCGCGAAGGGCGTCCCGGCGCTCCTCCGGGCCGCGCGCGACGGCGACTGGGCGGTGCGCCTTTACGTCGTGGAAGCGCTGGGAAAGACGGGCCACGGGGACGCCGCCGTCGAGCAGGCGCTCAAGGAGATCGCTGCGAAGGACGGGCACGTCGCGCCGGACCCGAAGAGCGGCAAGGACTCCTGGCCCGTCCGCGACGCGGCTGCCGCAGCGCTGAAACTCCTCGCGGCGCCGCCGCCGGCGAAACCCCTTCCGCAGGCGGAGAACGCGATTGACCGCCTGCCGTGGGCGAAGACGCTGGAGGAGGCGCTCGACCGGGGCCGCCGCGAGAGCCGCATGATCCTCGCGTTCGTGATCCCCTTCGAGAACGGGCACTGGGAGGACGGCTACGAGGGCGCCGAGAAGGTGCGCGCCGACAACCCGCTCAGCCCCGACCGCCCCGAGGACTTCTGGCGCCGCTTCGAGACGGGATTCGCCAAGGAAAAGGCGATCCTCACCGCGCTCCTTGGCGAGCCGCGCAACGCGTCCCTCGCCGCGCGCCGGTTCGTTCTCGTCCGCCTCCGCCTCTCCGTCGAGCACTTCCCCGTCAAGGGAGCCTCCGCCCTCCCCGACCCGCTGGCGAAGCTCGGGGCGGACTGCGTCCCGCCCGCGGTGATCTGGGCGACGCCCGAGGGGAAGACGGTGCTGGCCGTGTCGCGGATGGGGGTCTTCAGCCCCTCGCGGTTTCACCGCGCGTGCGTCGCCGTCCTCGCCGCGCGTCCCGCCCTGGCCGCGCTCGACGAGGGCGTCGGGGCGGCGCGGAAGCCGGAGCTGCGGCGGGCGCTCGTGGAGGAGTTGGTCGCGAGCGGGGCGCTGAAGGAGGCGCGCGCGGAGCTCGGCGCGACGACGGACGCGTGGGCCGTCCTCGCGCGGGCCGAGATCGCCTGGCTCGAGGGAGACGCCGGGGGAGCGGAGAAGACCTTGAGGGGCCTGCGCGCCCCGGACACGCTGCGGGTCGCGCACGCGGCCCTGCTCGCCGACATCCTCGCGCGCCAGCGCCGTTTCGACGACGCCCGCAAGGTCCTCGACCCCGTCCTCCCGTCTCCGGACGGCGACCCGGGGCGCGACCGGGCGGAATACGTAAAGGGGCTGCTGGCGGACGCGGCCGGGAATCGGGCGGAGGCGGAAGCGCTCTGGCGCGGGATCGTCGAGCGCGGGCCGGCGGGGCCGTGGGCGGCGCTGGCGGCGCTGCGCCACTCACGGACTGGACCGTTCCTCGAGGAGTGGGCGACGACGGAGCCGGTCGAGGGAGACACGATGGCGACGGGGACCGAGATGAAGCGCCCGATCGGCGAGGCCATCACGGCCGGCGTGGACTACCTCCTCGCGCAGCAGCGTCCCGACGGCTCGTGGCGGAACCCGAAGCTCGGCGACCGCGCGGACGACGGGCCGGGTTCGGTCTACGACTACGCCGCCGCGCGGGCTGCACTCTCCGCCTGCGCGCTCCGGGAGGCCCTTCCCTCCCTCGACGCCGCGCGGGCCGCGAAGGCGAAGGCGGCGGCGGCGCGCGGGGTGGGATTTGCGCGGGAGTGGGAGGACCGTGGGGAGGACTGGATCTGGCAGGCGACGTACGTGCTGCACCTGGAGACGCGGCTGCTGGCGGAGTCGAAAGGCGCGGAGCGCGACGAGGCCGCGCGGCGCGTCCGGCGGCTGCTCGAGTCGGTGGCGCGGATGGAATCGGGCGGCGCCTGGTCGTACATGTCCGCGCCGCGGCTCCACACGTTCAACACGGCGCCGATCCTGCTGTCTCTCGCGGAGCTCAAGGCGCAGGGAGCGGCCGTGGACGCGAAGATGATGGAGCGCGCGGCCGCGTGGCTGGAGAGGAACCGGATTGGCGGCAAGGCGGTCTTCCACTACGGGACGGCGATGGAAGGGCTGACGTCGGAGGCGCAGCCCGAGGGGTCCTCGATGCGGTCGCCGCTCATCGAGCTTGCGCTCACGAAGGCCGGCGCGGAGAAGAAACCGGAGCGCGTGCGCGAGTCGATCGACCTGTTCTTCGAGCACATCGAGGAGGTCCGGGGAACGGCCAAGCTGCGCGAGTCGTTCTTCGACGCGACGGTGCTGCACGACGCCTATCACTACTACTTCGGCTGCTGGTACGCCGCGCGCGCGATCCGGCTGCTGCCGGCCGCGGGCCGCAAGGCGCTGTCGTCGAAGCTGCTCGATCACCTGCTGCCGACGCAGGAACTCGACGGCAGCTTCGTGGACGCGCAGATGGTCGGGAAAAGCTCCGCGACGGCGCTCGCGCTGCTCGCGATTCTCGAGGCGCGCAAGGGGCTCGGGGGTTGATGGGTTGATAGGTTCATGGGTTGAGGCCGTCGGTGTACGGCCCCCGCCCTCTCAACCCCTCAACCCCTCAACCTCTCAACCCCCTATGCACGCCGAAGCCGCCTACGTGTTCCGCCACGCGCTCCTCCGCGACGCGGCCTACCAGCTCCAGCTTCCCGCAGAGCGGGTGAAGGGGCACGCGACGGCGTTCGCGGTAATCACGGACCTGTGCGGCGGACTGCCGCCGGAGGGCGGGCCGCTGGACCCCACCGCACCGCCGGCAGGTCTTCCCCACGAGGCGGACGCCTTCGCCGCGGAGCTGGCCGTGCACGCCGGGAGAGGGCTCGCGTCGCCGGAGGTCTGCCGGCGCACGACGCGCCGGGCCGCGGAGGTCGCGGAGGCGCGCCATCGCGCGGAGGACGCCTGTGCGCTGTGGCAGGAGCACGCCGCGCTGGCCGACCCCGCGGGACGGGCGGCGGCCCTGTGCCGGGCGGGCAGCGCGGCCGAGTGGTCGAGCCGGTCCGCCGTCGCGCGACGGATGATCGCGCGCTCGCTGAGGGAGTACCGCGGGATGGGGGACCTCCGCGGGGCCGGGATCGTGTGCACGCTGCTCGCCGAGCACCACCGCACCGCGGGACGCGTGGAGGCGGCGCTGCGGTCGGCACGCCGCGCCGTCGCTTGCTTCCAGGCGGCCCGCGAGCCCCGGTGGCACGGGATCGCGCTCGAGGTCGAGGGCATCTCCCACTGGCTCGCAGGACGCCCGGACGAGGCGCGGCGCGTCATCGAGTCCGCCCTGCCGCTCCTCCGCGCCGCCGGGGACCGCATCCATGAGGCGACCTGCCTCGGCGACCTCGCCAACATCGATCACAAGCAGGGCCGGCTCCGCGAGGCCGAGGAGAGCTTCGAGCAGTCGTTCCGCATCTTCGAGGACATCGGCAACCGGCGCGGGATGGGCCAGGTCCTCGGGAACCTCGCCCTGCTTTACGGCAGCCAGGAGAGGACGGACCTGATCCGCCCCACCCTCGAGCGCGCCATCGGGATCCACCGGGAAGTCGGCAACCGGCACTCGGAGAGCATCTCGCAGGTCAACCTCGCCAATCACCTGCGCGACCTGGGGGACTTCGCGGGGTCCGGGAGGCTGTACGACGCCGCCCTGGGCTTCGCCCTGGACTCCGGCAGCCGGCGCCTGGAAGGGATCGTGAAGTGCTGCCGGGGAATGCTCCTGACACTCGACAGTCGGGCGGCGGAAGGACGTGAGCAGTGGGAGGAGGGAGCGGCGCTGCTGCTCGCGATCGGCGCGCGGCACGACCACGGCGTCCAGGTGGAGGCGATGAAGCACTACTGCGAGGTCGCCGGAGTCCCGCCGTTCGACGAGGGACGCGAGCGAGCCTGAAGGACTCCGGGGCCGCCCGCGGCGACTTGTCGGACCCGCCGCGGAGTTGCGCACATCCTCCGCCCGCGTCCCTTCGTCCCCTCCCTGCGGAAATCCCGATGAGACCGGGCGGGGTTTATCGGCACTTCCGGACGGGTCACGCCGGGCCCCGTCCACTAAGCTCCTGCCCCCCACACATCACTCACGGAGCACCAGCATGCCGAACGCGTGGAAACTGAACGGCGAGGCCGAAGCCCTTCTGGCCAGGGCGGACCAGGTCGCGGAGAAGACGATCGCGCCCGCAGCCCCGGCGGTGGACCGGGAGGCGCGCTTCCCGGCCGGGAACATCGACGCGCTGCGGTCCGCGGGCCTTCTGAAGCTGGTGAGCGGGAAGGACGCGGGAGGCCACGGGCTGGGGCTGCGGGCGGCGGTGTCGGTCGCGGAGCGGATCGCGCGGGAGTGCCCGTCGACGGCGATGATCTGGATCATGCACAACTGCGCGGCGGCGACGATCGACAAGCACGGGACGCCCGAGCTGCGCAAGGCGGTGGCGGAGGGCGGCAAGCTGGCGACGCTGGCGTTCTCCGAGTCTGGCTCGCGCAGCCATTTCTGGATCCCGGTGGGCCCCGCGGAAAAGTCGGGCACGAACGTGAAGCTGAACGCGGCGAAGCAGTTGATCACGTCGGCGGGGGCGTGCGACCTGTACGTGTGGTCGAGCAAGCCGGCGGCGGCACAGGGGCTCTCGTCCATCTGGGCGGTGCCGGTGAACGCGGCGGGGCTCAGCATCCCGGCGAAGTACGAGGGGATGGGGTTGCGCGGCAACGCGTCGGCGCCGATCACGGCGAAGGACGTGACGATTCCCGCATCGAACCTCCTCGGCGAGGACGGCAAGGGGTTCGACGTCATGATGGGGATCGTGATGCCGTTCTTCAGCATCCAGAACTGCGCGGTCTCGCTCGGGATGATGGAGGGCGCGTTCGCCCGTACGATTGCCCACGTGAACGGCTCGAAATTCTCCTACGACGGCGCGGCGATCAACTCGCTTCCGCAGGTCCGCGGTCACGTCGCGAAGATGCGGGTCAAGATTGACCTCCTGCGCGGCTTCCTCCTCGACGCGCTCGACGCCCTCGAGGCCGGCCGCGCCGACGCCATGCTCCGCGTGCTCGAAGCCAAGGTCGCCGGCGCCGAGACCTCCCTCGAGGTCCACGACCTCGCCATGCGCGTCTGCGGCGGCGCCGCCTACCGCAAGGACGTCGGCGTCGAGCGCTTCTTCCGCGATTCCCGCGCCGCCACCGTCATGGCGCCGGTCTCCGACGCGCTCTACGAGTTCATCGGCAAGGCCGTGTGCGGGCTGCCCGTGTTCGGGTAGCCTCCCGGCGTGGATCCCCTCTCCTGGACCGTTCGCGTCGCCGCTTCGGGCCCCGAAGCGGCGACGTCGTATGTGCGCCGGCACAAGGTGGAGACGGGCGACGCGGTGGCGTTCGACGTCGAGGCGCCGCGCGTGTCGGCGCTGGAGCAGGTGCTGTCGGCAATCGGCGCGGACCTCGTGACGGGGCTGCTGAAGCGCGCGAAGAAGAGGCGGCTGGAGATCGACTCGGTCGAGGCGGTCGTCGAGGGGACGCTCGGGAACCCCCTCGTGACGCTCGACGTCCTCGGCGAGGAAGGCGACCCGGGGCTCAGGTCCGTCGCCGTCCGCGTCTACGTCAGCACCCTTCACATGCCCGCCGACATCGATCCCGTCTGGAGCGAAACCGTGACCCGCTCGCCGCTCGTCGCGACGTTTCGCCGCGCGGCGGACCTTCAACTCTCGATCAAGGTGACGCCATGAGCAAGCCCGTCGTCGTCGGCGCCGTGCTGTACGACCCCAAGGTCTCCGTCATCTGGGACATCATCCGCGACTTCTTCGAGCAGAACGGCTGCCCGATGGACGTCGTCTTCTACACGAACTACGAGATGCAGGTGGAAGCGCTGGTGAAGGGCCACGTCGACATCGCGTGGAACTCGCCGCTCGCGTGGCTCGACTCGCAGCGGCTCTCGAACGACGGCTGCCGGGCGATCGCGATGCGGGACACGGACCGCGACCGGGTGTCGCACCTCGTGGTGAAGGCGGAGGGGCCCGTGAAGACGGTCGCGGACCTCAAGGGGAAGACCGTGGCGCTCGGGGCCAAGGACTCGCCGCAGGCGACGCTCATCCCGCTGGGCCTGCTGAAGCGCCACGGGCTGGAGCCCGGCCGCGACTTCGCCGAGAAGCGCTTCGACGTCCTCGTCGGCAAGCACGGCGACCACATCGGCGGCGAGCGAGACGCGCTGGCGTGCCTGGAGAAGGGCGAAGCGGCGGCGTGCGCGATGCTTGACCTGAACTGGCAGGCGTGGCAGAAGGACGGGACGGCGGACCCGCGGAAGTACCGCGTGCTGGCGACGACGGACCCGTTCGACCACTGCGTGTTCACTGTGAAGAAGGACTTCCCTGCGGACGCGGAGAAGAAGTGGCTGAAGGCGCTGTTCTCGATGAGCTACGACAACCCGAAGCACCGGCAGATGATGGACATGGAGGGGCTGAAGGCGTGGAAGGAGGGGCGGACGAGCGGATTCGGGCCCCTGTCGGAGGCGACGAAGAGCCTGAAGTACTGGGACGGGAAATGAGATTCCCGCCGCTGGCGACGACGATGGTGGGGAGCTGGCCGCGCCCGGACGCGCTGCTTCGGGCGCAGTCGAGAAAGCGCAAGGGGGAGCTGTCGCGCGCGGAGTTCGAGAAGCTCGCGGACGAGGCGGTCCTGGACGCGCTGAAACGGCAGGAACGCGCGGGGCTGGACCTCGTCACGGACGGCGAGCAGCGGCGCGACAACTTCTACTCGTTCGTGGCGGAGAAGCTGTCGGGCGTCCGGATGATGACGATGCTCGAGCTGCTCGACCACGTCGAGGACAAGGCGGGGTTCGAGAAGATCCTGCGCACGCTCGACGTCCCGGCGAGCTCGTTGAGCAACCCGACGTGCGTCGGGCGCATCGAACGGCGCGAGCCGCTGGCCGTCGGCGAGCTCAGGTTTACGAAGGCGCACACGTCGAAGCCGGTCAAGGTGCCGCTTCCCGGCCCGTACCTCCTGACCCGGGCGATGTGGGTGAAGGAGCTGGCGCGGCCGCACTACGCGTCCAAGGAGGAGCTGTCGAGGGATATCGTGCGGGTCCTGCGCGACGAGGCGCGCGAACTCGCCGCGGCCGGGGCGGACTTCATCCAGTTCGACGAGCCGGTGCTGACCGAGGTCGTCTTCGCGCCGAAGGCGACACGGACGTTCATGTGCGCGTCGCTGGCCGAGCGCGGGGACCCGAAGGAGGAGCTGGAGTTCGCGGTACGGCTCATCAACGAGGTCACGGCCGGTCTCAAGGGCCCGCTCACCGGCGTCCACGTCTGCCGCGGCAACTGGAGCCGCGACGAGTCCACGCTGCGCCGCGGCGACTACGCCCCGCTCGCGCCGGACCTCGAGCGCCTCAATGTGGACCAGCTCGTCCTCGAGTACGCGACCGAGCGCGCCGGCGACGTCCGCCCGTTCGGCGGGAAATCCCTCGGCCTCGGCGTCGTCAACCCGCGCACCGACGAGGTCGAGTCCCCGGAGCGCATCGAGGCCTCCGTCCGCCGCGCCCTCGCCCACTACCCGCCCGACCGCCTCTTCCTCAACCCCGACTGCGGCTTCGGCACGTTCAGCCGCAGCCCCATGAACAGCGCCGACGTCGCCGAGCGCAAGCTCGCCGCGATGGTCGAGGCCGCGCGGAGGCTCCGGGGGCAGGCGGGCTGACCGATCCGCATCACGGCAACCGCACACAAACGCTCAACCCATCACCCCCCCATGTCCCGCGAAACCCTCTACCTCTTCCGCCACGCCCTGCTGCGCGACGCGGCCTACCAGCTCCAGATGCCGGCCGAGCGCGCGCGCCTGCACGCGGAGGCGTTTGCCGTCATCGAACGGCTGTGCGGGGGGCGCGCCCCGGAGCCCGCGGCGGTGGACGCGGTCAACCCCACCCCGCAGGCGACGCATCCGACGGACCCGTTCGCGGAGGAGCTCGCCGCGCACGCGCGCCTCGGGGGCGGCGATCCCGCCCTCCAGCTCCGGTACCTCCTGCGCAGCGTCGCGATCGCCATCCGCGATTACCGGAACGCCGCGGCACAGGACCTGTGGCTTCGGATCGCCGCACTCGTGAGCGGGGGGCAGCGGGGCATCGCGCTCCGGCAGGCAGGACTCGCCGCGGCGCGGCGCGGCCGCGCGCCGGAGGCGGAGCGACTTTTCGTGGAGGCGATCCGGGTGCTCCACGGCGCAGGATCGAGGCGCGAGGAGGGGAACGCGCTGGGGAACCTCGCGTCGCTCCTCCGGGAGACGGGGCGCCTCGAAGAAGCCGAGCGGAACCTCGAGCGGTCGCTCCTGCTTCTCCGCGGGGGAGGCCATCGCATCCAGGAAGCGATGATGGTCGCCAACAAGGCCAACCTGTGCCTGGAGCTGGACCACTTCGAGGAGGCCGAGGTTCTGCTCAACGAAGCGCTTGCGGTCTTCCGCGAGGCGGGCGACCTGCGCTCCGAGCGCACGACCCGCGGGAATCTCGCGAACCTCTACCGGCGGTCGGGCAGGCATGGGGAGGCGGAGGTCCTGTACGCGGAGGTGCTGGCTGCGGACCGGGCGGCGGGCGACCGCCGCCACGAGGGAGTCACGCTGGGGAACCTGGCCACGCTCTACCAGGCCACGGGGCGCATCGCGGAGGCCGAGTCCGCCCTCCGGGAGGCCCTCCCTCTCCACAGCGCCGCAGGCAACCGTCGCCACGAGGGCGCGAGCCGCTGCGACCTGGGGCTGAACCTGCTGCGCCAGGGCCGCCGCGGGGAGGCCGTGCGGGAGTGGCGGGACGGGATTGCGATCCTGCGCGAACTGCGGGACCGGAAGGCCGCCGCGGGCGCAGTGGCGGAAATGCGGAAGGCGTGCGGCGAGGCCGGGGTGGCGCCACTGGAAGAGTGAGGAGGCGGCCGGAACCCCCGCAGAAGCCCGACGGAAGTCCGGGCCCGGGGCATCCCGCGAACGAGCGCAGCCGGCCGTCCCTGATTACGATGACGGCGTGGCCCCCTCCCCTCCCCCGCGCGGCTCGCTCTCGGCGGAGACGGCGTACATGTTCCGCCACTCCGTGCTCCGCGACGCAGCGAACCAGCTGCAGCTCCCCGGCGAACGCGCGCGGCTCCACGGACTGGCCTTCGCCGCCCTCGAGGCCCTCTGCGGCGGGCCGCCGCCGGAGCCGCCGCCGCTCGACGCCCCCGATCCGCCGCCGTTCGAGCCGCACGCGACCGACCCGTTCGCCCTCGAGCTCGCCGGGCACGCCTCGCACTCCGCCGGCGAGGCCCCGCCGCGCGCCCTTCCCCTCTACCTCCGCCGCGCCGCCGAATCGGCACGCGCGAGCTTCCGGAACGAGACCGCGCAGGAGTGCTGGCAGCAGCTCGCCGCCGCCAGCGAGGGCGCGGAGCGAGGCGAAGCGATCCGCCTCGCCGGTATCGCGTCGTTCATGCGGGGGCGTTCGAGCGAAGCGGAGGCGCTTCTCCGCGAGGCGGCGGGGGTTTTCCAGGACATCGGCAACCGGCGGCTCGCAGGGGCGGCCTTGATCGGCGTGGGGAACGTCTGCCAGCGGACCGGCCGGGGCGAGGAGGCCCTTCGCGCGTACGAGCGCGCGGCTGCGCTGGCGCGCGAGGCGGGCGACCGCCGGGCCGAGGGGGCGGCGAAAGGCCCGATGATCTTCCTGCACCTCGAGCTGGGGCGCGTCGAGGAGGCGGAGCGGACGGGCGAGGAAGCGCTGGGGATGGCGCGCGAGGCAGGCGACCTGGCGAGGGTGGCGCAGTGCCTCGGGAGCCTGGGGCATCTCTATCGCGGCACGGGGCGCCCGGGTCTGGCCGAGCGGATGTTTGCGGAGGCGATCGAGCTGCACCGGAAGCGGGGCAACCGGGACGGCGAGGGGATCGCGTTGGGGAGCGTGGCGGCGGTCTGCCTGGAGACGGGGCGCCTGGAGCGGGCGGAGGCGCTGTGCCTGGAGGCGCTGGCGATCCACCGCGAGGTCGGGAACCGGGTCAGCGAAGGGGTTGCGCTCGAATGGCTTGCGATCGCGCAGAAGGACACGGGCCGCACGGCGCAGGCAGAGGCGACGTTCGGCCAGGCCCTCGCCATTGCGCGCGAGACCGGGAATCGCCGCTCCGAGGGAGTGATCCTGGCGAACCTCTCCGGCGCGCTCCAGATGGCCGGCCGCGCGCCCGAGGCCGAGCGGGCGCTGGAGCAGGCGCTCGCGATCGCGCGGGAAATCGGGAACCGCCGCACCGAGGGCGTCACCCTCGGGAACCTTGCCGCCCTCTACCGCGACTCCGGCCGCCTCGCCGAGGCCGACGTCGCCTTCCGGCAGGCCCTCGACCTCCACCGCCAGGTCCGCAACCGGCGGTTCGAGGGCATCCACTCCTGCGAGCAGGCCCTCTGCGCCGCCCTGCTGGGGCGGAGGCGCGAAGCCGGGGAGATCTGGAATGCCGGCGCTTCAATCCTCGAGGGCGTCGGCGACGAGCGCGAGCTGAATCGCCTGCTCGGCGACATGCGTGCCACGTGCGAGAGGGCGGGGATTCCGCCCCTCGCGGGGGCGGACGGGAAGGGCGAGGTTGATGGGTTGAAGGGTTGAGAACGGCAAACGCGTAGACTCCCCGACTCAACCTCTCAACCCATCAGCCCGCCTTCCCCATGTCCCCCGGAACCCTCGACCTCTTCCCCCGCACGGAGCCCTGGACCCCCTGCCCGAGGAACATGTGACCTCGGCTGAGGCCCATTACCTGTTCCGGCATGCGATGCTCAGGGACGCGGCGTACCAGCTGCAGCTTCCCTCGGACCGCTGCCGGCTTCATGCCTGCGCGCTCGAGGCGTTGGAGAGCGTCCTGGGGGGACCCCCGCCGGACGCGCCGGCCGGCGAGCGGATCACGTCCGAGTCGCCTCCCCATCCGACCGATCCGTTCGCGCGGGAGCTCGGCGAACACGCGCGCCTCGCCGGAACGCGCTTCCGCGAGAAACTCCTGGTCTACCTGCGACGCGCCGCGGCTTTCGCCGTGCGCGTGTGGCGATCCGACGAGGCGGAGCGGCTCTACCGGGAATCGCTCCGGCTGTCCGTCGAGACCGGGGCCAGGCGCACCGAGGGCACCACGCTGGGAAATCTCGCGCTGCTGTACCTCGAAGCAGGAAACGCGGCGCTCGCCGAGTCCGTCATCCGCGACGCCCTCGCGATCCATCGCGAAATCGGCCTTCGGCGCTTCGAAGACATCCACCTCTGCGATCTCGGCGAGATCCTGGTGAGGACCGGCCGGGCCGGGGAAGGTATGAAGGCCTGGGCCGAGGGCCTGTCGATCCTGCGCGCGCTCGGCGACGGGCGGCTGGCGCGCAGGAAGACCGGGCACTTCCGGGAAGTCTGCGCGAGATTCGGCGTCCGGACGCCGGCGGGCGATGAAGCGGGGAACTGACCGCCGCTTCCCGGTTCGATGGCGACAGCGCGGCGCCTGCGCCGCCGCATGCCATACTGCCCGCACGAAAGGAGCTCCTTCTCGTGTCCGCCGAAGCCGCCTACCTCTTCCGCCACGCGCTCCTCCGCGACGCCGCGTACCAGCTCCAGATGCCCGGCGACCGCGCGCGGCTCCACGCGCTGGCGTTCGGGCTGATCGAGGACTTCTGTGGAGGCCGCGTCCCGGCGTCGCCTCCCCTCGGCGGAACCGCGCTTGCGACCTTCGTGCCGCATGCGACGGACCCGTTCGCGCAGGAGCTGGCCGACCACGCGCACCTCGGGGGGGAAGCCGGAGATTCGACCGGGGTCCCGGCGGAAGCCTTCACTCTCTACCTGCGCCGCGCCGCGGAAATCGCGGCGGCCGGCTACCGGCAGCAGGCCGCCCAGCAGTGCTGGACGCGGCTCGCGGAGCACCTGGCCGGACGCTCGAAGGGCGAGGCGCTTCGACAGGCCGGAACCGCCGCTTCCGTGAGGGGCCGGACGGCGGAGGCGGAGGGTCTGTTCGGCAGGGCGCTGGAGGAGTTCCGTGAAGCGGGGGCGCGGCCTAACGAAGGCATGGCGCTGTCGGAGGTGGCGGCCCTGTACCGCCGGACGGGCCGCGTCGATCTTGCGGAGCGGGCGATCGAGGAGGCGCTTGCCCTCTCCCGTGAAACGGGCCAGCGCCGGGAGGAAGGCAATGCGCTCACGAACCTGGCGAACATCTACCGCGAGACGGGTCGCGTCGCGCAGGCCGAACGCCTGCTCGAGCAGGCGCTGCTCGTGCATCGCGAGGTCTCCAACCGCCACAGCGAGGGGATCACCCTGGGCAACCTGGCCCTCGTGTACAAGGAGACCGGCCGCGTCGAGCTCGCCGAGCGGACGTTCAACCAGGCGCTCGACCTCCATCGTGCCTTCGGTCACCGCCGCAGTGAAAGCCTGGCCCTGGGCAACCTGGCCTCGCTCCTGATGCGGACCGGCCGGTTCGAGGAGGCCCGTGCCGCCTGCGGACGGTCGCTCGCCCTGGCTCTCGAGGTCGGCGATCGCTCGAACGAGGCCGTCGCGCTCGGAACCCAGGGCCGCCTTCACCTGCTCGAGGGCCGCCTCGACCAGGCCGAGCCCCTCTACGAACGGGCTCTTGCCATCCACCGTGAAACCGGCAGCCGGCGGCTCGAGGCGGTCGTCCTCGGGAATCTCGCCTCGTTGTGGCTGGAGACAGGCCGCTCCGGCCGGGCCGAGGAGGCTTTCCGGCAGGCCCTTGACATCCGGCGCGAAATCGGCGACCGCGACGGCGAGGGCGTCTCGCTCGCCAACCTGGCCCAGGTGTTCGCGGAAACCGACCGCCTCCCGCAGGCCCTGGCGACATTCGAGGAAGCGCTCGCGCTGCATCGCCGGTCCGGGAACAGGGCTTTCGAGGGCGGCAGTTCCTGCGGCAAGGCGCTCTGCCTCCTGCGCCTGGGCCGGGTCCGCGAAGCCGCCGGGCTCTGGCGGGACGGGATCGGGATCCTCAAGTCCGTCCACGACGAGGTGGAGGTCCGGACCCGGCGCGAGGCGATGATCGTGGCGTGCGCGAAGGCGGGGGTGGAGCCGTTCGCGGAGGAGGAGGGCGATGGGGGTGGACAGGTTGATGCGTTGAGGGGTTGAGACCTTCGAACGCGTAGACTCCCCGACTCAACCCCTCAACCTCTCAACCCATCAACCTGCCGTCCCCATGTCCCCGGAAACCCTCTACCTCTTCCGCCACGCCGTCCTCCGCGACGCCGCCTACCAGCTCCAGCTCCCCGGCGATCGCGCGCGGCTGCACGGACGGGCGCTCGAGGCGATCGAGAGTCTCTGCGGCGGGCGCGCCCCCGAGGCCCCCGCCCTCGGGCCGGGCGCGCAGGCGAAATTCCCGGAGCACGGCACCGACGCGTTCGCGGAAGAGCTGTTCGGGCACGCGAAGCTCTCCGGGGCGCCCGCGTCGCTCGTCCTGCGGTATCTCCGGCGCGGCGCCGCGACGGCCGCCGCGCGGTATCGGAACGAAGCGGCGCAGGCGCTCTGGGAGAACTTCGCCCGGCTCGCCGACGGCGTCCCCCGCGCGGAGGCGCTTCGCCGCGCCGGCCTCTGCGCGTGGATCCGCGGGGCGCGCGCCGACACCGAGCGGCTGTACCGCGAATCCGCCGCCGTCTTCGACGCATGCGGCGAGGCCGGCGCGGAGGCCGCCGTGCTCGCCAGCATCGCCAACCTCTTCCGCGAGACCGGGCGGCCGGCGGAGGCGCGGGAGGCGCTGGATCGCGGCCTGGAGCGGGCGCGCGCGGCCGGGGACGCGCGGGCCGAGGGGCTGCTGCTGAACAACCTCGGCGCCCTCCTCTGGAGACAGGGAGCGCCGGAGGCCCGGGAGGTCCTCCACCGGGCGCTGCGCCGGAACCAGGAGGCGGCCAACCGCGGCGGGGAAAGCAGCACCCGCGAACTCCTCGCGATCCTCCACGAGGAGGCGGGGCGGATGCAGGAGGCGGAGCGCTCCTACCTGGAAGCGCTGGCCATCGCCCGGTCGCTCGGCGACAGCCACGCCGAGGCGAACATCAGCGACAACATGGCCAGCTTCGCCGCCGGCCTCGGCCGCCACGACGAGGCAAGGCAGCGCTACGAGGCGGCTCTCGCGATCCACCGCGAGCACGGGAACCGTCGCGGCGAGGCTGCGACGCTCGGGAACCTCGCCCTGCACCTCAACGCCACCGGCCGCGCGGCGGAGGCGGAGGAGATGCTCGTGCGCTCCCTGGCCCTGCTCCGGGAGTCGGGCCACCGGATCGTCGAGGGGGTGATGCTCGGCAATCTCGGGACCCTGCTCCACGATTCCGGCCGCATCGACGCCGCCGCCGACACGTACCTGCGAGCGCTCGCCATCCTCCGCGAGGTCCAGGAGCGCCGCACGGAGGGGTTCGTCCTCGGCTCGCTCGCCTCCCTGCGGCGCGACCAGGGCCGCCTCGAGGAAGCCGATGGGCTCTTCCGGGAAGCGCTCTCCCTCCACCGGCGGACGGCCAACCGCCGGTACGAAGGAACGCACTCCTGCGGGCACGCGCTGTGCCTCGTCGCGCTGGGTCGCGCGGCGGAAGCGGCGGCCGCGTGGCGCGCGGGCGAGGAGATCCTCCGCGACTTCGAGTCGGAGGAGCAGCGGGAGGCGCGTCGGGGGCGGATGCGGGAGGCGTGTGCGGCGGAAGGGGTTGAGGAGTTGATGGGTTGATGGATTGAGAAGGAGCATGGGTTGGGGCTTCGGGGACATCGCGCCGTACACTCGCGCTCTCAACCCCTCAACCCATCAACCCGCCAACCCGCCCTCCCATGTCCCCGGAAACCCTCTACCTCTTCCGCCACGCCGTCCTCCGCGACGCCGCGTACCAGCTCCAGATGCCGGCGGAGCGCGCGCAGCTCCACGCGCTGGCGTTTGCGGCGCTCGAGGAGCTGTTCGGCGGGCGGCCGCGAGACGCCGCACTGGACCCTCGGGACGGCTTCCCGGAGGTCGCGCACACCACCGACGCCGTGTCCGGGGACCTGGCGGAGCACGCGCGCCTCGCCGGCGACGCGTTCGCCGCGGCGCGGCCCCTCTACCTGCGCCGCGCGGCCCAGCTCGCGGTCCGCCGGTTCCAGCTCGCCGACGCCGGGCGCCTCTGGCTCGAGCTCGCGGCGGAGGCGAAGGGCGCGGAGCGCGGCGAGGCCCTGCGCATGGCGGGCGCGCTGGCCGAGCTCGCCGGCCGGCCGCGCGACGCCGTGCGCTACTGCGAGGACGCCGCCGCCGCGTTCCGCGAAGCCGGCGTCCCGTCGCTCGAAGGAAGGGCCCTCGGAAGCGTCGCCGGCGCGAAGATGGCGCTCGGGGACCTCGCCGAGGCGGAGCGGCTCCTCGAAGCGGCGCTCGCCGCGCTCCGGGCTTCGGGAAGTCGCAAGGCGGAAGGGATCGCGCTGGGGAACCTGGCGGAGGTCTACATGGAAACGGGCCGCCCGGAGCTCGCGGAGCGGACGCACGAGCAGGCCCTCGCCATCCACCGCGAAACCGGCAACCTCCGCTCGGAAGGCGTCGCCCTCGGCAACCTCGCCGTCGTGCACGCCCGCGCCGGCCGCCACGACGCCGCCACGGCGTGCCTCGAGCAGGCGCTCGCCCTCCACCGCCGCTCCGGGGACCGGAAGTTCGAGGCCAAGGCCGTCGGCGACCTCGCCGGGATCCACTGGCTGACCGGCCGCCTCGACGAAGCGGCGCGCACCTACGACGCCGCGCTCCGCCTCGCCCGCGAGTACGGCCTCAAGCAGATCGAGGCCCTCGTGCTCGGCAACGTCGCGTCCCTCGAGGCCGCGCGGCGACGCCCCGCTTCCGCCGCCGCCACGCTCGAAGACGCCCTCGCCCTCGACCGCCAGTCCGGCAACCGCCGCTTCGAAGGCCTCCACCGCTGCACCCTCGCCGCCGTCCTCGTCGACCTCGGCCGCGCCGACGAAGCCCGCGCCCAATGGTCCGGAGGCGCTGCGCTCCTCCGCCACGTCGGCGACACCGCGGAGCTCGCGCGCTGCGAGGCCTCGATGCGGGCGGCGTGCGGGAAGGCGGGGGTGGCGGAGTTCGGGGTTGAAGGGTTGATGGGTTGATAGGTTGATGGGTTGAGAACGGCCGGGCACGGCCACGTACACTCGCACCCCCCGCCCCTCGCCCCTGTCCCTCCTCAACCCATCAACCCATCAACCCATCAACCTGCCGTCCCCATGTCCGCGGAGACCGCCTACCTCTTCCGCCACGCGCTCCTCCGCGACGCCGCGTACCAGCTCCAGATGCCCGCGGACCGCGCGCGGCTGCACGGGCTGGCCCTCGACGCCGTCGAGGACCTTCACGGCGGCCCGGCGCCCGAACCGCCGCGCGGCGCGGAATCGGGACAGGCGGGGACGCACGCGACCGACCCGTTCGCCGAGGAGCTCGCCGGCCACGCCAAGGCTGCGGGGCGGACCGCGCCGCGCCTCCGCTACCTCCACCGCGCGGCGCTCTTCGCCCTCCGCCGGCACCGCGTCGAGGCGGCCGGGCGCAACTGGACGGCGCTGGCCGACGAGCATGCGGGACTGCCGGCCGCGCGCGCCCGGGAGCAGGCCGGAATGTGCGCGTACTACCGGGGCGGGATGCAGGAAGCGGAGGCCTTGCTGACGCAGGCGAGGGAGCAGTTCCGCGCGATGGGCAACGAGGAGGGCGATGCGGCCACGACGGCGGAGCTCGGCACCGTCTGCATGTCCACCGGCCGCGACGCGCAGGCGATGGAGCTGTTCGAGCAGGCGCTGGCGTCGGACCGCCGGCGCGGCGACCGCCGCCAGGAGGGCGTCGCGCTGGGGCACATGGCGCTCGCCTGCCAGTATGCGGGCCGGCTCGAGCGCGCGGAGCGCCTGTACGAAGAAGCGCTTGCGATCCACCGTGAGTCCGGCAACCGGACGAGCGAGGGCGTCGAGCTCGCGAACCTCTCCGTCGTCTTCGAGGCCACGTGCCGGCGCGCGCAGGCGAAGGACACGGCGCGCCAGGCGATCGAGATCCACCGCGCCTGCGGCGACCTGCGCCGCGAGGCCTACGCCCTCGGCAACCTCGGCGCGGCGCTTCACTCCCTCGGCGAATTCGAGGAAGCGGAGCGGACGTTCCGCCGGGAGCTGGAGATCCTGCAGGAGATCGGCGACCGGCGCACGTTCGGGATCGCGCTCGTGCAGCTCGCCGTCCTGGCCCGGGCGACGCGCCGGCCCGCGGAGGCCGAGCGGCTCTACCTCGAGGCGATCGCCATCCATCGCGAGACCGGGAACCCCCGCTCCGAGGCGATCGTCCTCGGCAACCTCGCGAACCTCCACGCCGCCGCCGGCCGCCTCGACCGCGCCGAGCCTCTCTTCCGGCAGTCCCTCGCCCTTCACCGCCTCGTCGGCGACCGCCGCGCCGAGGCGCTGGTGACGATGAATCTCGCGGAAGCGTGCGTGCTGCTGGGCCGCGCGGAGGAGGCGGAGCGGTCCTTCGAGGCGGCGCTCGCCCTCGTGCGGGACCTCCGCAACGTCCGCCTCGAGGGCACGGCCCTCGGCGGCCTCGCGCGCCTCTACCGCGACACCGGCCGCCCGGCGAAGGCTCTCGACGCCTTCCGCGACGCCGAGGCCCTCCTCGACCGCGCCGGGGACGGCCTCATGAAAGGCGTCGTCGTCTGCGAACGCGCGCTCGCCCTCGTCGGCCTGCGCCGCCGAGACGAGGCCGTCGCCGACTGGCGCCGCGGACGCGCCCTCCTCGAAAGCAACCGCAGCACGCTGGACCTCGACCGCCTGCGCGCCGCGATGCCGGCGGCGTGCGCGAAGGCGGGGATGGAGGCGCTCGACCGGGAGGACCCGTGAACGCCGAAGGCGCGTATCTGTTCCGGCACGCGCTCCTGCGCGACGCCGCCTACCAGCTCCAGATGCCGGCGGACCGCGCGCGGCTGCACGCCGTCGCGGTCCAGGCCCTGGAAGCGACCTGTGGCGGGCGTCCGCCGGAGATGCCGCCTCTCGACGCCGCCGACGCGCAGGCGTTCCGGCCGCACCCGTCCGACCCGTGGGCGCGGGAGCTCGCCCGGCAGGCGGCGATGGCGGGAGCGGATCCCGGCGTCCCCCCCGGGGTCGTGACGCTGTACCTGCGCCGCTCGGCCACCCTGGCGGACCGGGGCCGCCAGCCGGAAGCCGCCCTGGAGGCGTGGGAGGCGTTCACGGAGCGCACGACCGGCGCGGACAGGGCCGAAGGCGAGCTCAACGCCGGGCAGGCGGCGACGGCCATGGGGCGCAACCCCCACGCCGAGAAGCTCTTCCTCTCCGCCGCCCGGACGTTCCGGGAGCTCGGCGACGCGCGCCGCGAGGCGGTCGTCACGGGGAACCTCGCCAGCCTCTACATGGACACCGGGCGCCTTGCCCGCGCCCTCGAGATTCACAGGAGCCTCGGCAACCGCGCGTTCGAGGGAAGCGTCCTCGGCGGGCTGGCCCTGATGCGCGTGCGGCAGCACCGGCAGCCGGAAGCGCGGTCGCTCTGGGCGGACGCGATGTCGTGCCTGCGCGCCGTCGGCCGGCCGGACATCCGGGCCGACCTCGAAGCCTCGATGCGCGGGACCTGCCGCGAGGCGGGCGTGCCGGCCCTGGACGCGCCGGGGGCGTGAGGCGCGGAAGCGGAGGCGACGGCGCAGGAGGGGCTGGCGATCCTGCGAAGCGTCGGCGACCGCCGCAACGAGGGGATCGCGCTCGGGACGCTGCGCCGTCTTCAACCTGCGCCCCGACGTCGCGCGGGCCGAGCAGGCCTACGAGGCCGCCCTCCTCCGCTCCCTGCGCGCCGTGCTACCATGACGGCATGAAACCCGGCGTCCACGCGCGAAAGCCCTCCGACGACCGCTCCCGGAACCGCAATCGCCGGCCCTCCCGGCCCCCCACCGTGTACAAGGCCCTCTTCGATCCCCAGCCCGAGGGCGGCTACACGGTGACGGTCCCCTCGTTGCCGGGCTGCATCTCGGAGGGCGACACGTTCGAGGAAGCGCTCGCCAACATCAAGGAGGCGATGGCGCTCTACGTCGAGTCGCTCGCCGCCGACGGCCGCCCCGTCCCGCCGGAATCCCGGCTCGTCGTCGAGATCGAAAGCCCGAGTGGCCCGCCTTCCCGCCGTTAGCGCGCGCCAGGTCGTCGCCGCGCTGCGCAAGATCGGCTTCGAGCCCGATCGCCAGAAAGGGAGCCACCGGATGTTCAAGAAGGGCCCCCTCCGCGTAACGGTCCCGATGCACCGCGGCGACATGAAACGAGGAACGCTGGGCGCGATCATCGAGGCGTCGGGCGTCACTGAAGCGGAGTTCCTCTCGTTGCTCTGAATCGGGCTTTTGCCATTCCAAAGCCTCCGCCAGCCTCGCCGTTTTCTTGCTCCAGCCCCTCCCCCACGTTTCACTCCCCCCATGACCCCCGCCACGCTCGACCCCACCCCCATCCTCCAGACCGCCTTCGGCTTCTGGAACTCCAAAGTCCTCCTCACCGCCGTCGAGATGGGCGTCTTCACCCGCCTCGGCCCCTCCGGCCGCCAGTCCGGCGCCGACCTCGGCAAGGCCCTCGGCCTCCACCCCCGCGGCATCTCCGACTTCCTCGACGCGCTCGTCGCCATGAAGTTCCTCGGGCGCGACGGCGACGGCCCCAGGTCCCTCGCCTTCAACACCCCCGAGGGCGCCCTCTTCCTCGACGAGAAGAGCCCCGTTCCGATCCTGGGCCGTCGCCCTTCTTCAGGGAGCCGGCGAGAGAAGCGAGCGACGGCGAGCGGCCGGGGCGAGCGAAGCGCCGCCGCAGCCGTTCGCGGCGGCGCGAAGCGAGGTCCGGCCGCCGACGGCGCTCGATTCTCACGCCCGCTCCAGCCCCAGAACGAGGAGAAGTACGGGCAGAAGGGGATTTTCGAGGCGCTCTACCCCGACCCGGCGAAGCTCGAGCAGTTCCTGGGCGCCATGACCGGCCTCTCGCGCATCAACTTCGAGGCCTTCGCCGCCCGGTTCGACTTCACGAAATACAAGACGCTCTGCGACGTCAGCGGCGCGACCGGCCTCCTCGCGATCGAGGTCGCGAAGAGGCTCCCGCACATGACGTGCACGTCCTTCGACCTGCCCGCCGTCGCGCCGGTCGCGAAGAAGTGCATCGCCGCCGGGGGCGTAAGCGAGTTCTGCAGAAGCCGAGGAGCGGCGTGAGCAGACCCGTTGAACGGCCGGACAGCTACGCCGCCGCGTGGGCAGGCGCCGTCTTCACTCTGACGGGCCGTAGCCGTTTTCCGGGAGCGGGCGAGAGAATCGAGCGACGGCGAGCGGCCGGGGCGAGCGAAGCGCCGCCGCGGCCGTTCGCGGCGGCGCGCAGCGAGGTCCGGCCATCGACGGCGCTCGATTCTCTCGCCCGCTCCGTCCAGGGCCTCCTCATGTCCCTCAACATGCTCATCGAGTTCGGCGAGGCCTTCGACTACACCGGCGCCGACTTCCGCGCTTGGTGCGGCGAAGCGGGGTTCAAGAAGTTCGAGGTGATCCACCTTGCCGGGCCTAGCTCGGCGGCGGTGGCGTGGAAGTGAGGGAGTTAGAAAAGTCGCAGCTGCCAAATTAATGAGTCTTACCTTTCCATTCGAGGAAGATCGCCATGGAAAAACCACTTACCTCAACCTATCGCCCCTCAGACTTTCTGAATTGGCGAAGCAACAGCCAACTGAACCTCACTCCGAAATTCCAACGTCGCGGCGTCTGGAAGAGCGACGCTCGGGCCTATTTCATCGATACACTGCTGCGAGAAATGCCGGTTCCACCGATTTACATTCGAATGGTGCAATCCGCAGAGCTGACGGATGTGATCCACGAAGTCATTGATGGGCAGCAGCGCATCTCAGCCGTGCTAGATTTCCTAGACAACAAGTACGCACTTTCGGAATCTCTGGGAGCTCCGTGGGGAGGGAAAACATTCAAGGAGCTTTCGGGAGCAGAAAAACTTCGGTTGAAGGCTTACCCGTTCAATGCCCAGGTTTTCAGCTCCGCCTCCGATGTTGAGATTCTCGAATTATTTGCTCGGTTGAATACATATAGCGTTCCATTGAACTCGCAGGAACTCAGAAACGGTCGCTTCTTTGGGTTGTTCAAGCAATCGGTTTACTCGCTCGGCCATGAGCATCTTGAGTTCTGGCGCTCCAACAGGATATTCACTGAGCAGGGCATCGCGAGGATGCTTGAGGCCGAGCTAGTTAGCGAGCTTCTCGTTGCACAACTGCACGGAATGCAAGACAAGAAGAAGAGCCTCGACGAGTACTACGACAAGTACGACAAGGATTTCAAAGCCCAAACTAAGACTTGCACCCGATTCAAGAAGTGCATCGACGCGATCACAGAGACCTTCTCAGACACGCTCAGCTCCTCGGAATTCAGACGACCTCCCCTCTTCTATACACTGTACTGCGTAGTCCGCCACCGCCTCTTTTCTCTACCAAAAGCGCTACCCCGCTCGCCGAAGCGGATGCTCACGAACTCCGAGAGAACAAGCTTGGTCGATGCGGCAAATACGCTGTCAGAACAGATCACTCGAGATCGAGAGGATCAAAGGGTCGCATCACAGTTTCAGGAATTCGTGCGAGCTTGTACGCAGCAGACCGACAACATTGGACCACGAACAGTGCGATTTGAAACGCTCTACAAACTTGCGTTTTGATCGACCGGAAGTCCATGAAGCCGGCTTCGTTAGAAGCATCGATTCGATCCACGATTGACAGAAGCCAAGCGATTCTTGGCCTCGGTGAGTCTTGGCTTGTGCAAGCCAACCTGACTACCGGACCGAAGACGAATCTTGAGATCGTAGAGGCACTATATGAGCAGGCGTATCTTCGCGTCTTCGTCCAATGGGAGGTGTTTCTCGAGTCGACATTCTACATTTACCTCTGCGGAGAGAACTCGAAGACCGGCCGAGTTCCGCTGACAACCGGCGGGCGCTACGCGACCAATCTCGCAGCGGCGCAAGCCGCAGTGCTTGGTGGAAGGCCGTTCTTGCTGTGGCACAACGTGGACGACGTTGTTCAACGATCGCGGAGCTTTTTTGCAAGCGGACCGCACGAGCGAATCTTAGGATCCGCTAGCCCTCATCTGCGGTCATTTGCGGCTGTAAGACACCGCGTTACTCACGGGAGCCAGGACGTTGCAACCAAGTTTGACAGCGCCACGATGTCCCTCGCGGGAAAGCGATATCGAGGTAGTCGTCCTGGAACCTTCTTGAGGGATTCACACGCAGCGCCGAATGGTTCTAGGCGGTGGATAGTTACAATTTTCAGGGAGATCGCGGCCCTGGCTCAGCAAATGATGTGATTGCGACTTGCCGCGCAACTCTAGGATGATCGACACTAACTGCGAAATGCCTCATTCGAACTGCTCCTCAATCAACTTGCGAATTCCCTCGGCCACATTGAGGAGCCCCTTGTCGTGCGACCTAAATGAGGTTACTTCCTTGCCATCATCGGGCAGAGCTTGGAGTTTGGCGAATGGTGCCGACTTCCAATCGGTTGGCCGCAGGATCACGGGAATGACCTTCGCTTCTCCTGCTTTCTCGCGCTCCAGAGCCCGTTTCATTTCCTTTCCATAACAATAGTTAGATGCGATGAAGTCCGCGCTAACGAGGAGAAGTATTACTTGCGCCGATTCCAAGTTCTCGTCAATTTCCTCCTCCCAATGAGCACCGGCTAGGATCCGGCGATCGTGCCAGCTGGAGATCTTGCCTTGACGTTTCAATAGCGCCAGATGCTTTTCGAGCTTATCTCGCAGGCTCTTGTCGCTGTGCGAGTACGCGTAGAACAACTTCACGCCGCTCCCAATAGCCAAGTCTTCTCCTGTCGACTCGTTACTGTCATCTTCAAATGGTGTCCCGATCTTCGCCATTTGATCCACGGCCTTTTCTAGGAGCTTGAAACCCTCTCCGAATTTGCCGTTCGCGTGAGCCTCAAACGATGGGCCGCTTCCAAAGCTGTCAATCACAATCCCCGAGCCCGTTTTGCGAATGAAGCGCCACCGGCACTTTCCGAATTCATTGAACTGACACGCGGCACCTTCTCGCAGATGGACCAATTTCATCGCGATTGCGCTGGTACGACCGACTGTTCTTTTGAATCGATAGTGAATCACCCAGCCCATCACGTCGCTGTCCTGCAGGCCGGACAGCACATACGAGAACTCCGAGTCTTC
>JADLHC010000153.1 GCA_020849035.1 Planctomycetia bacterium
AGAACATCGTGAAGACGTACGGGCTCGAATCGATCGCGTACTCCGAACTGCCGGAGAACATCCGCCAGGTCATCGACAACTACCAGTTCGAGCACGGCGGGGTGCGCAAGAAGCTCTCGGTGCCCTCGTTCGCGCAGCGGCGCGCGATCCTGGACGGGAAGCCCGTCGGCGCGACGGGGATGGAGCACCACGTCGCGCCCGTGCGGCCGCCGGTGCGGCGGCTGCAGCCGGTGATCCACGTCGTCGAGAAGAAGAAGGACCCACGCCGGCTGTACCTGCTCGCCATGGACTACGTCGAGGGGACCGACCTCCGCTCCCTTCACCACGAACACATCGAGAAGTTCACGCTCATCCCCTGCCCGCTCACCGCGTTCGTCATCAGCCGCGTCTGCCGCGCGCTGGCCTATGCCCACGAGCACATCGTCCACCGCGACGTCACGCCCGAGAACGTCCTCATCAACAACCAGGGCGTCGCCAAGCTCACGGACTTCGGCGTCGCCGTCACCGGCGCCGAAGCCATCCAGCTCTTCGCCGGCAAGCTCAACTACATGTCTCCCGAGCAGGTCGCCAACGATACGCTCGACGGCCGCTCCGACATCTTCTCCCTCGGCCTCGTCGCCTACGAGATCCTCACCGGCATCAACCTGCTCCAGACGCCCGCAGGCATGCCCCTCATCCAGCAGATCCAGTACCTCCAGGCCTGTTTCCAGCAGCCCTTCCCCGCCCCGCACGAGGTCCGCAGGGACATCCCGGAGGTGCTGTCGGCGATCGTGATGAAAATGCTGCGGGTGGACAAGAACCAGCGGTACCGGAGCGCGCAGGACGTGGGGAACGACCTCGAGCAGAAATACCTCTACGCCGCGGGGTTCGGGCCGACGAACAACTCGCTCGCGGCCTACATGAAGATCTTCGACCTGGGCTGGAAGGTCGTGAGCCAGGACCAGATGAGGCAGCTGGCGTTCCTGAAGGGGAAGGACGGGCGGATCGAGCTGAAGCGGCCGCTTCAGCTCGCTGACTTCACGAAGGCGGGCTGGGACTGGATCGTGCAGCGGAAGGGGACGGCGCTGTACTCGGCGCTGGCGGCGCTGCAGCAGATGAACAAAGCCTGACGCCGCTCAACTTGTAGGTTGCGGGGCGCGGGGCGTGTATCCTGCGGGGAAACCGACCGGCACCCGAGCCGGGGCCGCCGGGGAGTGGACGGTCGGGACCGCTAAACTGAGGAGGGGAGAATGCTGAAGAGGCTGCTGCTGGTGCTGGCGCTGGCCGTGGTTGCGGCCGCCGGAAGCGGGTGCATCGTGATCGAGAATCCGCCCAAGTACCACCGGCACAAGTAGGACCGGGAGGACCGCCTCCAGCCCCGCGGGAAGCCGCGGGGCTTTTTTTTCGCGGCGTCAGGCATGGAGCCAGCGTCGCAGCTCCGCGGCGCCGGCGCCGGCGAACGGCGGACGGACGTCGAGGTCGGCGCGGTCCGCGAGAGCGACGGCGCGGACCGAGACGGCGAGCTTCCGGTGGAACCGGTGCCCGTGCCGGACGAGCCAGTACTCGGTGCCGAAGGTCGGCGTCTCGCCGGGCTGGACGGCGTGAGTGGCCCCGTCGACGTACAGGAGCAGCGCGCCGTCGGGGCGGACGCCGAGGATCTGGACCTCCGAGGGGAACAGGATGTACGGGAACTCGCGGACCGGCTCGCCGGTGAGGTCGCGGAAGAACTCGCCGCCCGAGTAGTCCTCAGAGAACTGGAGCAGGAGGGGGACGTCGGGCGGAAGGGGGCCCGGGAGCCATACGGTCCAGCGCGAGCCCTCGCGCCGGAACCCGGGGCAGAACTCCCCCAGCCTCCAGGCATCCAGCCGCGCCGGCGCCGGGTCCTCGAGATCGCGAAGCCATGAGGAAAGCTCCAGGTCGGCCAGCAGGATCTTCCCCGCCGCGAGCCCCCCGCCCGCCGCCTCGGGACGCTCCACCTTCGGCGACAGCACCCGTTCGTCGTTTCCCGGGTCGTCGAGGAAGTCCGGCATCCGGAACGTGTGGATGTTCACGCCGCGGCCGTTCAGGTAGATCTTGTCCACGAAGAACGCCATCACGTTCTCGTCGAACTCCAACGGCTTCACGGGCGCCCCGAGGTGACGCCGCAGGAGCGCCAGCGCCCCCGCGCAGATCCCGGGGAACGTCGCGAGCGTGATGCCGTCGTCGTCGCGCGACAGCGGGATCGCCCCGAGCGAGTACGCCGCCACCGCCGGCAGCAGCCGCGTCAGCGTGGACTTGCCCGACACCTCCGCCAGCGCCCGCTGCTGCGCCTCCGGGTTCCCCGCCAGCCCTTCCTCGCTCATGCCCCCGCACCGCCCTTCGCAGGCTTCTTCGCGCGCGTCGTCCGCCTCGTCACGCGCGTCCCGCCCGGCGCCGGCGCCGCCTGCGCCGCCGGCGCGGCCTCCTCCGCCAGCCTCCTCCGCGCACGGTCCACACGCTCCACGATCTCGTGCAGCTCCCGCCGCACCGCCTCCGCCGCGCGGAACCGGAGCCCCGCCACGGGCAGGGCGCCGTGCGTGGGACAGTTCGCAACCGTCGCGGGGATCTCGATCTTCCCGTGAGGACCCGGCACCCTCAGCGCGACGTCGCTTCCCTCGGGAATCGCAAACCGGAGCATCACCCGCGCGCCGGAGTCCGAAAGGTCGAGGACCTCGGCGATCTGCGAGCGCCAGCCGGCGCGCTTGAGGACGGCCGAGAAGAGCACGGGGACGCGGCGGGAGGCGCGGCGGTCTTCGGGGAAATGGCGCGTGGTGTTGCCGGGCATGGTGAAGCGCCAGATATACCACGCGTCGGGGGAAGCGCGCTCGCATCTTCCGGCCGGCCCGGTACAATCCCGCGCCGCATGACCACGCCGACCCGGATGCTGAGCGACGTCGACCCGGAGCAGAAGGCGCGCGACCTCGAGACGATCCTCGACGTCACGCGGAAGATGTCGTCGGTCCACGACACGGACGAGCTGCTCGGGATCATCCTGTCCGAGACGGTGCGCGTCATGAACGCGGACCGCGCCTCGCTGTTCCTCGTGGACAAGCGGACGAACGAGCTCGTCGCGCGCATCGCCCAGAAGGCCGCGACGATGATCCGCTTCCCCGTCGGCCGCGGCATCGCGGGGCACGTCGCGGCGACGAAGGAGATCGTGAACATCCCGGACGCGTACAACGACGCGCGCTTCAACCCGGAGTTCGACCGCAAGACCGGGTACGTGACGCGAACGATCCTCTGCGCGCCGCTGCTGACGAAGGAGAACGACGTCATCGGCGTGATGCAGGTGATCAACAAGAAGGACGGGGCGTTCACGCGGTACGACGAGTCGTTCCTGCTCGCGTTCGGGTCGCAGTGCGCGATCGCGCTGGAGAACGCGCGGCTGCTCAAGGACTACATCGAGCAGCAGAAGACGAAGCAGGCGCTCTCGATCGCGCGGAACGTGCAGCAGGGGCTGCTGCCGAAGGAGTCCCCCGACATGCCGGGGTGGGACGTGGGGTGGAAATCCATCCCCTGCGACGCGACGGGAGGCGACTACTTCGACTTCGTGCCGCTGCCGGACGGCCGGATGGGGCTCGCGATCGGCGACGTCTCGGGGCACGGCATGGGCCCGGCCCTCCTGATGGCGTCGGCGCGGTCGTTCCTGCGCGCGCTGTCCCGCCAGACCTCCAACCCCAGCAGTGTCCTCCCCACCCTCAACGACCTCGTCTCCCGCGACATGGAGGCCGAGCGCTTCATCACGCTGTTCTACGGCGCGCTGGACCCCGCGACCGGCGCCATGAAATACGCCTCCGCGGGCCACGACGCTCCCCTCCTCCTCCGCGCCGCGGCGGGAACCTGCGAGGAACTCGACTCCACCGGCGTGCCGCTCGGAATCCTGCCCGGAAGCGACTTCCCCTCCGCCGACGTCCCCCCGATGGGCAAGGGCGACATCCTCGTGCTCTCGACGGACGGCGTCTGGGAAGCGATGAACCCCGCGACGGAAAGCTATGGCCGCGACCGGCTGCGCGCGATCCTCGACGCGACGAAGGCGCAGGGCGCGCAGGCGATCGTGGACGCCGTCTACGAGGACGTCCTCAGGTTCTGCGACGGCGCCGCGCAGCGCGACGACTTCACGCTCGTCATCGTGAAACGCAAGGAGTGACCCGATGCCGATCGAGTTCCTGCACACGCCCGACCCGCCGCCCGACCTCGGGAAGCCGCTGCTGGAAATGGAGCTGCCGTCCCAGCTCCCCGAGAAGGACGTCGCGCTGAACAAGCTCCTCAAGGACCTCCACGGGCGGAATTTCATCCGCGGCGACGAGGAGGACATGAAGCTGCGGCTGGTGCTCGACGAGGCGCTGGTGAACGCGATCAAGCACGGGAACAAGTTCTCGGACCGGAAGAAGGTGCTGGCTGGGCTCTACGAGACCCCGACGCACTGGTCGCTGCGCATCGAGGACGAGGGCGAGGGCTTCAAGCCCTCCGACGTCCCCGACCCCGACGACCCCGAGTCGCTCCTCCTCGAGCACGGGCGCGGCATCGTATTGATGAAGTCCATCATGGACGACGTGCGGTACTATCGGAACGGCTCGTGCCTCGTCCTCCTCCGCAAGAAAGGATGACCATGTCGATCGACCCCACCAAGAACCACTTCTACACCCAGACGGCCGGCGACGTGACCGTGGTCTTCCTGCAGGACGCCCGGATCCTCGACGAGACGACGGTCAAGGTCATCGCGGACGAGCTGATGCGGCTGGTGGACAACACCTTCAAGATCAAGCTGATGATCGACTTCTCCAACGTCGAGTACCTCTCGAGCGCGGTGCTGGGCAAGCTGGTCGCGATCCACAAGAAGGTCGCGGAGGGAAAGGGCGTGATGAAGCTGGCGTGCATCAAGCCGGCGATCAAGGAAGTCTTCAAGATCACGAAGCTCGACAAGGTGTTCGAGCTCCACGACACGCACCAGGCGTGCATGGACGCGTTCAAGCAGAAGAAATTCGGGCTCTTCTGAATCGGGAAGAGACCCGGCCCTCGGCGCTGCGCCGGCGGGGTTTCGACGGAAGCGAACTCAAGGTCGACCGCCGGCTCCGCGCCGAGGGCACGGATCTCTTCCCGATTCTGAAGAGCCCGGGGTTAGGAAATGCGCCTCCTTGCCCACCGGACGACCGGGTGGGATAATCCCACCATGATCCTCCGGCTCGATTCCAAGCGGCGCGTGAGCATCCCCGCCTCCCTCGCCCCGGCTTCCCCAGGCGACGAGTTCGAGGCGAGCTTCGACCCGGAAGACCAGGTTGTCACGCTGCGAAGGCTCCCGAAGGGGCGCGACTGGGTGGCAGTCTTCAAGCGCTGCCCGGTCCCGATGGACGACCTGCCTCCCCGGAGCCGCCGGCTGCCGAAGCGCCGCCGCCTATGAGCTGGCTGCTGGACGCGGACGTGCTCAGCCAGCTCGCCAGGACGCGCGGCGACGCCAGGGTCATCGCCTGGATCGAGCGCGAGAAGGAGCGTTGCTTCACCAGCTCCGTCGTCATCGCACAGCTGGCGGCCTGGGTCCGCTCCAGGGAGGGCCGCGAGCGCGCGTCCCTGCAAGCGTGGCTGAGCGACACACTGGCCGCGATGGAGGGCCGCGTCATTTCGTTCAATGGCTCGGTTGCCCATGCCTGGGCCGAGCTGTGGTCGGACCTCCGCCGGCAGGGGCGGACCATGCCGATCGAGGACAGCTACATTGCGGCGACCGCAAAGCGCCACGGCCTCACGATCGTGACCGGCAACGAGCGCGATTTCCGCCGGCCCGGGGTGAAGACCCTCAACCCCTTCCGGGAGCCGGGCTAGATGTCCACGCGCCGCCGGCCGGTCGGCCACGTCGCCCTCGTCGGCGCGGGCCCGGGCGACCCGGGGCTGCTGACGCGGCGGGGGCACGACCTGCTGGCGCACGCCGACGTCGTGCTCTACGACCGGCGTGTGGACTCGCGCCTTCTTTCGATCCCGGTGGACCCGCACTGCCGCCGCGTTTTCGTGGGCAAGGAGGCCCCCGGCCGGGCGAGCCGCGACGCGCAGCAGCGGCGCATCAACGCGGCGATGGTGCGCGAGGCGGGGCGGGGGAAGCGGGTCGTGCGGCTGAAGGGCGGGGACCCGTTCATTTTCGGACGCGGCGGCGAGGAAGCGGCGGTGCTCGCGGCGGCGGGGATTCCGTTTGAGGTCGTCCCGGGGGTGACCGCCGCGCTCGGCGCGGCCGCCACGACCGGGATTCCCTTCACGCACCGCGGCGTGGCGCAGGAGGTGACGTTCGCGACGGCGCACGGGGCGAAGGGGGGGGCGCCGCCGCCGTGGCGGGAGTTGGGGCGGCTGAAGGGGACGGTGGTGTTCTACATGGGGACGTACACGCTGGGGGACGCGGCGCGGAAACTCGTGCGGGCCGGGCGGCCGGCCACGACGCCGGTTGCCGTCGTCGAGCGCGCGACGACGGCGCGGCAGCGCGTGGTCGAGGGGACGCTCGCGACGATCGCCGTGCTCGCGGAAGAGGCCGGGATCCGGCCGCCCTCGCTCGTGATCGTCGGCGCGGCGGTGCGGCTCCGCGGCTCGCTCGATTGGTTCGCGAAGCGCCCGCTTCACGGGGTCAGCGTGCTGGTGGCGCGCCCGGACGGCGACGACCCGGGCGCTTCGATGCTCGAAGCCCTCGGCGCCGAGGTGACCCGCCTGCCGGCGCTGGCATTCCATCCGCCGCGCGATCCACGGCCGCTCGAGAAGGCGGTGCGCGGGCTGGCCCGCTTCGACTGGGTCGTCTTCACGAGCCCGAGGGGCGTGGAGCACGCGGCGGAGGCGATGGAACGGCTCGGCCTGGACGCGCGGGCATTCGGCAAAGCGCAGGTCGCGGCGGTCGGCGACCGCACGCGGATGGCGGCGCTGGCGTGGCTCGGGGTCCGGCCGGACCTGGTCCCGGAGAAGGCGCACGCCGAGGGACTCGCCGCGGCGCTCGGGAAGCGCGGC
>JADLHC010000154.1 GCA_020849035.1 Planctomycetia bacterium
ACGACCGGATTATACAGGGATCGGGAATGCCCGCGAGAGCGTTGCGCTCGGAATCCTCCGGGTTAACAACTTCAGAAAGAACGAGGAGAAACGGGCTCCACACGAGGGAGACAGGTTCGTCATCGAATCTCGCGACACTCGGAACCCGTTGTGCTTACATGACTTGCGTCGTGCGGTCGGCAGGCCCGCGATTTCGCCATCGGTCTTCTCCGGGGAGCTACACCCGTCGTCTCGCGCACGATTTCCGGAAGGCGGGTTAACAGCCCGCCAGCGTGCGAGGGACGCCGGGTGTTTTTATTTGTGGGCGGGGACGGGACTTGTGGCGACCGGCGATTTCAGGCCGCGTTACTGAGCCCGTCGCGGAAGTTGCAACTCGTCGCCTCCGGGGACCCCGGGGATGACTGTCGGCGAACTCTCTCTGGAGTCCGGTTCGAGATGTAAGGCGAAGTCGCTTAACGAGTTCAGTCGGCCCTTTGGGGAAGTTAGCTGATTCGACGGCTGCTGCAGCCGACCACGCGCGGCTCAGAAGAATGGACTAGACTAAAGAAGCCCGCCGCACGCTGTCCGCGCGGCGGGCTTGGGGTTGGAGGGTAATGCACTACCGGCGGTACTTGAGAAACGTCCCTACGACGGAATGGAGCTGGTGGTAGCACGGGGCGGATTTGCCCATGGTGTTGGGGTTGTTCTTCCCGGCGCCGCTGGTGTACGCGAAGTTGGCTTGGCGGCAGAGGTCGTCGAGGTCAAAGTCCTGGGGGATGCTGAGTCGCCAAGTCCCCTTCGACTCCTTCGCGAACTGCGACAGGGCCGAGAGCACCGGGAAAACGATCCCGTCGGGGATGCCGTCCTCGGCGATCTCGCGAGGAGTCTCGCGCTCGACGGAGCGGATGCGCTTGGCGAGCTCCGGGTGATTCTTGAGGGTTTTGTAGATCGCCCAGGCGGAGGGGGCGATGTTGAGGATGAACTTCCTCGTCCGGCTGTAGTCCTTACCATCTTCGTTCGCCTTGATCGGATCCATTACCCGGGCGAAGTCCTGGAGGCAGCGGGCGCGGTGGCGGTAGGCGTAGATCCTGAACCGCGATTCGTCGACCTGCTCGCGCTTCTCAGTCGAGGGATAGGCGATCGCCTCCGGCGACATGGCGGTGACGACCTGAACGAGCTTCTCGGTGTCGAGGAAGGTGTCGCCAAAGTCGGTCTCGCTCATCCGGAGCTTCTCGTCGGGGAAGGCGGCGGCCATGGACTGCTCGAGGTCCTCGAAGAGGCCGCGGCGCCCGTAGATCGACACGTCCTTCACGTCGTTCTGCGTGTTGCGGGCGATGGAGATCTCGGCGATGAGATCCTCGTCGTCGGTGACGATGAGCTCGAAGGACACGCTCGGGAACTTGCCTCCCACGCCCGGCGAGGCGAAGTACTCGGCGAGGATGCCGCGGGTCTGGGAGCCGTTAATGATGCTCGGTTCGGAGAGCGCGGCCGTCTTGCCCTTATCGTCAATCTCCGCGCCGCGCGCGACGAGCACGACGCCGCCGTTGAGCACGGAGAATTCGTCGATGTTGTTCTTCAGGGTCTTGAGAATCGCCTGGTTGACTAGCGTCGGCTTGCGCCTGCCGCCCTCCGGCGTCTTCTGCAGGAAGCGGCGCACGTTTTCGTCGTCGGAGAGCTCGAAGTAGGACGACGCGGGGGCGCTTCCTGCGTAGCGATGCCGCCCGGCTTCGACATCCTCGGGCGACGCCACGTTCTTAAGCACGTGGTAGGGGAAACGGACGGGCAGAGTCTTGGTCATACGAACCTCCTTGGACGGTTTCGGCCAGGCGTCTGACCCGCGGGCACCAGCCCGGGGCGGTCCTGAGCCGGATGGAAGACTACAAGACGGGGGCCGTCTGCACAAGAAAGAAGCCGCGCACGCAGCCGGCGCGTGGAGCGCGCACACACGTGTCGATGCGCGGATGTTTTGTTGGCTGTCTCCCGAGCTGCGTCTACCATCCCGACGGGCGGCGCCCCCCATTGTCTGTCGAACGAGGAGGATTCATGGAAAATGCCAGCGCACCTTCGAAACAGGATCTGCAGGGTCTTACCGAAATCGCAGCTCAGATTTCGAACCGTCGGATGAGGTCCCGCACAGGTTTCGGCGGTCTTGCCCGCCGTCGAGAAGTCCTCGCCTCGAGTCTCCGTCTCGCCTTCCGGTCGCAGTATTTCAGGGGAAGGCCGTGTGCCACGTGGGGACCTACCTGGCGAATTCATCCCCGCGAATGGGAGTCCCTACTCGCCCACGAGGGTGGCAGCCCAAGAACGATCTTCGGCGAAATGCTCTCCCAGCCCTCCGCCTTCGATCCCAATCCTCTATGGGCCCTGTTCTGGGCGGCAGTGGAAGCGGAGGGAAAGTTCCACGAGTTGTATGTGCCCTACTGGAGTCACGAGGAGCGACTGACAGGTCACTTGGTCTCGCAGCTTCTGGAGCGAGTCGAAGAGTTCGCCCCAAGATGGTTCGCCCTCTCCTCGCTGAGCCAGCAGACCGAGCGAGACGGCATGAGATTGGCGTACTTCGACACGGCGACAGCCAGTCGAGAAAAGTTTACAGGAGCTGACCTCGGACTTGTCGTTCACGGAGACCTCGGAGGTGGGGAGTTCTACAAGGTTGCCCGTTTGCAAGCGAAGAAGGCCAACGCCAGAGGTCGATGCAGAATTGATCTTGACCAAGTCGAAGTGCTCCTCTCCGCAGAGGGCGCTGGGTACTTCATCTTCTACCACTTCGCCGATGCTCGTCAGGGTTCGCCGACCCCGACGGTATGTGCGGCGACCGACTTCGCTGACGACGTAGGCGAAGCCAAGAAGGAACGCGGAGGCTCCAAACGGGAACTTGGCGAGAAGCGGCGCGATGTCGCGAACCTCGGATGGGACTTCGCAACGTTCCTCACTTTCGGCCTTGCCGATCCACAGTCCGACGTCGGAGCGCATGCAAACAGCGCGGTGGAGGCGGCTCGCCTCGTGATGGCTGGTCGCGGGGTGCCGTCGAGGCTAGCGGTATTGACACTCGGAGCCCGGGGACGGCTGGACTGGAGCGACGTACTGCGAGAGCACATCCGCGTGGCTGACGATCAAATAGAGGACGAGGAGGAGTAGCGCGGAGCCGGGAAACTGTAATAGTTGCCGGTGCAGCGAGGTCGGGGTCCACTCACAGTCCCGCCCCCGCCGCGTCTGCCGCGTCCGCCAGCTCCGCCAGCATCAGGTCCACGCAGTAGGGCATCGAGTACCCGTCCTGGACCAGCGGCGGGAGGGTCTTCGCGTAGTCGCTGACCAGCTTCTCGGTCGCGGTGTCGCGCCAGTCGAGCCAGAGCATCGAGCCGTTCCCCTCGTCGCGGACGATGGCGGCGGGCTTGCCATCGAGCAGGAGCCCGTAGCTGTACGCGATCCCGTCGCGACCGATGCAGGAGCGGAGATCGACGACGCCGAGCGTGCCGATGGGGGTCCGGCGCTCGAAGTCGGCGCGGCGGGTCCGGCGCTGCGCCAGCGGCTTCTGGACGGCGATGGCTTTCGTCTTCACGGGCATTTCCTCGAATGGCCGCCGCTCCGGCGGCTTCAGCTTCATGTTCGCGTACACACGCTGAAGATCAAGCGACGTGCCCGATTTATCTGAGATTGCGACCAAACGGCTTCGGCGGTCAGAAGCGACCGTCGGAGCGGTCAGGAATGACCGGGCCGGGACGCGCGACGTTGGCCCAGGACGCGCCCGGGGGTGGGTTCCCGCCCACGTCGCCCTTCATGCCCACCGAACGCGCCAGGGGCCCACTCGTGCGCCGGATTCGCTCGCCCTGCAGCCTCGCCCCCGCTACCGTTTCCGCAGGAGGCAACATGGCGAAGCGGGGAAGTGGCAGGACCGAGCCGGAGATGCTGCTGGCCCACGGCCGAAAGCAGGTCGTCGTCGGGAGCCGAGAGCGCATCCTCGCACTGCTGGGTGAGAGGGCAGCGGCGGGCACCCTTGGGAAGGCGCGAGTCTACCGGCTGATTCCAGTCGAGATCCGGACCCGGATCGAGATCGCCGGGCTCGATGGCGCTCCGCCGCGGCGCGGACCTGGCAGGCCGAAGGGCTCGAAGAACACGAAGCGCGGCCCGGGGCGGCCGAAGGGGGCGAAGAACAAGAAGCGCGGACCCGGCCGGCCGAAGGGGAGCAAGAACAGGCGGAAGCGCGGGGGTGCCCGGTGAAGCGGGCATCATCGGCATCAAGACTCCGCCTGCTTGGCCCGGAACGGGTTGGCCTCCGGTGCTCCAGATCGGACTTCGAGGTCCGTGGGGACGGCAAGATGCCGCCGGGGTGTCGAAAGAAGGGGCCGAAGCTCTACCTCGTGGTTGCTCGAGGCAAGACGATCTACGTCGGCATCACGAAGCAACCGCTCCGGGCGCGCTTGCGCTACGGGTGGACCGCAGACGGAAAGCACGGCTATCACGGGTACCCCTGGAGGAAGAGGGTGCGCGACGTAATCGTTTTCGTCTGGAGCCACCCCAAGAGATCGAAGGCCGCCGAGGTCGAAATGGAGACGATCGAGGCCGAGGTCGTTCACCTCATCCGCGCGGAGGGACAGTGGCCGGAGTTCCAAACCGAGATCCATTTCCACATTTCGAAGCGACACCACCGTGAGGCGGCGCGAAGAGTCCTCCTGCACGTGAGGGGAACGGACTGACCGAAGTGGGCCCGCCGCCGTCAGGGCTGAGACTTCGGCGGTGGCCGCGACAGGTCCCGGAATTCGACGTCCAGCTCCGGCACCGTCTTCGTGCTGCCGCACCGAGGGCACACGAGTTGGACGCCGCGGGCGACGTTCCAGTCCTTCCCGCGCTTGAACTTGGCGTTCTCGGGGCCGAACCGCACCTCGCAGCCCAGGCAGGTCAGCGAGTTCACGCGGACGTGGATCGCGAGGCCGAACATCGGCTCCTCGGGAAACGGGGATGGCACATGTGCGCGTGGGTGGGCCACGATGGGTAGCGATATCCGCCTCGTACTCTCGACGTCGCAAGTCGCCGCCGTCACCGTGGTCATACAAAGTGGCCATGATCCTGCATCCTCCCATCGACCTGCCCCTCTTGAAATCGAGCGAAGCGGTCGTCGATCAACTTAGAGCGACTTCTTCACGGCTCTTCGTCTTTCCGAACGATCGAGACGAACCCTGGACGCTCAATGAGATGGTTTCGACTGTCGTCGGGCCGGAGGGATCGATGCTGATTTATCGGGCTGAGGCCAAGACCAAGTACGTCCACACGATCGAATGTCCTCCTCACCACAACTCACCGACGCCATGGGCTGGAAATAGCGTGAGATAGTCCCTCCTCCCCGACGCCGGGGGCACCGGCAACGAGGAGGAAGACATGTTGAGCTTTGAAGAGCAGGACGCCGCGAATGGGAAGGTTGAGCCGCAGTCCGCGGCGTCCGGGGCGGGCGCCGGGATTCCGGGAGGCGCGGGGAGGCCGCCGCTGCCGCCGGACGACGTGATTGTGGAAGGGGCGGGTGAAGACGACGCTCCCGGCGAGGAGACGCCGAAGGCGCGCGGGCCGCGCGGGTCGCGGGCGATGGTGAAAGGCTCCGCCGCAAGCGGGCCGGTAGTGAAGGCGGACACTTCGAGCGCGGAGTGGCGGCTGCTGATCCTGGACACGTGGACGAGGAGCGGGCTGCCTGCGGGGGATTTCCTCGCGCTGATGGGGAACATCGTGGGCAAGCACACGCTGTACGCGTGGAAGAAGCGGTTTGAGGAGGGGGGAGCGGCGGGGCTGGTGGACCGGATGAGGGAGGCCCGGACGACGGACCGGCTCTCGGAGGTGACGCGGCGGGCGATCGTGATGATGAAGGAGGCGCATCCGGAGTGGGGGGTGCAGCGGATCAGCGACAGTCTCCTGCGCGGGCCGGGGCTGTCGGCGTCGGCGACGACGGTGCTGAAGGTGCTGCACGAGGCGGGGTACGAGGCGGAGGAGGAGGGGCGGAAGGCGCACGAGGCGGAGCCGAAGCGGTTTGAGCGTGCGGCGGCGCAGGAGATGTGGCAGTCGGACATCTTCACCTTCCGGTTGAAGCGCCAGAACCGGAACGTGCATCTCGTGGGCTTCATGGACGACCACAGCCGTTTCATCGTGGGTTTCGGGCTGCACGCGACGGCGTCGTCGGCGCTGGTGATCGAGACCCTGCGGGCGGGGATCGCCAACTACGGGCCGCCGCGGGAGGTGCTGACGGACAACGGGACGCAGTACAAGACGTGGCGCGGGAAGAGCGCCTTCGCGAAGGAGCTGGCGATGCAGGGGATCGCGCACGTGGTGGCGTCGCCGCGGCATCCGGAGACGCTGGGGAAGATCGAGCGATTCTGGTCGACGCTGTGGGACGACTGCGTGGGGGCGGCGGTCTTCCTGGACCTTGAGGACGCGCGCAAGCGGATCGGGCACTTCATTGACCACTACAACTTCCGGAGGCCGCACCAGGGGATCGGGGGCCTGGTCCCGGCGGACCGATTCTTCGGGGCGGCGCCGGCGGTGCTGGCGACCTTGAAGGCGCGGGTGGCGGCCAACGCGCTGGAGCTGGCGAAGAACGGCCTTCCGAGGGCGCCGTTTTACGTCACGGGGCAGGTGGGAGGGCAGGCCTTCAGCGTGCATGCCGAGGGCGAGCGGATGATCATGACGCGGGAGGGGTCGGAGCGGCAGGAGGTGGAGATGGTGGCGCCGAAGGAGCCGGCCCCCTCGATGCCGGAGCCGGTGTGCCCGCGGGCCGACGGTCCTGCGGCGGTCGCGGACGCGGGGAACGAGGAGCCGCCGGCGCCGGGCGTGAGCCCGCTGGACGAGGGACTCCAGAGGCTCGATGACGGGCCGGAAGGAGGCCGCTCATGAGCGCGGTTGCGGAGAAGGTGAAGACGGAGCCCGAGCCGAAGTCAAGGCGGCCGCGAGCGTCGGGGCCGCGGATCGCGGGCGGGACGGGCGACTCGCGGAGGATCGCCGCGGCGATCCTCGAGGTGCTGGGGGGCGCGCGGATTCCGTCGGAGGCGGCGGAGTCGCTGGGCGTGTCGCTGGCGCGCTACTACAACCTGGAGTCGCGGGCGCTTTCGGGCCTCGTGCACGCGTGCGAGCCCCGGCCGAAGGGCCGGCGGCGGACGGCGGAGTCGAAGTCGGTGTCGCTCGAGCGGGAGGTGGCCCGTCTCACGCGCGAGAACGCCCGCCTCCTGGCGCTGGTCCGGGTGGCGCGGCGGGCGGTGGGCCTGGCGGAGGTGCCGGTGAAGAAGCCGGAACCGGGAGGCAAGCGGCGTCGGCGCAGGAAGACGTCCGCGCGTGCCCTCCGGGCCGTCGCGGTGCTGCGCGCCGCCGCCCCCGCCGCTGGAGCGCCGGTGCCGGAGCTGTCGCAGAACGAATGACGCCTCCCCGGCCCGGATGCGAGGATCACGGCGCAAGCGGCGTGACGGTCCGGACTTTCGGACCGGCGCGCCGGTCTGCGCCGCTTTTCTCCGTCCGGGCCGGGGAGGGTTTTCACAGGACGCCAGGGAGGAACCTATGGCCAAGGGCCGTCCGCCGAAGGGATCCGAGATCGTGACCGACCACGAGGCGTCGCTGAGCGCGAAGCACAAGGTCCGCCTCGTGCTGGAGACGCTCGCGGGAAAACTGCCGCTGCAGGACGCCGCGGAGAAGCTCGGCGTCTCCGAGTCCCAGTTTCACCGGATCCGGGAGCGCCTGCTCGACGGGATGCTCGCCGCCGCCGAGCCCAGGCCCGTCGGCCGCCCGCCGGACGTCCCCGACCCCGCCTCGGAGGTCGAGCGGCAGCTCCGCGCCCGCATCCGCGAACTCGAGGACGAGCTCGAGATCGCCCAGGTCCGCGAGGTCCTCGCCCTCGCCTTCCCCGACATCGCGGGGGAGGACATCGAGGACCGCAAAAAAAAACTGCTGGAGCGGGCGAAGGCCCCGCCACCCCAGGCAGGAGAACCGAAGTGGCCGCCGACCGGCGAAGAAAGCGGCTCTTCCGGATGATCGTCGACTCCCGCCTCGTCAAGGCGAAGATCAAGCTCGCCGGCGGAAGGCTGGACGCCGCGACCCGCGTCGAGCGCGACACTCTGTTGCGCGCCGCGAAGCTGCACGTCGTCGCCCGCGTCCTCCTCGGACACAAGCACGGACGCGGCACATGGAACACCGCCACGCGCCTGGGCCTCAACCCGAGGACCGTCGAGGAATGGGTCCGCCGCTGGCGCAAAGATCGCCTCTCGATCGCGCCGAAAGGACCGAAGCCGGCCATCACCGACGACGACACGCTGGCCGCCATCGAGACGTTTCTCTGGAACATGGGCGGCGTCGTCGGCACTCCCGCGCTCCAGGCCGCCTTCCCCCGCGAACCCCGCCGCCGGCTCGAAGCCCTGGCCAAAGCCTGGCGCCGCCGCGCCGTGGAGGGCAAGAGCGTCATCACCTACTCCCTCAAGTGGGGCACCGTCGGCGCCGTCTGGGCCATCGACTTCACCGAGCCGCCCCTCCCGGTGGACGGTCTCTTCCCCTGGGTGCTCGTCGTCCGCGACCTGGCCAGCGGCTATCGTCTCGCCGGCCGCCCCGTCGTCTCCCCGGACGCCTGGCACGTCCGCGCCCTCCTCATCGAACTCTTCGAACAGCACGGCCCGCCCCTCGTCCTCAAGCACGACAACGGCAAGCACTTCTGCAACGAGACCATCGATCGCCTCCTCGCGCTTCGCGGCGTCGTTTCTCTTGTCTCCCCGAAGTACTACCCGCAGTACAATGGCGCCCTCGAGGCGGGAAACGGCTCCATCAAGACTTTCACGGCCCTCCTCGCCGCCTCCCAGGGCCACCCCGGCTGGTGGACCTGTGACGACGTCGAGGGCGCCTTGATGCTCGCCAACGACCTCTGCAGGACCTGGGGACCGAACTGCCCGTCGGCGACCTGGATGTGGAAAAACCGGAAGCCCATCACCGAACAGCAGCGCAAAGAGCTCAGGGAAATGATCGATGACAAGGACCGGAAGCTCGCCCACCCCCAGCCTGACTGGGACGGCGTCGTCGATCCGCACATCGCAGACGAGGCCACGCGCACCCGTGTGGCCATCAGTCAGTCGCTTCAGGAACTCAAACATCTCACGATCACGAGGAGGCGACTTTCTCTCGCAATTAACCCTGCCATACGGCGGTCAGTTGTATGAGGACAACACCACATCCGGGCGCCTGGGGTGCCCACGACCTCTCCCCAAAGGTCACAGCCGACCCTTGGAGCCATCTGCGCTGGCTGATAGAAGGCTGGAAGTGAGGCGTGAGGAACATGATCAGGAACGCGAACGCTCTTGAGGCTGCGGCCCACAGAATCCTGACGCTCTCATTTGTCCCGGCCTCCGAGAATTGCCGCGAAGGGGCGCGTCTCATAGTAGAATGGCTTCATCGAATGGCTCTCTGGACAGCGAAACTCGGGCTCTCGCGGGAGTGGCCCTATCCTAATCTAGTGAATGCGCTCGCTCAGCGAGTGGAATTGCCTGACGGCCTCCGCGATACCTTGCAGCGCCATTACGCGGACGCGGGACTCACGTCGCGCACGATCATTGGATTTCTAGATCAGTTCCTGTGTTGGGAGTACATGAGAGACGAGCCGGCAATTAGCAGCTCCCCACTGCCTCACCCCTTTGAGCCCTTCGTTCGCGCACTCGAAATCGCGGGGCCATTCCATGAGGAACACGGGTTTTACTGGATCGGACATTGCGGCGTTCCGGCTCGCGATGTTGAGTACTACGTAAGCGCTCTGTGAACCTTTCAATTACCCACATTCTGCGTGGCTGTTCAGGCCTTGTGCCGACGTTGCCGATGATTCTGACATCCCTCTCCTGAGGGGAGGGGTGCGTGACGGCATGGATAGACAGTGAACTGAAAGAGT